>CADCIZ010000017.1 GCA_902801685.1 uncultured Erysipelotrichaceae bacterium | reverse complement strand
AATATTTATAGATTTTTAACATGTTAAATAGTTTTATATTAGTGAAAGGATTTGATTTTTATGGTAAAAAAGAAAAAATCTGCATTTACTTTAATAGAGTTAATTGCAGTATTAGTTATTATGGCAATTATTGCCCTAATAGTTACACCTTTAGTAATGAACATAATTAGAAAAGCAAGAGTTGCAGCAGACAAGCGTAGTATTGATGCATATGGAAGATCTATTGAGTACGCAATTGCAGGATACTTACTTGATAATGGAAAGTTTCCAGCAGATGTATCACAGTTAACTATTGAGTATAGCGGAAATAAAGTTGAATGTTCAACAACACAATTAAATAGTGATTCGTCTGTATATCTAACTGGATGTACTGTAGCAGGAAGAAGTGTAGATTATGCATATGGAACTGATAAGACTCCACCTGCTCCAACATACACAGCATATACAGTAGGAGATACAGTAACTTATAATAATATAAACTACTATGTAATAGCAGATTCAGGAACAAGTGAATCAACAGTTACATTATTAAAAGCAGAACCATTAAGTTATTCAGAAGTACAAACATTTTCAAATGGAACAGGAGCATATACATATGATGATAATGGATACGGAGCAATGCAATATCATTCAAGCAGTAATGCATACGATGGTTCATATATAAAAACTGCAGTTGATGCATGGAAAGCAGCAAAAGCCCCAGCAACAACTGAAGCAAGATTAATTACGTTTGAAGAATTAACAGAGAATTTAGGATTTGAGTATCAATTAATAGATACAAGTGAAGGATATACTAAAACAGATGATACACCAAGTTGGGTATATAATAGTAATTATTGGTATTGGACAATGAGTCCATATAGTGATTCGGCGTCTGATGTCTGGGATGTCCACGATGATGGCGGGCTTTGGGGCCTTAGCGTCTACTACGGCGGCGGCGTTGTTCGCCCAGTTATAGTACTCTCAAAATCTGAACTCTAATCTGAGTGAATGCGAGACTAAAACCTTATGGAGGAGTAAAGTAAGGACTGGGTAAGAAACTAGATGCGAGTGCAAATCCTTGCGAAACAAGGATTTGTAATAGGCAAATAGCGGAGCGTAATTTGCCGTTAGTTGCGGAACGATTGTGACGAAGTCACGTGAGTGGAGCCGGTAAGTTATGTGGATAATTTAGTTTTGAATGTAATGAATGTTCATTATAAAATAGACTTTTATAATGAACATTTTTAATAAGCTAGAAACATACACAGTATAATCCTAACTCTTGGGAAATTCCCACTGCTTGAACTGCCTAGCTGAAAGGAGTATAATTATACGTAGCGAGTCTGTAAATGAATGATAGTAATATCTATATTCATCACATAATGTAAGCAATCTTGTTTACCATATATTTTGTGTCAACATTAATAAAATTATATATAATTATTTTGAGGTAAAAATATGAAGTTAGATAGAAAAAAATTATTAATTAATATATGTGCGTTTATTATTCCTATTGTAATAATAGTAGGGGTAACTGTTGGATTAGAAATAATAAGTCATGGAACTAATTTTAAAAATGGAGAAAATTATCTTTTAGCCGATATGGCGAGTCAGTATAATTCTCTTTATAATTATATTCATGATGTATTTGTTGGAAATGATTCAATCTTTTATTCTTTTTCTAAGGGATTAGGTGGAAATATGGCAAGTACATTTGGGTACTATCTTGCTAGTCCATTTAATATTTTATATATGTTTGTATCAAAAGTAGATACACCATTTATGACTTTTGTTATTCTAATGATTAAGTTTGGTTTATGTGGCTTATTTATGAATATGTTTTTTAACTATAAATATGGATGTAAATTTACTAATCTAATATTTTCTATTAGTTATGCATTAATGGGATTTACAACAGTATATTACTTTAATAATATGTGGTTTGATGTAATATATATGATGCCACTTGTAATGATAGGAATAAATAAATTAATTAGAGGAAAACCAATATTTTATACAATTACACTATCGCTTGCAATCATGTTTAATTTTTATATGGCATATATGTTATGTATATTCTGTGTTATTTATTTCTTATATGAATTATTTTGTTTATATAAGTTTAAACAGATTAAAGAGTATGGAAAAATAATAATTCGATTTGCTTGTTTTAGCTTGCTTGCTGGTGGAATTTCTGCAATAATTCTAATTCCTAGTATTATTAATATTAGTCATGTTATGCGTTTTGAATTAGACAAAAGTTTACTTAACTTTAATCTAACTAATATTTATAAAACATTTTTAGGAAATGTATTTTCTAAAACTTATATTGGTACACATAATACTACATCAGTACTTGGTAGAAATAGACCGGTAATATATGTATCTTTATTTTGCTTTGCGCTTTCAATTCTTTATTTCTTTAATAAAAAGATTAAAAGAAAAGAAAAAATCCTTAGTTTAATTGTTATATTATTTTTTATCGCTAGTCTAACTATTCCTCATTTACAATTATTCTTTCAAGCATTCTCTTTTCCTAATGGATATATATCAAGATTTAGTTACTTTTATACATTCTTTACTATATATCTAGCTGCTAAATGCTTTTATAACTGTGATAAGATTAAAATTAGATATTTTATTATACTAATTATATTATATATATTTATAAGTCATAAAGTAAGTAATATTTATTTAGTGTTTTTAGATAAAACAGATATTATAATTAGTGTAGTGTTTGCAATTATATATTTGATACTATTCTTTATCTATACAAGAATAAATAAAAAAATGATTGTTAGTATTATTATGATTATACTTGTGCTTGGAGAGTTAACATTTAATTATATAGATACATTAGTTACTGTAAAAACATTAAAAGTAGTTAATAGTTATTCAACATTCTATAATGAATCATGTCATAATTTAAATAGTATTGATAATAATTTTTATCGAATGGATGGCAATCATTATTACAGTTATTTAGATAGTCATACATGTGGTACACACGGTTTTACAACAGCGCTATCCACTAATGATGGTAATCTTTATAGATTCTTTCATAAACATGGTGGTTCACTTACTTATACAACACTAATTTATGATTTAAATAAGTTACCAATATATGATTCATTACTTGGATTTAAATATGTTAACAGTAAAGATAAACTAGAAGATACATATTATAATTATAAATCTAAATTTGTTATCACTAAATATAATTCATTTAAGAAAAAGTATGAGAAGAAAAATGTATATATCTATGAAAACCCTTATGCGTTATCACTAGGATATATAATTGATAAGAATGCTAAAGAATATAAGATAAGTAATAAAAATAGTTTTGAAAATATTAATAAATTTGTAAGTATGATAAGTGGTATAAATGATAAAATATTAAAACCTCTTCCTAAAAGATATTTGGAAGATGGAACTTATGAATTTGATATAAATACAAATAATAAAAAAATATATTTGACAATCGATTATGATGTAGCTATTAACTGGTCAGTTTATGAAACAATATATATAAATGATGAGTATGTTGAATCTCTTGATAGTGAGAATGTAGGTACTGTGGTGCTAGATAATAAATATGAAAATTCAACTATTAAGATGCGACTTGATAATTCTATGATAAAAGGCAAAGATAAAGCATATTTGTATTATTTTGATGAAGAAGTATTTAATAAGGTTTATAATAAACTAAAAAATAATCAGTTAAAAGATGTTAAAGTTAAGAATAATAAAGTAGAAGGTAATATTACTACTGATACTAAATCAAATCTTTTTCTAGCGATCCCTTACGATAAAGGATGGAGTGCTTATGATAATGGAAAAAAAGTAAAAATTGATAAAAGTGTTGGAGATTTTATAAATATAAAATTAGATAAAGGTAATCATAAGATAAAACTAGTTTATTATTCAGAAGGATTAGGAAAAGGAATTTGTATTACTCTAATTTCAATTGTGATTTTAGTAATTTATAATGTAAAAAAGTGTAAAGTTAAGAGATGATGCATTGACGTTATCTCTTTTTTTTGATATTATTTACATAAAGTAGAGGAGGATGTTTATGAGAAAATTGTTATTACTGTTTATAGTAATGCTTATAATACCATTTGTAATTCACGCAAAGAGTATAATTAACGTAATTGAGGAAGGAAGGGAAAGTAATTATAAAATAGACGCTAATTATGGCTGGACATTTAATACGAAAAATACTAAAGCAACTGCTAGTGATTATCATGTGTTATCTTCGGCTAACGAAGTGTTTGCTAAAAAAGTATTTTATGATTCAGATGTAGATTATTCTGTTAGTAAAGTTTTTTATGTAGATAGTGAATCAGATTGTTCTAGTGGAAAAATGTATATATTATACAATAATGTTGGAATGTATCAGGGAAAACAAGTAAATTTAAAAATAACTGTTAAAAATTGCAAGATTGGTACAAATGGTCAAGGGGGAACGTTATTTAAAAAATTTAAATATACTGATGGTAATTATTACCAATCAGAAAAAGCAAGTATTAATTTTTATACTAACGATATGCGTGTTATTCTTGATGGATTACGTTCAATTGATTTGCAGTATGATTTTTTAGATAAAGATGGTAATAAACTAAACTTAAAAGGTTACGGAACATTTAAAGATTTAGATTTTTCTCAAGCTTTTAAAATGGGAACTGGTGTTGATAAAGCATATATTTATGAAAACTATAGCCAAGTATGTACAGCATTTGATAATGATGGAAATTGTACAGCAAAAGAAGCTAGACAACATTTATTTAAGGATAAGTTAACTAGTGAAAGTGATTATGAACAATTAGTTAGTATGGAGAATGCAATTCAGTCATCTAATCTAGAAACTTATAGCAATAGAGAGTATAAATATGCTTGGGCAACAATTTTATTTAGTGGAGGAAGTTTTAATTTAACTTATTATCTAGGGGAACCTGATTTCTTAAAATCATGGTGGGATAGAAATGGTGGAACATATGAAGGATTTGGTGGAGGAATGTTTAATTTTTCACCAGATTCACTAATTCCATTTAGTGTCGAAGATCCAGTAAAAAGTGTTAATAAAAAAGAGGTTAAACGTTTAGATGAATATGTTTATACAACATCACATCGTGTTCCTTATATTAACTTAGATGGAAGCGATAATAAATATACTGAATATAAATTTAATGATGTATTAGAACCTTGCCTTACTGTTAAAGACAAGTCGAAGATTGTTATTAAAAATGATGAAGGTGTGGATGTAACTAATAAATTTACTGTAACTATGACTGAGAAAGATGGATCTGTAGTTGTGGATGCAATTGCGAAAACAGAATTTCTTGCAACAGATGATTTCTATGGTCATGAATATGAATTTATGATTACAACTATGGTAAAAGATAATTATGATTTAACTAAATATATCAATACAACTAAAACAGGTTACATTATTCCTAATGTTGCAAATATTAGTGTAAAAGATAATGGGGGTATTACTAATAAAGTAACAAACAAAGTAGATGTTGTTGTTCCAATTCCAAAAGAGGTTGTACCAACTCCTGATACTAAGAAAACAATATCTGTATCATTGATGGTATTTGGATTAGTTTTAGTTGTAGTAGGAACTATAATGCTTATAATGTATAAGAAAAAAATACATAAAAATATGGAGGAGAGTTAATATGAAAAAACATGTAGGGAGACCTAGTAATGATGAATTAAGATCAAGAAAAAATAAACAAATTTTAATTATAGGAGTAGTTGCTGTAAGTATATTTTTAATAGTTTTATTGTTTGAAACAGGAACACTATCTAATTTAATGGGAAATTCTGTTACTGATGGTAATTATAAAAAAATTGAGGAAAAAGCTTATGAAATTGGCGATGTAAATAAAGATGGAAGCATTAATATTATGGATGTTCAATCTATAGGAAATTATATAGTAGAATTAGAAAAATATGATGATTATCAAAAAATACTTGCTGATGTAAATAAAGATGGCGCTGTAAATACTGTTGATCAAACTGTTCTAAGAAAATATATATCAAATTATTCTAGTAGTTCTATAGGTATGCAACACCATATAGGAGAGAAGGCCTGCCTTGAAGGAAGACCAAATAATAGAGGATATTGTATAAGAAAGATTTATATTGATAGTCAAATACTATATGGTGATGTAAATTCTGATGGAAAAGTTAATATTGAAGATCAAACTAAATTATCTAGATGTATTGCTGATGTTTCAGGATATTCTTTAAATGAAACCGAGAAAAAAGCTGCTGATGTTAATTTAGATGGTGAAATTAATATAGACGATGTAACAACTTTACAAAAATACTTTGCTGGGATGATAAAAAAACTTCCATATAATGGATAGTATAATAGTTGAGATTTCTCAACTTTTTTCTATGACATGTTTAAATAGTTTAACATTTATGATAAAATGAATGTAGAAAAGGTGATTTATGCGCAGTATTTATGGTATAAGTTTAAAAGAACTAGAAACTTTCTTTGTAGGTAATGGATATAAAAAATTTAAAGCAAAGCAAGTTTATGATTGGTTATATAAAAAAAGAGTTAAAAGTTTTAATGAGATGTATAATGTTAGTAAGAGTGTAATAGAGTTACTTGAAGAAAATTTTTGTTTTAATGATTTAGAGATACTTGCTAAAAATGAAGATATTGATGTAAAAAAATATTTGTTTGGGTTATCTGATAATAACAAAGTTGAAGCAGTATTAATGTATCATGATTATGGAAATAGTTTATGTATATCTACACAAGTAGGATGCAACATGGGATGTGCATTCTGTGAGTCTGGAAGACTTAAAAAAGTTCGCAATTTAGAAAGTCATGAGATGGTTTTACAAATACTTAAAATAGAAGAAGATATAAACGTAAGAATATCGCATGTAGTATTAATGGGAATAGGAGAACCATTTGATAACTATGATAATGTAATTAACTTCATTAATATAATTAATGATAATAATGGTATTGCTTTAGGAAGCCGTCATATAACGGTATCTACGTGTGGTGTTGTACCTAAAATTAAAGAGTTTACTAATTATGATAAACAAGTTAATTTAGCTATTTCTCTACATGCTCCTAATAATGAGATTAGAGATAAGTTAATGAATATTAATAAGGCTTATAAAATAGAAGAATTAATGGACTCTATTAAAGATTATATTAAAGTAACTAATAGGCGAGTTACATTTGAATATATAATGCTTCAAGGTATTAATGATACTAAAGATTGTGCGATTGAACTAAGTAATTTATTAAAAGGAATGAATTGTTATGTTAATTTAATTCCGTATAATGAGACTAGTCATATTGAGTTTAAAAAAAGTAGTCAAAAAACTATATTAGAGTTCTATGATATATTGAAAAAAAATAATATAAATGTTACAATTAGAAGAGAGTTTGGTAGTAAGGTATCTGCGGCATGTGGACAACTTCGAGCTAACTTTGAGGAGGGATTATGAGATATTCTTACATAACTGACCCAGGAAAGGTTAGAGAACATAATGAAGATTCAGTAAATATCGTTACAAATGCTAGTGGTGAGATTTTAATGGCGGTAGCTGATGGTATGGGCGGTCATAAAGATGGTGAGGTTGCCAGTAGTATAGCTTTAAATCATATTGCGACAAGATTTAAATCTATTAGTAGTGTAGGTAATAAGGAAGATGCAATTAACTGGATTGGTGAGATAGTAAAAGAAGCAAACGCACTTATATATAAGTATGTTGCTGAACATAAAGAAAGTTCAGGCATGGGTACAACTATGGTGCTTGCAATTCTTACTAAAGAATTTTTGCTTATGGGTAATATTGGTGATTCATCTGGATATGTAATTAAAAATAAAAAACTACATAAAGTAACAGTTGATCATACTTTAGTAAACTTACTTGTTAAATCAGGAGAACTAAGTGAAGAAGATGCAAAAAATCATCCTAAGAAAAATGTATTAATGCGTGCACTTGGTGCATCCCCTGATGTTGAGATGGATATTTTTAATGTAGAACTTGGAGTTGATGGAATTTTCTTATGTAGTGATGGACTAACTAACATGCTTGATGACGATACTATTATGAAGGTACTTAATAATAAAGATTTAGATATTGACGAAAAATTAGATAAACTAATATTTAAGGCAAATAATAGAGGGGGTAGCGACAATATATCGATTGCATATTTGAATAAGGAGGATAATTATGATAATTAAAGGACAATTAATCGATAATCGCTATAAGATAATTAAATCAATTGGCGAAGGTGGCATGGCTAATGTATATTTAGCTTTTGACACAATTTTAGAACGTGAAGTAGCAGTAAAAATATTAAGAGGAGACTTAGCAGAGGATGAGAAGTTTGTACGTAGATTTCAGCGTGAGGCAAATTCTGCAAGTTCATTAAAACATCCTAACATTGTTGAGGTATATGATGTTGGTGAAGATGATGGAAAATACTTTATAGTAATGGAATATATCAATGGTAAGACATTAAAGAGTTTAATTAAAAAACGTGGTATTCTTACTTTGGAAGAAGTAATAGATATTATGTTACAGTTAACATCAGCTGTATCATGCGCTCATGATAGTTATATTATTCATCGTGATATCAAACCGCAAAATGTTATGATTTTAGAAGATGGTAGAGTTAAAATTACTGATTTTGGAATTGCCATGGCACTTAATAATAATGAACTAACACAGACTAATTCAGTAATGGGTTCAGTGCATTACTTACCGCCAGAACAAGCAAACGGTAGTGGTTCTACTATTAAGAGTGATATATATTCACTTGGTATTTTAATGTTTGAACTTCTTACAGGTAAACTTCCGTTTAAAGGTGAGAATGCTGTTGAGATAGCTATTAAACAAATGCGTGAACCAATTCCATCTGTAAGAAACATATCACCAGATATTCCACAGAGTGTTGAAAATGTAGTTTTAAAAGCGTGTGCAAAGAATCCTAAAAATAGATATGAAACTGCTCGTGAGATGTTTGAGGATATTAAAACATGTCTAGATCCAGTTCGTAGTGATGAAAAAAGAATTGTATATCAGTATCCAGAAAATGATTTAGATGAAACGAAAGTTATGCCTAATTTAAGTAGACTTAGTAATATAAAAGAAGATGCTGATGTTGAGTCTGAGGACGAGGTTAAAGAGAATAAGAAATTTAAAAAGATTATGTTAATACTAGGTATAGTTGCGGGAGTATTAGTGCTTGGTATTATAATCGCTATTATTGCAGGCAAATTATCTGGCAAACAAATAACTATACCAAATGATATTGTGGGAGAAAAAAAGGCTGATGCTAAGGAGATTCTTGAAGATTTAGGTTTTAAAGTTAAAGAGAAAAGTGAATATAGTGATAAATATAAAAAGAATATAGTTACTAAAGTAGATCCTAAAGAAAAAAGTAAGGCTAAAAAAGGTAGTACAGTTACTATTACAATATCTAAAGGAAAAAAACAAATTACTGTTGAAGATTATACAGGTATGAATATAGATACGGTAAAGAAAAAATTAGAAGCTGCTGGAGTTAGTGTAGTAGTTACTGCTAAAAAGGTTGATAAGAGTGGTAATTATAAAGAGAATACTATTATTGAACAAAGTATTAAATCTGGTGAAAAACTAACTAAGGGAGATGCAATTGAGTTAACTTATGCAACACTTATTACTGTATATCCTGATTTTACTAATGGAAAGTATACTAAAGATGATGTTAATACATTCTGCAGTGAGAATAAGATTACTTGTACATTTGATGAGAAAGAATCAACTTCTAAAGAACCAGGTGCAATAATTGAACAAAGTAAAAAAGAAGGTAGCGAAGTATCAAATGGAGATACACTAAAAATAACTACTGCTAAGGCTAAAAGTTTAACTGTATCATTTAGTTTAGACGGTGGTACTGGTAATTTTCCTAGCCAAACTGTAGAATATAATAAATCAGCATCAGAACCAAGAAGTAATCCAACTAAGAAAAACTGTGAGTTTGAATATTGGATGCTTAATGGTAATAGATTTTACTTTCAAACTAATATTACTAGTGATACTACATTGGTTGCAAAATGGAGTTGTAAAAGTGATGATACAAAACCAAGCAATCCAGATGGAGATGATTCAGAAAAGGAAAATTTTTAAGTAGATATTATGATAGGAAAGATAGTAAAACAAATAAGTAATGATTATACAGTCAAGGTAGATAACAATTTATATACTTGTAAAGCAAGAGGTAAATTTAAGCATGATGGCATTACACCACTTGTTGGTGATAATGCCTTAATTGACCTTGATAATAAATTATTGTTAGAAATTTTACCAAGGTGTAATGAACTTATTAGACCTAGTATTTCTAATGTTGATCAAGCAGTTATTGTTATGAGCAATAAGATACCTGAGTTTTCTTTAGAGTTACTTGATAAATTATTATGTATTATTGAATATAATAATATTAAACCAATTATCTACGTATCAAAGATAGATTTATTAACTGATATAGAAATAAATGAGTTAAATAAAACTTTAGATTATTATCGAAATATTGGATATAAAGTATATACTGACCTTACTATTAAAGAAGTATTTAAAGATAAAGTAACAGTCTTTGTAGGACAGAGTGGTGCAGGAAAATCAACCTTATTAAACAAACTAGATAGTAAATTATCTTTAATTACCGGTGAAGTTTCAGAGGCACTTGGTAGAGGTAGACATACAACGCGTCATGTAGAATTGATTGAAACATTAGATGGACTTATAGCTGATACTCCAGGTTTTTCTAAAATGTCATTTATAGGAATGACGAAAGAAGATATTCGAGATAATTTTATTGAGTTTAATAATTATAGAGAATTGTGTCGTTATAAAGATTGTATGCACAATAAAGAAGATGAATGTGAAATAAAAAAACAAATAGATAACAATATATTAAAAACCAGATATTATAATTATATTAAGTTTATTAAAGAAGTAGAAACTAGAGGTGTGTAATATGATTTCAACATCTATATTATCTATTAAAGATGATTTAGAAAATAGTTTAAAAAAGTTAGATTTAACATCTACTGATTTTATGCATGTTGATGTTATGGATGGTATTTTTGTTAATAATAATTCTGTTGCTTACGATGTATATGAAGAATTACTTGATAACTGTAATACTCCTCTTGATGTACATTTAATGGTAAGTGATGTTAAAAAGTATATTGATTTATATAGAGAGTTAAAACCTGTAATTATTACATTCCACTTTGAAGCAGTGGATAATCATAGAGATGTTATCGATTTTATTAAATCTTGTGGTATTAAAGTAGGTATGTCTATTAAACCAAATACTAAAGTTAGTGAGATTGTAGATTTACTTCCATACTTAGATTTAGTGCTTGTTATGAGTGTGGAACCTGGTAAAGGTGGACAGGAGTTTATCTACGATAGTCCAGTTAAAATAAATGAATTAGATAAAATTAGAAAAGAGAAGAATTATTCATATTTAATAGAAGTAGATGGTGGAGTTAATGATATTACATCAAAACTATGTATTAATGCTGATATATTAGTTGTAGGTAGTTTTATAACCAGTAGTGATGATTATGAAGAACAGATACAAAAGATAAAAAAAACGCTTGATTAAAATAAATATTTATTATATACTATATAGACGTTGGAGGTAATTATGGAAAAAAGTAAAAATTTAAAAGAAGTTGTAGTAAAAATAGAAGGTAAAGATTGGAGCGATGCATTAGATAAAGCATTTAAAAAAATTAATGCAACTAAGACTATTGCAGGATTTAGAAAAGGTAAAGCACCTAAGAATGTATTTTTAAAACATTTTGGTGTAGAATCATTATTTTATGAAGCATCTAATATTTGTGTAGATGAAGCTTATAATAAAATGATAGAAGATAATAAGGATTTACAAATTGCAGCTCAACCTATATTAGATATTAGAACTGTTGATGAGAAATTTATTGAATATGTATTTACTTTGACTTTAAAACCAGAGGTAAAACTTGGTAAATATAAAAAACTAGATGTTAAGAAGGATAAAGTAAAAGTAACTAAAGAAGAAATAGAGCATGAAATTAAACATATGAGGGAAGACTATAAGGAAATCGTTATTAAAGATGGTAAGATAGAGTCTGGTGATATTGCAGTAATTGATTTTGAAGGATTCAAAGATGGTGCTCCATTTGATGGTGGAAAAGGTGAAAACTATTCACTTACAATTGGTTCTAATACATTTATTCCAGGATTTGAAGATCAACTTATTGGACATAAGTCAGGTGATGAGGTAGATGTTAATGTATCCTTCCCTGAGGATTATCATGCAGAAGACTTAGCTGGAGAACCTGTTGTATTTAAAGTAAAAGTACATGAGGTAAAACAAACTAAATTACCTGAATTAGATCAAGATTTCTTTGAAGATTTAAATATGGAAGGAATAGACTCTAAGGAAAAGTTAGAAGCACAAGTAAAAGAGAATATTAAAACTCGTAAAGATGCTCAAGCAGATGATAAATATATAGATGAATTACTTGAAAAGATTGCTGAGGATACAGAAGTAGATATTCCATATACTATGGTTGATGATGAGGTAACTCATATGTTAGAACATTTCAAAGAACATATTATGATGCAAGGTATTACTATTGAACAGTTCTACCAATTAACTAATTCATCAGAAGATAAATTAAGAGAAGAATATAAAGATGAAGCATTAAAGAGAATTAAAAATAGATTAATTATTGAAAAAATAATAGAAGTTGAAAAAATAGAAGTAACTGATGAAGAAGTAGAGGCTAAAGTAGAAGAACTTGCAACTAAATATAACATGACTAAAGAGGAAGTTAAAAAACAATATGATAATAACTTAGATTATATCAGTTATGATCTAAAGGTAACAAGAGTATTTGATATAATTAAAGGTGAATAAAAAAATCAAGCATATGCTTGATTTTTTCTTTTCGAGTGATTGTCATTATTTAGTATTTATGGTATTATAATAAGTAGATAGAAGGTGAGTATGTGACTGATTATAAGTCTTTGAAGAGTTTTATAAAGATTATGATTTTCTTTGTAATTATATTTGTTATCATTAATAGTTGTTCTAAATTTAAGAATGATAAGAAGTTATTTAGAATTATTGCTTCTAGTTCAACTAGAGGGATGGAAAGTTATATTAAGAAGTGTGCGAAGAAGGAAGGTTTTAATGTATCTATTGATTATTATGGAGATTTAGAGATTGTAGATATATTAAATGATGATTCTAGTAAGTATGATGCAGTATGGATTTCTAATTCTATATGGCTTTATAATCTTGATAATAGTAGTATTATAACTGATAGTAAGTCTACTTTTATTGACCCTGTTGTTCTTGGCATTGAGAAGAGTAAAGCAGAAGAGTTAGGATTTGTTGGCAATGATGTATATAATAAAGATATTTTGGATAGTGTTAGAAATGGCAATCTTAAATATGTTATGTCTTCTGTTACTAAGACTAATACTGGAGCTACTACTTATTTAAGTTTCTTAAATAGTTTAGCGGGTTCTCCTGAGGTATTAACTAGCCAGCACCTATCAAACGAATCTTTAGTCAGTGATTTAAAGGATTTATTTAAAGGTGTAGAAAGAGTATCTGGTGATGAAGATTATTTACTTAAGATGTATGAAAATGGTGACTATAATGCCATGTTTAACTACGAAAGTACATTAATTAATCTAAATAAAAAAAGAGTAAGTAAAGGAAAAGAACCATTATATTTAATTTATCCTAAAGATGGTGTTGCGATTAATGATATGCCACTAGCTTACATTAATAACAATTTAAATGATAAAGATAAAAAAGATAAGTTTATTAAGATTCAAGAATATTTAAGAAATGATGAGGCTATTACTAAGATGGAGAAATTAGGTTATCGTTCTTGGTATGGTGGTGTTAAAGAAAATACTGATAAGAGTGTATTTAATCCTGACTGGGGTATTGATACTAGTAAGTATTTAAAAGATATGAAATATCCTAGTAAGAAGGTTATGAGTGAGGCTATTAATTTGTATATTGAAAAATTAAGAAAACCTACTCATGTAGTATTTTGTTTAGATATATCTGGTAGTATGTATGGAACAGGACTTGATACTTTAAAAGAGGCAATGAATTATATTTTAAATTATGAGACATCATCTAGAGATAAATTACAATTTTCATCGCTTGATAAAATAACTATTATTGCTTTTGATGATAAGTATAAAGTATATGATACTAAGATGGGTGATGATACAGATTCTGTCATAAGTATTATTAATAATCTTGAAGCAGGAGGAGCAACTAATATATATGATACAAGTGTTGAAGCATTAAAAATATTAAGTAAAGATGATTCTAATGAATATACTAAAACTGTAATACTAATGACTGATGGTATGTCTAATGTTGGAACTTATCGTGATTTAGAAAAGTATTATAAGAGTAGCAAATCTTCGATTCCAATCTATAGTATTACTTTTGGAGATTCTTCGGAATATGAACTTAATAAAGTAGCGAGACTTACTAATGGAAAAGTGTTTGATGGAAAATCTGGATTAAAAGAAGCATTCATGGAAGTTAGGAGTTATAACTAATGAAGGGTAAAGATTTAGTATCAGCTGCAATGGGTAGTGCGTTCTTTGCTGTTCCTTATGTCGCACTTGCCACACCAATTCTTCCTGCAATTGCAATCGGAGCAGCAGCTTTTACAGCGAGTGAACTAGTATTTTCTAGTTTTAAGCCTAAGGAGACTTTAAAGACTACTAATATTACTTTATATGAAAAATTAACTAAGGCTAAACGAGAGAATAAACAAATAATTACTTTGATACCTAAGATTGATAGTATAGAAATTAGAGAATGCTTAAATCATATACATGATACAGTTGATAAAATAATTAAAGAGATTGAAAAAAATCCTAGAAAAGAAAAAAATATTAAGAATTTCTTTGATTATTACCTACCAGTATTAGTTAAAATAACTGTTCGATATGATGAGATTGAAAATCAACGCCTTGTATCTAGTGAAGGCAAGAGTTTTATGAAAAAGGCAGATTTAATGATTAAAAATACTAAAGATGCTTTTGATACAATACTTGCGTCTTTATATCAAAAAGATATTATGGATGCAGATGCAGAGATGAAGATATATGATATGATGATGGATGCAGATGGTATTACTTCAGGTAATTCAATTATGAAGGGAGTAAAGAATGAAAAATAAGAAGTTATTTATAGGAATTGGAATATTTATTGTACTTATAATACTTATTATTGTTATTAAAAATATTGGAGATAGTGGTAATATAGTTGGTAAAAAAATGGTTGATGTATATGTGGCAACAGGTGGAGGAAAGGAAGATTTTTTATCTGATGAAGAAGTAATTAAAATACTGAAAAATAAATATCATATTAATCCAGTATTTGATACTTGGAGTAATGGTAAAACTATAACAAAGCCACTTATTAGAGAAACTGTTGGTCTTGGTAATAGTAATATAATAAATAATATTGCAAGTGGTAAAGAGTATTCAGTTTTGTCTGATGGTGTATCTAAGTATGATGCTCTCTTTACATCAGATCAAAGATTCTATGATTACTATAAACTTGCTCCTAATAAAGAAGCAGGAGAGGCTGATAGATATACTGTATTAGATGGAGGACTTACATTAAATACTCCAATAGTTATATATAGTTGGAGTAAAGTTGTAGATGCTTTAATTAATGAAGGTATAGTTACTAATAATGAGGGAATATATTATATAACTGATATGAATAAGTTAATTAATTATATTCTAGAAGGTAAGAGTTGGTCTGATATAGGGCTTACTGATTTATATGGAACTATTAATATTGCATCCACAGATCCAGTATCATCATCACCAGGTGCTACTTATTATGGATTATTATTATCAATATTAAGTGGTGGACAAGTTACTAGTGATAATATAGATGCAAACCTACCTAAACTAAAAGAATTCTATATAAAATCAGGATATATGAATAATACACCTGCTGATCTATTTGAAAGATACTTAAAAACTGGTATGGGTGGAGAACCTATGATTGTAGATTATGAAAAAAGTATGATAGATTTTGCTAATAGCTCTCCTGATGCTTTTAATCAAGTAAAAGACGAAATTAGGGTACTTTATCCTACACCTACAATTTGGAATTCACATTGTTTTACTGTATTTAGTGAAAATGGTTCTAAGTTATATAAAGCACTAGAAGATAAAAGGATTCAACAAATAGCCTTTGAAAAATATGGGTTTAGAACTGGTATTACAGGTGGAAATTATGATGTTAAAGATATTGGTATAGGTATTCCAAAAAGTATAACTAGTACTGTTACAAGTTTAAAGATGGATGTATATAATCAATTGATTGATTATTTGAAACAATAGTTTCAATTATAGTTAAAGAAAGAAGGAGAATTTATGAACGGATTAGAATTAAAAGTAGAAAAGAGTTTAGATGAAAAAGAGGTTAAAGAGATAGTTAGTGAGAATGTAACTGAAGAAAAGATTGAAGAATCTTTAAATTATGATTTATTAAGTGCAGAAGAAAAGAAGGCTGTAGATGAATTTAATAGTAAAATAGATATTGAGGATGCAACTCAAATATTACAATTTGGTGCGGCTGCGCAAGATAAAATATCTAAGTTTTCTGATAGTATACTTGAAGATGTTAAGACTAAGAATACTGGAGAGGTAGGAGATTTGCTTGCTGATTTAGTTAGTCAAATTAAATCTTATGATGCAGATATAGCTGGTACTAAGAAAAAAGGTTTTTTTGCTAAATTATTTAGTAATGCTAAAAAAGAAGTTGATTATATAATTGCTAGATATATTAAGATTGAGAAAAATATTGATACTATTGAAGGTAGTTTAGAAAAAGATAAATTACAAATGCTTAAAGATATTAGCATCTTTGATACTATGTATGATAAGAACTTAGAATATTTTAAAGAGATATCTTTATATATAATTGCAGGTGATAGAAAACTTGATGAATTAAGAAATAAAGTTTTACCTGAATTAAAGGCTAAAGCAGAAAAAAGTGGGGAACAATTAGATATTCAAAAAGTAAATGATATGGATAATCTAATTAATAGATTTGAAAAGAAAATTTATGATTTAAAGACAACTAGAATTATATCTATTCAAATGGCTCCACAAATTAGATTGTTACAAAATAATGAAGCTGAGTTAGTTGAAAAGATTCAAAGTTCTATTACTAATACTATTCCTTTATGGAAGAATCAAATGGTACTTGCACTAGGTATTAATAATGCAAAGAAAGCTTTAAAAACACAACAAGAAGTATCTAAGCTTACTAATGAAATGTTAGTTAAGAATAGTGAAACTTTAAAACAAGGTTCAATTGATATTGCTGAAGAATCTGAAAAAGCGATTGTTAATATTGAAACATTACAAAAAACTAATCAGAATTTAATTGAAACATTAGACAAAGTTATTGAAATTCATGAAAATGGTCGTATTAAGAGAGCTGAAGCTGAAAAGACTTTAGAGAGTATTGAAAAAGAATTAAAAGATAAAATGTTAGAAATACATGTAGAAAAGTAGTGATTCTATGAATAAAATGGATTATTTAGATAGTATATATAGTGATTTCTTTTGTGATAGTATAGTTAATATGAAAACTAATTATTCTAATGAAAGTAAGGAAGATAAAAGTTCCTTACTTTCTAAAATAGATGCATTATATATAACAGATGAATCTAAACAGTTATTAAAAAAGATTATTGATTATATGAATAAGTATAAATGTAATGATACTGATATTTATATTCCAATTAGACTTATAATTAATTCTAATAGCGATAAAACAATAAAAGATGTTATAGATATATTATCTTTGTGTAGTAAAAATTTTTCTTATACTAAAAATAATGATTATCTAGATTATTCTTTATATAAAATGAGTAAAGATATTGATTTTACAAAGTATGGTATTGTTAATATTAATAAGCTAAGTGGTATTAACTTAGAAGATGATAAGACACATAAATTACTTATGCATAATATAGAACTTTCTAATGATAAAGAGTCTATTATTGTTATATCTGGTAATAATGATGAGATTACTAATTTCTTTTTAGGATATGATGATATAAAGAATAATAGTTTTAATTTTAGTATTGATGGAATATCACCTAGTATTCAAGATATTTATAATAGTATAATTAATAAAATAAATATTAGTGATGCTATGAAAGTAGAATTACTTGATTATATTACTAAAACTTATACTGAAGAAATTGATTTTAATAACTATCAAAATGAGTTAATTAAATATATATCATTTAATAATGAACTACCTATTATTAAGACTAATAAAAGTATTGATGAGGTGTTTAGTGAACTTGATGAGTTAGTTGGACTAGATAAAGTTAAGAAAGTATTAAGAGAATTAGTTGATTTAATTAGTTTAAAAGATAAAACTAAAGACAAATTAAATATTAGTAATGTTAATTTACATATGGTATTTTTAGGTAATCCGGGTACAGGTAAGACTACAATTGCAAGAATAGTTGCGAGTATTCTCTATAACTTAGGTTATATCAAAGAAAATAAATTAGTTGAAGTAAGTAGTAAAGATTTAGTTGCAGAATATGTCGGTCAGACTGCTAGTAAAACTGCATCAGTAATAGATAAAAGTTTAAACGGAGTACTATTTATTGATGAAGCATATACTCTCGCCGTAGATAATAGTAATTCATATAATGCTGAAGCTATCGCGACATTAATTCAAGCCATGGAAAACTATCGTGATAAGTTAGTAGTAATATTTGCTGGATATACCAAAGAGATGCAAGCGTTTTTAGATTCTAATTCAGGTATTGTATCTAGAATTGGTTATACACTAGAGTTTGATGATTATACAACTGATGAATTAATTAAGATATTTAAAAACATGGCAACTAAGAGTGGATTTATTGTAGAAGAAAGTGCGATAGAATACTTAAAAACTATTATAGACGAAAATAGAAATGTTAAGAATTTTGGTAATGCAAGATTTGTAAGAAATATTTATGAGAAGACAATTATAAAACATGCATCTAGAGTTAAAAGCAATAAACAAAAGAAAATACTTATAACTATTACTAAAGATGATATAAGTATTGATAATTTAATTATGAAATAGTGTTTTGTCACTATTTTTTCTATGTTTGAATATAATATTATTGACTAACGGTCAGTTTTGTGATAACATTGTTGACAGAGGTGAAAGAATGAAGAGTTTTGCAAATATTATATGTAAGAGAAAAGTATTTATAGTTATACTTACTCTAGTATTATTAATTCCAGCTGCAATTGGAATGTATAAGACTAAAGTTAACTATGACATACTTGTATATCTACCTGATGATATTGAGACTTTAAAAGGTCAACATATATTAACTGATGATTTTAATATGGGATCTTTTTCTGTTACTGTGGTAGATAATATGCCGGCAAAGAATTTATTAAAATTAGAAAATAGTATTAAGAAAGTTGAGGGAGTAGATAAGGTAGTAAGTATTAGTGATTTAGCTGGTACTACTATACCATTAGACTTTTTACCTAGTAATATAGTAAGTAAAGTAGCTCATAAAGATTCTAGTTTAATGCTTATTACATTTAAAGATTCTACTAGTGATGATACTACTTTAAAAGCAGTAAGTGAGATTAGAAAAATTACTAAGAATAAAGCAGAAGTTGGTGGCATGAGTGCAATGGTACTTGATACTAAAGAATTATTTAATAGTGAGATGGCTTTATATGTTATAGTTGCAGTTGTACTTTGCATTATAGTATTAATGATATTTCTAGATTCATATTTAGTACCATTTATACTTATTGCCAATATAGGTGTTGCAATCCTATTTAACATGGGAACTAATATATTTTTAGGAGATATTAGTTATATTACTAAAGCCATAGCTTCGGTATTACAACTTGGAGTAACAACAGATTTTTCGATATTCTTATATCATAAATATGAGGCATCAAAGAAAAAATATAGTGATAAAAGTAAGGCAATGAGTAATGCTATAGTTGATACACTAACTTCAGTATTTGGTAGTTCATTAACGACAATTGCTGGATTTCTTGCCCTATGTACAATGAAACTTACTCTAGGTTATGATATTGGAGTTGTAATGGCTAAGGGAGTATTGTTTGGTCTTGTTTGTGTAGTTACATTATTTCCAGCATTATTACTTGTCTTTGATAAGTATGTAGAAAAGACTACCCATAAAGTAATAACACCTAAATTTAAAATAGTAAAAAACTTTGTTATGAATCATTATATAATTGTGTTTATAGTTTTTGTAGTATTATTTTTTCCGTTTTACATTTTTCAAACTAAAACTAACGTCTATTATAAATTAGATGAATCTATACCAGATAGTTATGGATATAAGAAAGCATCAAAGATACTTCATGACGATTATGGAATCGTATCACAAACTATGATATTAGTATCATCAGATTTAGAAAACTATAAATTAAATGAAATGGTTAATGATATTGAGTCTTTAGATGGAGTAGACTTAGTACTTAGCTCGTCTAAGTTGAGTAAACTAGGTATTAGTGAAGATTTTATCGATGATGATATTAAAAAGATATATCAATCTAAAGATTACAAGTTAGTATTAGTTAATTCATCATATGATATTGCAACAACTAAGCTAAATAATCAAATAACTAAGATAAATAAAATAGTAGATAAGTATGATTCCAATGCAATAGTAGCAGGAGAAGGACCTTTAATGAGAGATTTAGTATCTATTACAGATGAGGACTTTCATAATGTAAACTATACATCTATTATTGTTATATTTATTCTAATGCTTATTGTAACTAAATCTATTAGTTTACCTGTACTTTTAGTTACTGCAATAGAGTTTGCTATATTTGTAAATATGGGAATTCCTTATTTAATGCATAGTAAAATACCATTTATTGCAAGTGTAGTTATAGGTACTATTCAATTAGGTGCAACTATTGATTATGCAATACTTATGACAACTAAGTATTTAGAAGAAAGAAAGAGTGGAGTAAATAGAAAAGATTCCGTAAGAAGTGCTTTAGATAGTAGTATTTCATCAATATTTGTAAGTGGTATGTGTTTCTTTGCTGCAACTATTGGTGTAGGAGTAGTATCTAAAATAGATATGATAGGTACTTTATGTACATTAATATCAAGAGGAGCAATTATAAGTATGATTGTAGTAATATTAGTATTACCATCAATCTTACTAATATTTGATAGATTAATTATTAAAACAAGTTTAGGTTTTGGAGGAAAGAAAATGAAGAAAGCATTATTAATTATGATTGGTTTATTACTTATAAATCCATTTAGTATTAAAGCATTATCTAAAGATGAAACTGTATATGCAAAACTATCTAGTAATGGCAAAGTTAAAAGTGTATTAGTTACAGAACATTTAATTAATGATGAAAAACTAGATACTATTAATGATGTAACAAGTTTATCTAATATTAAGAATTTAAATGGTAATGAAACATTTAGTATTGATGGTAAAAGTATTAATTGGAAAACTAATAAAGGAGATATTTATTATCAAGGTAGTAGTGATAAAGAATTACCAGTAAGTATTAGTGTTAGTTATAAATTAGATGGAAATATAGTTAAGGCTAAAGATATTAAGAATAAAAAAGGACATGTAGAAATTACTATTAATTATACTAATAATTTAAGTAATAGTATTAATAATCAAACATTATATACTCCATTTGTAGTAGTAAGTGAGATGTCGCTTAATTCTAAATATAATACTAATATTAAAGTTACTAATGGTAAGGTTATCAGTAATGGAGTAACTAATATGGTAGTAGCTATATCATCTCCAGGATTAAATGAATCGCTTGGAATTGATTCTATTAATCTTAATCAAGTTACTATTGAATACGATACAACTAAGTTTAATAAAGAGAGTATTTATGCAGTTGCAACTTCTAAATTAATAGATTCTAGCGATTTATCTAAATTAGGTAATGTATCTAATATTACATCAGATATTAATGAACTTAGTAGTGCTACTAATAAGTTAGTAAGTGGTGCGTCTATACTTAATAATGGTGTAGATAAATTAAGAAGTGGGGCATTAGAGTTACAAAATGGAATTAATAGTGCATATGAGGGAACTAATAAGATTAAGAGTGCGGTAGATAATTCTATTAATAAATTAGAAAATGATACTTCAAGTGCTTTAGATGAAGATACTATTAATATGATTAAAGAGCAGGCTGTAAGTGGTGCATCTTTAACTCAAGATCAACTAGAGTATATTGGTCTTCAAGCAGTAGAAGGATTAAAGGCAAGTGATAATTATAATCAGATGAAAAGTAAAGTTGATAGTGTAGAAGCTAATACTAAGTTAGTTACTTTATGTACTAGTGGAACAGAGGTTCCAGAACAATATCAAGCATATTGTACTCAGTATAATACTTATAAACCTGTAGTAACTGCACTAGAAGAAACTACTAAAAATACAGCAATAAGTGTTGCTCAATCTATAAGCAAAAGTGTTGCAGAAAAAGTGTCAGAAGGAGTGGCTATTACTGTTGCAGATAAAGTAAAAGAAGCAGCAACTACTAAAACAATAGATTCTTTAAACTTGTTATCAACTAACTTAGGTGAATTATCATCTGGTTTAGATAAACTACATAAGGGACCTATAGAATTAGTTAACGGTATAGATACATTTAAAAATGGTACTAATTCACTTGCAACAGGACTTAATACATTTAACGATACTGGTATAAAGAAGTTAACATCATTTATTAATGATAATTTAACTAGTAAACTTGATACAGTTAGAAATCTAGTTAAATTAAGTAATAATTATCAATCTTATGGAGATAAGTCTGATGATATTATAGGTACAACTAAGTTTATTATGGTGATTAAATAATCAAAAGTGGTTATAAAAAGTTGCATATATATTAAAAATAACGATATATTAAATGGTTATACAATATTATATAAATGAATTAAAGAGTAATGGTATAGAATATATTATATTTTAATAATTATGAGAATTGGTCCCCATTGGGGACCAATTTGTGTAATAGAACTTATATATTTTATAATACTTCATTTCAAAAAAATCATCCAATAAAATTCAAAAAAATCATCCAATAGATATTGAATAAATTATATATATGTATTATAATAATTATATGTTTGGAGGAAACTTATGGAAAAATATAGAAAAAGATTAATTGATAAAAAGATTGAAAATAGTATGAAGGCATATGGTGCAATTAATATTGTAGGAGCAAAGTGGATTGGTAAAACTTGGGCAGGAAGAAATCAAACTAACAGTGAGTTTTTATTAATGGACCCGAAAGGTAATTATCAAAATAGGCGTCTTGCAGAAACTGATGTATCTTTAATATTTGAAGGTGCGCTTCCTAGATTGATAGATGAATGGCAAGAAGTTCCTGAAATTTGGGATGCGACTAGATATAAATGTGATGAGGATGGTGTTAAGGGAAAATATATCTTAACAGGTTCAACAGTTTTATCAAAAAAACAAAAAGAAAAAATTAAACATTCAGGTGCAGGACGAATAAAAAAGTTGAAGATGTATCCAATGAGTTTGTATGAATCTGGAGATTCTTCAGGTGATGTATCACTACAAGATATCTATAATAATAAAGTAAAAGGAAAACTTACAGGTGAGATTGGTCTAAGAGATATTATTAAATTGGTTTTAAGAGGTGGATTTCCTGGAAGTATTAATGTTCCTTTTGATGAGGCTATAAAAATACCAAAAGAATATATTCAAGAGATAATTGATACAGATATAGATAGAATAAGTGATGTAAAACGAGATTTAAATAAAGTCATGTTATTGTTAAGATCACTTGCACGTAATGAATCTACAACCGTTTCAATTGCAAAACTAAAATCTGATATTGAAGAGATAGATAGTGAGGACATTGATGTTAAAACTATAACAGAGTATTTAGGCGATTTAAAAAAGTTATTCTTATTAGAAAATCAAGTTCCATTTAATTCTAATTTAAGAAGTAGAATGAGAGTTAAACAGATGGAGAAAAGACACTTTGTTGATCCATCAATTGCAACTTCAATTTTAAATATGACTGTTGATATGTGCATTAATGATTTAAATACTTTTGGGTATTATTTTGAAGCTATGGTTATTCGTGACCTTAGAATATATGCTGAGGCAAATGATTGGAATATCTTTCATTATCAAGATTATGATGGTAATGAATTTGATGCTGTAATTGAATTTTCTGATGGTGATTATGCGGCATTTGAAATTAAGCTAGGTGCAAATCAAATTGAAGAAGCAGCAAATAATTTAGTTCGTATAAAAAATAGTATGATTGAAAAATGTGTTAAACCACCAAAAACATTATGTGTAATATGTGGTTTATCAAATGCAGTTTATACTAGAGAAGATGGAGTAATTGTTATTCCAATAACTGCACTTAAAGATTAAAAGTTAGTTTTTAAGTAATTAATATGGTCACCAGTGGTGACCAATTCTTATACTACATATTTCTACTTGCAATAATCTAAAAATCTGTTATAATAGTACCTCGTTTGCAAAGGAGGCGCTATGAACGATAAAAGATTAGTAGAATTATTATTAGACTACGGAAGAATTGCTTATGGTATGGCTTATATGAAAATAGCAACCAAAGGTTTAATTCCTACATATGAATTATTAAAAGAAGAATTAGATAATATGTTAGTTAATGAAAATAAATCGTATGTTAAGGCAAGATAAAAGAGATAACGATTATAAAACCGTTGTCTCTTTTTCCTTACTTATTTTAGGATTATTAATTCTTCCAATTAAATAATCCATAGATATATCAAATGTTTTACATAAATAATATAAATTAGTAGTATTAATTAAATATTTACCTCTTTCATATCCGCTATATGTAGTTTGAGCAATTCTACACTTATCACATAATTCTTGTTGTGATAACTTTAGAGACTTTCTAAAACTTTTTAAACGTTCACTAATAATTATATTATCTACAGTAAATGGTCCATACTTAATATTTCTTTTAATAATACCCATTATATAATCAAGAGAATAATCAAACATATTACAAAACTTAATTAACTTTAATAAAGGTATAGTGTAATATCCATTTTCCCAACTTTTAATAGCAGAACGAGATACTCCAAATATATAACCTAATTCAGTTTGAGTCATATCTAAATCTTCTCTTGCGTTTTTTAAATTATTTTCAAACATAAAGTACCACCATATTAATTTTGACATTAAACTATACTTTAACGAAAATATGGTATATTATTCATTAAAATATATGTAAGAAAAATAATAAAATTTATCAAAAAAGGTAGACTATTCGCTAAATATGTGATAAGATTTTAATAGAGTAGGAGGTAAGATAATTATTATGTTTGAAAAAAATATATTTGTTAATACTAAAAGAAGGAGGAATAATATGAATATTAACAAAAGAAAAAATGCATTTACACTTATCGAACTAATAGCAGTATTAGTTATTATGGCAATAATCGCACTCATAGCTACTCCGTTAGTAATGAATATTATTAGAAAGGCGAGAATATCTGCAGATAAGAGATCTGTTGATGCATATGGTAGAAGTATTGAACTTGCAATTGCAGGATATTTACTAGATACAGGTAAATTTCCAACTGAAGTATCACAACTAACAATTGAATACTCAGGTAGTCAAGTAGTATGTTCAACAACACAAATCAATACTGATTCATCAGTATATTTAGCTGACTGTACAGTTGCAGGACGAAGTGTAGATAATTATACTTATGGAGAGGATAAAACTCCACCAGCACCTACCTATGCTGCATATCAAGTAGGTGATCAAGTAACATATAATAGTATCAATTATTATGTAATTAAAGATTCAGATACAACTGAAGACTCTGTAACACTTCTTAAAGCTGAACCATTAACTGTAGCAGAAGTAAACGAGTATGGCGCAGGACATGTAAACAGATATACATCTTCATCAGTAGGAACAGCATATGATAGTAATGGGTATGGCGGAATGCAATACTATTCAAGTGGTGAATGTTTGCATGATGGATATCATAACGGATGTAGAAGTGATTATGAAACTTCTGAGATTAAATATGTAGTAGATGCCTGGAAAAATGCGGAGGCACCAGCAGCAAGTGAAGCAAGATTAATAACTATAGATGATTTAACAACTAACTTGGGCTATGAATATAATGAGCAAGCAACAAGTACAGAGTATAGAAATACAGAATCCACACCAAGTTGGGTACATAATAGTAATTATAGTTATTGGACAATGACGCCTGCTCAAGACTCGGCACATGATGTGCTTAGCGTGACTCATAGCGCTACTGTCATGGGTCACGCTTACAAAACGGCCGATAACTACGACGTCGTTCGGCCAGTTATAACAATCTCTAAATCTAATCTCTCTTCATAAGATAAAGGGACGTATGAGATAAGAGTTGGGATTAATGTAGTACGAAGAGTAGAATGAAATGCGAGATGCGATTATTAGATAAGTGTAAAATTAATGTTAATCTCTACAAGTGATTGTAGAGATTTTTTAAAAAGTGGGAAAATTGGCTTTTGTCAAGACATCGTGACCCCATAATCAAAATTTATTAATTTTCTAATAGATTAGAATTTTTAAAAGGTTGGTAACAATCAAACACAAAAAATGTGTTTGATTATATAACCATTATAAAAAGTTAAAACAGTCAAGGCTAAATACACTCACTGCAGGATAAAATCATCCGACTAGGGAAAATGAGGATATTGTTATATTATCCTTTTTTTAGTATCATGAAATAAACTGAAAGAAGGTATGTTTAATGGCT
>CADCIZ010000016.1 GCA_902801685.1 uncultured Erysipelotrichaceae bacterium | reverse complement strand
CATTCTTTTGAACTAATTGCAATTGCGTATCTATAAATATTAGTAATACCTGAATCTTTTAATTCTTCTTCATATTTTTTACTATTAATCTGTTCTAATGCTTTAAGTGCAATAGCATCTAATTCTTTATCTCCCACTTTAAGTTCTATTATCATACCTACTTAAAAAGCTTTTATATTCTCCATTTTCTTTAATACCTAATACACAATTCAAATTAACGTTATCTAATGCTTTAAATATATTATGGTCTACATTTTTATTAGTCTTTCTTAATTCTTTAACTAAGTTTTTCATTTCTAATCTTTTACTATCTTCAACTTTCTCAGAGCAATGTTCAGTAAACTTGCATGCACAGTTTAGAAATGTTAAATTATTATAATCTCTCCACGATTTAATACTATCTTCTTTAACTAGATATAATGGTCTAATTAATTCTAATCCTTTAAAGTTAGTACTTTTTAACTTAGGCATCATAGTTCTAATTTCTGCTCCATATAACATTGATAATAGTATTGTTTCTATAACATCATCAAAGTGATGTCCTAAAGCAATTTTATTGCATCCAAGACTCTTTGCCTTATCATATAAATAACCTCTACGCATTTTTGCGCATAAATAGCATGGTGATTTATCTACACTAGCTACTACATCAAAGATATTACTTTCAAACATTTCTATCGGAATATTTAGTATTTCTGCATTTTTAATAATCATATCTTTATTATAATCTGTATAACCAGGATTCATTACTACAAAGTGAGCATCAAATTTAATTTTAGAATGCCTTTGTAATTCCTGAATACATTTGGCAAGTAAAAATGAATCTTTACCTCCACTAATACAAACCATGATATTATCATTTTCTTCTATTAATTTATACTCTCTTACTGCTTTTGTGAATTTGCACCATATATCTTTTCTAAATTTCTTTATTATACTTCTTTCTATATCTTTATAATCCATATAAACTCCTAATCACTTATATCATCATCTATGATAACGCTATACTCATATTCTTTATATTTTAATTTCATTTTAGTTATAATTATGTCTTTTATCTCTTGTTTGTTTTCACAATCAAAATCTATTATTAAATCAAAGTATATATTTTTATTATCATAATCTATATAGAATCCATGTAATTGTTTTACACATTCATATTCTTTTAATATCTTAGTTAAATAATCTTTTATTTCTTTTGATTTAGTATCACTATTAGATGCATATATACCTATAGTCATAAATATATTAAATTTATTAAATATATCGACACTTATCTTTCTTGTTAATGTATGAATTTTAGACGCATTAATTTTATCATCTATTTCTATATGAACATTACCAACAGTCTTATTAGGTCCATAATTATGGAGTGTTAAATCACAGACACCTATTACTTCATCATATTTACTTATTTCCTTTTTTATTTTATCTGTTAAAGTCTTATCAAATCTTTTACCTATCATAATATCCATTGATTCTCTAAATATCATAATACCACTTTTAATTATAACTAGAGATATAACAATACCTAAGTAACCTTCTATACATAAGCCATATATAATATTTAAAATACCGGCTATTAAGGTTGTAAGGGATAATACTGAGTCCATTAAAGCATCAGTTCCAACGGCAATCAAACTATGTGATTTTATTTTATTACCAATACTTTTAACTTTTTTACCAAATATAAATTTTGATATAACTGCAACACCTATAACAATTAATGATACATAAGAATAATTTACATCTCCTGGATTTATAATTTTCACAATTGATTCTTTCATGGCAAGTAATCCAGCAATTATTATAAATGTTGCGATTATTACTGATGTAAAATATTCTATTCTTCCATGACCAAAGGGATGTTCTTTATCTGGTGATTTAGAGGCAAATTTCATACCTATAATGGTTGCAGCACTTGATATAACATCAGTTAGGTTATTAACTGCATCTAGAATAATCGCAATTGAATTTGCAATAAAACCTACAATCATTTTAAATATAACAAGTAGGATATTAAAAATAATTCCGATATAACTTGTTTTAATAATAATTTTTTCTCTTTTCATACATTCTCCTTTAAAACACAAAACAATTGTATCAAATTATACAAATAAAATCTACTACGAAAAATTCAAGAATATTTAATTTCTTGAATTGTATTTAACTTGCATATTTACTAAAATAGTATCCAATAATAGAACCTACTAAGTTAAGAATAATATCATCTATATCAAATACTCTATCTATTAATGTTTGGGTTAATTCTATTGACAATGAATATAGTATTGTGATAATAATTAAAGATATTATTCTTACTTTAAAATAATAGTTTAAAAACATGCCAAAGGGAATAAAAAGTAATATATTACCTATAACATTTTGGATAAATAATTTACTACCTATATTATATCTTAATATTTCTTTAAATATATTGTAATTATTATATCCGTATTCTCCTGTAGGATACGTAACTATACTAAATAGTATTAAAAGATAGATTATAAATAATAGTAATACAAACTCTTTTTTTAAATCTATTTTCTTCTTATACTTAATCCTTGTAATAATTCTAAAGAATATATAACTAATACTACTAAGAACAATAATACCATAATCATCTTTTAAGATTATCTTAAGGTTGTTCACTATCTGCTTCCTTAAATTCTATCTCTTGATATTCAGATATTACCTCTATTACACTAATAAATACATCTACACTAACTCCGTCATTTAATTTGGTTTTATTAAGAACTTTATAATCATTGATATAAGCTTTATCATCTATTTTTTTCTTTACTTTTTTAAGCGCACTCATAACTGCTTTATCAACTGCTTCTTTATAACTATTATCCTCTTTTTTTATATTCAACTCTTCTTGTTTTTCAATATCTATAGAAATAGGTAGTATATTATTCTTAAATAATACTTTATTAGTTTTCTTATAATCTTTATACTTATTAAAATTAAATATATTAATATCTTTATTTAAAAACTTAATAGATAATGCATTCTTACTTTTACCGGTCTTTTTAATACTTTTATATTTATATGGATATTTAACTTTTATCTTGTACCATGTCTCTCCAAATACATCTCCTTCTGCTTTTATCGTATTCATTATCTTATCATTTAAATAAATATAACCGCTAACTATTACATCTCCTTTTTTAACATAATCAAATCTATTTTTTACTATCTGTCCACTTTTTATATCCATAGAATATATTATAGCATTCTTCTTGGCAATTATATTTTGATACCTTTTTTCTTTAGTTAGATCAGTCTTAATTCTAGGTTCAAATCTAACTATGTATTTACTACCAATAGATTCTATCTCTATCCAATCTATCTCATCTTTATAATCATTAAGTATACCTTTTTTTATTTCTTGTAAATCATTGTAATTCTTTTTTAAATGATACTTACTTATACCTTTTTTATTAAGATACTTACTTATCTTTTGTCTCATTACATTATCATTAGTTACTATATCTACTCTAAATATTAAATTACTTAAAAAATAAATAATAAGCATACTTAATATAATAAAGATTAGTATATATTTATAAGCAAATAATACTTTTTTAGTTTTAATTAATCCTTGATAAGATATTAATTCTATTTCATATATAGTTTTATTCTCAATTACTTTATCATAATCAGAATCATTTATTGTAATAATAACTTCATTCATACCTTTATAATTAATATTTAATAAATCTATACCTAGTTGGTGAAGTCTATATATAAAATTATATATATTCTTACCTACTACTTTAATTACAATTTTATTAGTTAAATAATTAATAGTATCACCTAAATTCTAATGCATCAATCATACCTTCAATAAGTACTTCGCACCTCTTTAACTTTGATACTACCAAATTTCTTCCTTTAATTATTAAATTATGAGTATTATCATTTTTCATATATCTTACTATTACTTTATTATTATCAAAATGTCCCATCTCTTTAAAATTGACAATATTTATTTTATTAATTAATACAGTTACTTTAAATTCATCATCTAGTATATACGAACGGAGTCCATTAAACTGCATAGTATCACCACTACTATTTTATTAATTAAAAAGAAAAAAAATACTAGTTTTAGTATTTTTTGGTAAAAAGAAATTAATATTCCTAATTAATTCTTTTTGATATACTTATGCCATCACCAATAGATATAAATTTCGTTTCAAATTCATCATTATCTTTTAAAAACTCTATATAATTCTTTATCTTTTTGACAAGTTGTTTGGTATTACGACTACAATTACTACTATCTTCTACCAATCCATGAAAACTTAAATTATCGGTTATAATTACTCCAGAGTCTTTTAAGTTGTATTTAAATTTTTCAAAAAATTTAATATATTGCGCTTTTGCAGCATCAATGAATATCAAATCATATTTATCAGTTAACTCGATATCCAATGCATCACTATGTATAATAGTTATTTGTTTATTCAAATTAAAAGTTTCAATATTTTCTTTCGCCTTATTATACATAATATCATCGCGTTCTATTGTAGTAACTTTAATATCACAATCAACTAAAGCCATTTTTATACTTGAGTATCCTATCGCACTACCAATTTCTAAAATATTTTTTATATCATTCTTTTTTATATAATCGGTCAAAAAATCTATTCCATCTTTTAACATAATTGGAACATGATTCTCTTTTGCATATTTTTCTAAATCACTTATTCGTATGTGTACCATAACCCCGCCTTTATAAGTTCATTTCTTTTTTGAATATGTTCTTTATCAGTCTTTGTAAAATATGTCTGTCCATTCTTATCAGATACAAAATAGAAATATTCATGAACAGTCGGATTAATTACTGCCTCAATGCTATTATCACTAGGATTGCAAATAGGGCCAATAGGTAATTTTCCTGCCATGGTTGCTACTCTAGTATTATATGGATTAGGATCATTTAACTCTACTGTAGTTAAATCTCTTTCACTTAAGGAAACTCCCGCACCATAATATGCCGTAACGTCACTACCTAAACTCCAATTATTATTAAGCCTATTATAAAACACTCCGGCAATACCTTTTCTATCAGTTCCTTCTGTACCTTCTAACTCAACAATAGAAGCAAGCGTTAATAACTGATGTGGTGTATATTTACTTGCATTAATTTCTTTTTTATACTTAGACAAATTCTTATCCATCTCATCTAACATAACATTAAATATTTCTTTTACTGATAAATCTTTTCTAAAACTATAAGTATTAGGAGCAAGATAGCCCTCTAATGAATAATAAATATCATCACTTAATATCTCATCACCAATAAACCAATACTTTTTAACAACTTTTTCTAAGTATTCTTTATCTTTTAAAACACTTTTTACATCATCTTCACTATTATCAGTATTTTTTACAATCTCAGAAATTATATAACGCATATCTTTGCCTTCTTTAAAAGTAACAGATACACTATTTAAATCATGTTTTATATCTCCTGATAATGCTTCTATGATTTTTGGAACACTCATGTTTTTATTAAGTTGATATACACCAGCTTTAATTTTTTTAGGTTTATGTAATTTAAGATACAACTTATAACTGAAGCTAGATTTAATAAGTTTTTTCTTCACTAAATCTTCAGTGATTGAATAAAAATTACTACCTTCTTTAACAGAAAAATTTACTGTTTCATTCTTATTACTCACTGGATTTAATGATACATGATAATATATTACCCATATACCTAAAAAAGAAATAACAAATGTAATTACACTAGTTATAATAAAAAGAAAACGTTTCATAATTATTAATACTATTTATTACCCTCGTTATTTGCTTCAGATTGAATTTCTTCTAATATTGTTTCAATTATTTTCCATTCCTTTTCTGTTTCAATTGGCAATAATTTTGTTTCTGCATCATTTGGATTATAAATAGATGCATAGACCTTAGTATTACCTTCTTCATCTGTTGTATTATCAGTATAAACTATATAATTTTTCTTAGTTTCATCTGATTCAAATGTAAATAATACCTCACACTCTACTTCTTTTCCTTCATCGTTTACTACTTTAAAAGTCATTACTTCTTCACTATTTTGCATATTACTCACCTTTCCTATCTAAATACGTTTGTAAAATAATGGTTGCTGCTAAAGAATCAATTTTTTTCTTACGTTTTTTACGAGATAAATTAGCTTCTAACATATAATTAGTAGCCTCAACTGTAGTAAGCCTTTCATCTTGCATAATTACGTTTATTTTAAACCATTCTTCAAGCAATCTTTTGTATTCTAATGTTGCTTCGCCACGAAATCCAATACTATTATTCATGTTTTTAGGTAACCCTAAAACAATATCTGTTATTTTATACTCATCTATAATTTTTCTAAGCTCATCCTTAGTAGAATTATAATCTTCACTATCAAATCTAATAATACATAAACTAGTTGCGATAGTATTTGTCAAATCACTAACAGATATGCCTAATGTTTTAGTACCTAAATCAAGTCCAAGAAATCTTTTCATCTATTTAAATATTTCTTAACAAGAACTTCTAGAATCTCTGCTCTTTCAAACTTAGTAATCTTGTTTCGGGCCTCTTTATGACTAGATATATACCCTGGATCACCGCTCATTAAGTATCCAACAATTTGATTTATTGAATTATAACCACGTTCATCTAATATGTCTGCAACTTCTTTAATTGTTGCAGCTATTATTTCACTTTGAAACTCATTTGAGTCATATATTTTTGTCTGATCCATAATTATCCCTCCTATGAATACATTTTAATTTTAACATATATGCCGATTTTTGTAAATAGATTTTTCAAAATCACTTTTGGTTAGTCTCACGCACTATATATATTGGCCTCCTTTTTGTCTCTAAATATACTTTAGATAAGTATCTTCCAATTATTCCAATACATAAAAGTTGGACACCGCTAACAAGTAGTATTATACATACAAGTGATGGCCACCCGCCTACTGGATCTCCATATATAAGTGTTCTTATAATTACAAAGATAATGGCAATTACCGCAATAAAACAAAATATAAGTCCAAATATTGAAGATAGTATTAGTGGTGTTGTAGAAAATGATGTCATACCGTCTATTGCATATTTACATAACCCCCAAAATGACCACTTAGTTTTACCAGCTGCTCTATTTACATTCTCATACTCTATCCATTTAGTTTTAAATCCTACAAAACTAAATATCCCCTTCGAATATCTATTATATTCGTTAAGTGACAATATCGCGTTTACTACATTCCTCCTCATCAATCTAAAATCTCGTGCACCATCAACCATCTCAGTATCTGACATTTTATTGATAAGCTTATACCACATTTTTGAAAAAATGCTTCTTACTTTAGGTTCTCCAGTTCTAGTTACACGCCTAGTTGCGACTACATCGTATTCTTCCTGTAAATAATTATACATATCATATAAATATTTAGGTGGATCTTGCAAATCTGCATCCATTACCGCAACATAATCTCCTTTGGCATAAGTTAACCCTGCATTCATTGCAGCTTCTTTTCCAAAATTTCTAGAGAACGATATATATTTCACTCTACTATCATTTTTAGCTAGTTCTTTTATAATACTTAATGTTTTATCCTTTGAACCATCATCTACAAATAATAATTCAAAATTAACATTATCCATCTTTTTTGAAACATTATCAATTTCCTTATAAAATATTGGTAATACCTCTTCTTCATTATAACAAGATACTACTACACTAATTAATTCTTTCATCTTTATACTCCCTATCATTGTAATTCCATAATCCTAACTTACCATTTACTTTTAATTTATCACTATCTTTATACTTAACTATATTATCAAATTTCCAAGCATAAAGTCCAACATGACTGTTTCTACCATATACAAGTTTGTTATCTCTTAATAGTTTTTCCTGAATTTTATCATCTACTAAAATACAATCTACTATCTCTACTTCGCCTATTATATATCCAAAAGAATAATCAAGATTATAATCTTTATATAAATCTAAATTTCTTTTTTCAATACTCTTTCCAGAATGAATTAATATCTTCCCACGATAATTAGTCTTCCAAGACCTAAACTCATACTTTTTATATCCATTAATAATTAAACTAGCCCAAGGTTCCTTTACTGTTAATGCTTTCATACTATCTTTTTAAATCCATAAAGAATAATTTTTCTTTATCACTTAAATTTTTGATGTACTTAGCGCCAAACTTTTCATAGTAGTTTACAAGTTCACTTTTTAAATATATTCTATCATATCCTAATTTCTTACATTCATCCAATAAAGCATCATTTAATATTTTAGAATAATGTTTTCCACGGTATTCACTTTTAACATACATAGTTGCATACCATGGTGTATAATCATAATTATCATCATATTTAAATAAAGATATAAAGCCAATAAAATTATCATTATCAAACAAACCTAAAACAAGTATTATATTATCATTTGTACCATTTAAAACATCAGATGCTCTCTTATCAATAATATCTTCAAAATCATCTCTTTTGTATGCTTCTCCCCACTCTAGGGAACTAAGTTTAAAATATTCTTTTAAATATTCTTTATTATCTTTAATACTTTTAACACTTAACATAACTATCCTCCAACAAGATTATACCAAAAAAAAGTAGCGAGCGCTACTAAAAGTTAGTTTTCTATGCAAGCATTTGTTAACATAATTACGCTTAATAAATCATTATCACTGGCATGTTCTACATATTTTACTAATCTCTCCTCATAATCGATACTTCTAATATGTTCACATAATACTGAACCCTTAATTTTTTTAGTATCTTCTAATAAATAATGTGTAGGAAAACTTTTAACATTTGATGTAATTGGGCATACAATAACCATCTTAGTATTAATATTAAAAACATTATTGCTGATAACAATAGCAGTTCTATTACCAGACTGTTCATGACCTTTAGTTGGAGTAAAATCTAAAAATATAATATCTCCTTGTTTAGGAATATATTCTTTTACCATATTTCTCTACCTCTAGGTGTATCCCAATTAAAATCTTTAGCTATATTATCACCATTATATTCTTTGAATCTTTCTTCTAAAGATATCTTATTATTTTTAGATTTAGAAATTACTATTTTATCATCTTCACAAACTAATTTAACTTTATCATTTGTTTTCAAATTTAATGTTTTTAATATAGTACTTGGTATTCTAATTCCTAAAGAATTTCCCCATTTTTGTAGTCTTGCTTCCATAATTCATCTCCATCCAGTAATAGTATATACAAAGTTTATACATTTGTCAACTAAAAAAGTAGCATGCGCTACTATTATTGAAAATTGCAACAACTTCCACAGTCTTCATTATAAACTTGGTTTTCTTCTGAACATGAGTATTGTGGTGTATAAGTATGTTTGTAGATATGCTTATTAATTACATGTGTATGTATTGGACATACGTGTGGTACTTCATGATAAAACTCTTTTTCAATGCATTTATTAATTGTAGGTTCTACAATCTCCCTTTCCATACATCCTTGATTCATCGGTTGACCACAACACCCTTTATTAAATAAATTAAACATAAATACCTCCTATCTACCATATAGTATGAAGGCACAAAAAAATGGAATGTGTTATAGTTTAATAAAATCCATTATTTAATAATTTCACCATCTAAGTATGGATAGTTATTTTCAATTATTTTAACACTAACCATTTTATTTAATAGTTCATGACTACCTTTTACTCTAACCTTAAGATAATTATCAGTATGTCCTATTAAATACCCTTCTTTATAAATCTCGGGTAATAATACTACATTCTTACCTATAAATTTATTCATATAATTATTCTCTAATTCTAAACTTAAATTAACTAACTCTTTAACTCTCTTTTTCTTAGTAACATCATCAACATGATTTGGAATACTTTCTGCTTTAGTATTCTTTCTTAGAGAAAAAGGAAATACATGTATTTTAGAAAATCCAATTTTTTTAATTGTATCAATAGTTTCATTAAATAACTCATCAGTTTCACTAGGAAATCCTACAATTACATCTGTTGTAATAGATATATCTTCTCTAATACATCTAAGTTTTTTTATTTTATCTATAAAATACTGTTTATCATATTTTCTATTCATAAGTTTAAGTATTGTATCTGAACCACTTTGAAGTGGTATATGCAAATGTGATACTAAATTTAAATTTCCTTTAAGTACATCTAATACATCTTCAGTAATTTCTGTTATTTCTATTGAAGATATTCTAAGTCTTTCTAAACCTTTAATCTTAACCAATCTTTTAAGTAAATGAGCAAAATTATAATTAATATCTGCTCCATAATGTCCTGTATGAATACCAGTTAATACAACCTCTTTATGACCATTCTTAATTAAATTATTAACCTCTTCTATTACTAGTTCAGGATTCTTACTTCTAACTTTACCTCTAGCATACGGGATTATACAATAACTACAAAAATTTTCACATCCATCTTCTATTTTAACAAATGATCTAGTCTTATCAAAATTGTTAAGACACATATCTTCAAATTCATTATTTTTAAAATCTGTAATATCAATAATTTGTTTTTTAGTCTTTATATATTTATTTATATAATCTATTATTTTACTCTTTCCTACATTTCCTATTATAACCTTAACATCTAACTCTTTTAAATAAATAGAATTAACCTGTGTCATACAACCACAGGCTACAGTAATACTATTAGGATGATTACGAAGAACTCTTCTTATAATTTTTAAAGATTTATTATCACTAGTGTTAGTGACAGTACAAGTATTTATGATATAAATATCACTATTCTCTTCATTACCTTCTATAAATCCATTTTTTTCTAAATTTTCCTTCATAATATTAGATTCATAAGAATTAACTTTACATCCTAAATTATATATATAAAATTTCATTATAAGTTATTCCTAAATTCTATTAAGGCTTTAAGGAAATCTTCATTTTTCTTAATCTCATTATCTATAGTATCTCCAGCTACTTGTTCAACTTCTACTTTATTATTGGTATTAGCAAAACTATTTATTGTTTTATACTCATAATTAGGTATATCACGGCCAAATACCGGAGATAATACTTCTGAATTTTTAAACTTTTTAGGTGTCTCACCAATATCTAATTCATCAATAATATCTAAATGACTCTTATTAGCATAATCATCTATAGATTCTAATCTTGTATCAAATATAGGAGTTTCAATTGTCTCAGGTTGAATATCACTCATCTGTGCTTCTAGAGCAGCAACAAAGTCAGTATCTCCTTCTTCATCATCAACAACATCTATTTTATTATTATTTACACTATCTAGTAATTCCTGATAACTAATAATTGCTTTTTGTTCTTGTTCTTCTTCAAACTTTTTAACAATTTCTTCAGGTTCAGTATTAATATCTTGTTGCATCTTATCTAGTATTTGTTCAAGTTCAAAAGCAACTTCTGGTTTATAAGTATCTTCTTCAGTCTTAGTATCATCAGAATTTGCAATCTCTTCTATTTCTTTAAAAGTATCTTTAATTTTTCTTCTTTTTCTTTGGTTTAAACACACTATAGTTAAAATAATATTTAGTATTAATAATGCAATTATAACTCCTAAATATAAATAAAAATTGTTATTAATAAAATTAAGATATTTCATATTACCACTCCATATATTCATAATTTATAACACTCATAATAAATAAAGGAACTGACTCAACTCTAAGTATTCTACTACCAAATGTAGTTGATATAAATCCATATTCATTAAGCATTTTTTCTTCTATTTCATCAAGTCCACCTTCAGGACCTATCACTATATTTATTGTATCACAATTTTTATTCTCCGTTAACACCCTTTTTATATTATTTAAATTTTTTTTCGTACTACAAACTATCTTTAATCCATCTATTTTCTCTAGTTTTTTTATACTATCTATCACCTCTAAGTTTGGAATATAATCTCTAAAAGATTGTTCTGATGCTTCTTTTAATATACGCATCCATCTATCTATTTTACTTTTCATTTTTTTCTCATTAACCTTTACAATACAACGTTTTAAAGGGACAATTGTAACTTTAGAAACACCCATTTCACATGACTTTTGCAGTATTAAATCCATCTTGTTTTCTTTTAATATAGGAACAATCAAATTAACTTTTGGTATAAAATCATTACTAATTTCTAGTTCTTTTTTTATAGAAATTTTAATATCAGACTTGACATTTTCTATACAGCCTAAATATAACTTTTTATCAATAACTACCTCTATTAAATCACCATCACTATTTCTCATGACATTCTTAATATGATGATAATCACCACTATCTAATATTAATCTATTATCAATTTTACTTATTCCAAAATATCTTTGCATCTAACCACTACCATTCTTTTAATGACTTATATTATAATACATAGAAAAAAGCTTGTAAATACTTTTTACAAACTTTAGCATTTATTCTTTATACTATCTTTATTTTTTATAACTATTATAATACTAACAGAGATTAATATAACTCCTATCAGAATAAACAATATAGATAACTTTTGCATTGTATTTGGCACATTGACTGTATTAATTTCTTCATTTGAATTATTCTCAATAACTATATTCTTTTCAACCTTTTTCAAATTTATAACTGGTCTTACTGTGCCATAACCCAAAATAAAACCATTTCTATTTAATACATTTTTCTTTTCAATGCCATCATTAATATACCATACTGAATCTGTCGAATCATAAAATGAACTCATTGTCCAATATTGATAACCAAATATCCAATTAGGAATTATATCTTGCCTTACATATGATTCAATGGCTGTATTTCCAAAATTATCAAACCCTAAATTAACTAATTCTTCATAGCTTATTAATCTACTTTTATAACCTAAATCATCAATCATAAGATCATCACTAATAAGACGATCATCTGACCATGCATCTACCACATATTTTATATCACTTTTATCATAAGCATTTGTGCAACCATCCAAAATAGCTGTATTATCACTTTTATCAGCGCATGTTTCACTTGTGTAATAAGCTATTCCACCATATCCATTTTGGTCATACGCCTTCTGTATATAATCATACTGAGGTGAACTATGTAATGTATAGTCACTAAAGTCTTTGGCATACATATTTACATGTCCTGCTCCATATTTATCAACTTCTTCAGTTGTAAGCGGAACTTTTTTTAAGAGTGTAACATAACTTTGATTTTCATCACTTGCCTTAATAACATAGAAATCTATTCCTTTATATGAAATTGTATCACCTACATTATATTCTGGATATATCACTTTTTTTTCAAGAGAAGACTTTTTTATTGTTACAACAGGTCTAACTAAAGCTTTATTATTTATTTCAGTAACACCTGCATCATTATGTACAGAATAAACATAATAATCATATTCATTGTAATTAGCCATAGTCCAATAAGAACCATTTTCACTTTTTAACCACTCATAATTCAAACGTATGGCTACAGTAGTTCCACTTGGAGTTGCAATCTCTGTATATTGACCAAGTTCATCTGTAAGCTCATCATATGTTAACAATCTTACTGAATAACCCGTTAAATCTTTTTTTAAATCACTTTCTTTTAAATACTTATTGCTCCACATATCTACTATTTGTTTTACATCTGATAAAGAATAGTCTATAGTACACCCAGATTTATCACCTGCTGATACACAATTATCTCTTGAATAATACGGAACTGCTACAAGTCCATTAAAAATACTTATCTTATTATTTATCTCTGTACTTTTATATAAATCTTTAATTTCTTCATTTGATATTGGTGATCCTTTTATCATAGTTATACTATCTATGCTTGAATCACTATCTTTTATCACATAAAAATTTATATTGTTATATTTTACTTTATCACCTATTTTAAATTCAGAATATCCTTTTATATCTTTAGTTTTAAATAGTAAAAAAAATATAAAAACTATTAAATATATTTTTTTCAACTTACACCTACCTTATATATTTTTTATAAAAAGAAAATATATGCAAATTATTCACTTTATATTTACACACATCATATCTACGCTTTCCAAGTTGCAACTATATTCGCATTACTACTGTATGGTTCTGGATTAGGTAGTGGCATTCTAACTATCATAGGTATTTTAAATGCTTTACCAAACGCCACACACGTTCCTGGTTGCAAGCTCTTTTGCTTTTCAATTATTTCCTTTGATACATTAGGGAGCATCTTTTCTATATAATCTAAATCTCTTGGATGAGTCATTTTAAATATTAAGAAATCTATACACTGTGAAATAACTGTTTCTGATATTTCTACTGGACGTTGTGAAATTAGATTAAGTATCATTCCAAACTTACGTCCTTCTTTTGCAATTCTTTCAAATATATTATATCCAAGAAGTTTTACATCACCATCATTTTGAATGTATCTATGGCATTCTTCAATAACTAAATGAAATGGAATAGATGCACGTACCTTTAGTGATTTTGTAAAATTAAATAAAAGTTTTGAATATATCTTAACAATAGTTTTTGCAAGTCTATCATCTATATCTTCTAGATTAAAGTTAACTATCTGTGCTTTACGATTATTCTTTGTAACTAATGAAGCAATATACTCATTAGTAGTTATATACTTTGGATAATTAAAGAATATCGCATTTTCTGATATAACTAATGAATGTAATCTAACTTTCAAAGTAATTGCCTCATTATACATATGATCATTTCTAAGTAATCCTTCTGATATTAAAGTAAACTGTAAAGCCCTCTCTAAATCATTTAGATTAAAATAATGATCACTAGTTGGTTCTAGTTTTTCTAATTCAGGTTTTATAAAACTAGTTACATATTCTGTAATTAAATTACTTTCAACAAATGTTCCACTAGTATTTATTTCAAAGCAGTCTTTAAACTTTCTAATATATCCTAATCCTTGTACTGGTGTATTCAAACTAAATTGATCAGTTGAACATGAAGATATAATAGAAAATATATCATTACGTTTAGAAGCACTAGTTTGATTAGTATACATTATATCCATAATCGCACTAGCTATTAAATGATTCTTATACTCATTACTAATATTATCATCAGTCGCAAATATTCTAACTAGTTTCAGCATTCTTTCAATTATAGTAAGTTGTGAATGAGTATCAGCCTCAAGAAGAAGTGCAAAATCATCAATACTCAAAAGCCATAATGGAATACTAATTAATTCTCCATCAGTTTGAGTCCTATTAGTTGTATAAAACTTAAACTGATAATTAGGATTTACCTCATTTAATTTAGAAAATGCTGTATGATATTCACCATATGCATCAAAAATCATATAATTAGCCCTATATGGCTGAAAATCTTTATTATAAAATAAGCTCTGAATAAAACTAGCAACTCCATAAGATTTACCAGAACCAGTATTACCAAATATAGCTAAATGATTACTACATAATTCATTAATATCAATATATATTTCTTTATTATCATAAAGTGGGGAATAGCCAAGTCTAAAACTATTAGGAGATGAAACTCCTGTAATAAGTTCCAATTCTTCATTATTAATAATTCTAACATTTGCTGCCATAGTAGGTTTACGGAGTACCCCTCCTACAAACTTACCATTTGCAATTTCTCCTAAAAAATGTACCTTAATAATCTCTTTAGATACATCTACAACTTCCCCTAATATTTTTTTATTATTATCTTCAAATATAACATTCATATTGATAAGATTCTGAGCTACTGGAGTACCTTCAGGAATACTAATATGAGCTATATTATCACTAATATACACTATTTTACCAAACATTTAATCACACCCTATATCAATTCTTTTATCCTATTTTGTTTATCATCGTCTAAGTCTACAATCAATGTCTCTATTATTTTAGATTTTTCATATAGTTTTAAAGTTGATTCAAAATGAATTAATTTTTTTTCTATTTCTTTTAAACTATTATATACTGCATTTCTACTAATACTATAATTCTCCGCAATCTCTTGTAATGAAAGATTATTAAAGTAATAATCTTCAAAATATACTTGTTGCTTTTTAGTTAAAAGCTCACCATAATAATCATAAAGTATAGTTAATTCAATATTCATTAGAATAATTTAAATATAGTAGAAACTATAAAGTATACTGCAAGTATTGCATATATTGCACTTAATACCATACAAGCTGTATTAAAATATTTTTTCTTATAATAGGTATAATTATTATAAGCCATTATAAGCAAAGTAATACCAACTACAATATAAAACACTGGTAAAAACATTGTTTCAAGCAGTGATACTATGGCAAATATAAATACAGCCTCAGTAAATAGTATTTGCGCAAGTAGTGGCACTGTAATTTCAAAATCCTTAAACTCTGATAAAATATTTCTACTTATTCCCTTTTTCTTCTTTTCCATAAAACACCTCACATATCTTTAAATAATCCGTAAATATATTTTTCTATATCAAATACTTTTAAATCTTCTTTAGTCTCTCCTAAACCGACAAACTTAACTGGAATATCTACTGTATCTTTAATAGCAAGTACAATTCCACCTTTAGCTGTACCATCAAGTTTAGTTAAAACTATACCTGTAACATCAGTAATTTCTTTAAAACTTTTTGCCTGGCTAATACCATTTTGACCAGTTGTTGCATCAAGTACAAGTAATGTTTCTTGTGGACCTTCAGGCAATAGTTTTTTTATAACTCGATTCATTTTAGCTAACTCTTCCATCAAGTTAGTTTTATTTTGTAGTCTTCCAGCTGTATCAACAAGTACTACATCTATATTTTCATCTATTGCTTTTTTAACTCCATCATAAACTACACTAGCAGGATCACTATTATCTTTAGATACTACCTCACAATCAGTACGAACTCCCCATTCTTTAATTTGTTCTACCGCACCTGCCCTAAAAGTATCTGCCGCAACCATTAATACACTCTTACCTTCATTTTTAAGTTTATAAGCAATCTTACCAATAGTTGTAGTTTTACCTACTCCATTAACTCCTACAAACAAAATAACAGTAGGTCCATCAGTACTATAGTTAATCTTATTTACTACAATCTCATTATTAATATAGATTATAAACATTTCATCAACTATAATATCTTTTAATTCTTCACTATCAGTAATATTTTCTTTTTTTACTCTTCTTTTTAACTTATCAATAAAGTCAATTACCGTATTAACACCAATATCAGCCATAATAAGTATTTCTTCTAACTCTTCAAAATACTCATCTGTAACTTTTTTATACTTTCCATTAAGTATGCTTATTTTATCAGTAAAATAGTTACGAGTTTTCTTTAAACCCTCATCATAACTTTTTAACTCTTCTTTTTCTTCTACACTCTTCTCTGCTTTTTTAAATAAACCTTTAAATTTATTAAATAATCCCATATATACCCCCAAATAATATTATTGGCAACTACCTTTACCAGGTGATGCACCATCGATATAAGTTTTCCCCATCATCTCACATGAAGACTTAGTCATAGTATCTTGTAAGTATCCGCCAAATAATTTAACTACACTTATAACTACAACACTTATAACTGCAATAATTAATAAATATTCTACTAATGCTTGACCTTTGCTATTAAGTTTCATCGAATCACCTTTACCTTAATTCAATTTTATAACATTTTCTAATATTTGTCAATTGAATTTAAGTGTGATACAATTAAGTTATGAAAATATTATTGAATAATGATGAATTAGTATTAAAAGATTGTATTAAATTCAAAGATAAATTACTTGGATTTATGTTTAAAAAGAATATCAATTATGCTTTAAGATTTAGGTGCAGAAGCATTCATACTTTTTTTATGAAAGAAGATATTGATGTAATTATTACCGATAAAAATAATAAAGTATTATATATTTATAGCAATTTAAAAAAGAATAAAATAATTATAAAGAAAGATGCTTATTATTTTTATGAACTACCAAGTAATACTAATATATATAAAGTAAATGAAACAATAAACCTTAGTGTTTAATTATAAACACTAAGGTATTTTTTAATTACTAAATGTATTTAGTTGTACGTCTCCTTCTTTAACTTTCTTAATTAAATCATAGTCAATAATTCCATTCGATAGATTAATAATCTCTTCTGCATATTCACTATATTTATTAATGTAATCCATGCTAATAGATGTAGTATAATCTAGTTGTCTATATTCTTTTTTAGAACTATTATAATATAACTTATTAGTCATCCAGTTACCTGATGGGAATACTATAGCATTCTCATCAATACTAAATATATCATGTCCTAAGGCATAAGGATTATATACGCCTAACATATTCTCAAGTGTTGGTGATACATCAATCATACCCATTACTTTATCAAAAGTACCAACATAATCAGTATTTATCTTATCTTTTGACCATATAATAAATGGTACTTTTCTATTTAATTCATAAGTATAATCATCAATTGTCTCTATCTTTTTACTTGGATCGATTAATACTGAATCTATATATTCGCTATTATATAGTTTTTCAAATTCTCCTCTTTTAAGTTTAGCATCATGATCCCCATATAATACAATAATTGTATTATCAAGCATTCCTTTTTCCTCAAGACTAGAGATAAGTTCACCAATAGCCTCATCTGCATAATGAACACTTTTTAAGTAATTACCCATCTTAGTACCTTCTAAATAACTAGCTTCAGTTCCATCTTCATTTTTTATATTAACTGAATAAGTAGAATGATCGCCTATATCACTAAATGGTGTATGATTAGTAAGCATTATTAAAAGTCCATACCACTTATCATGTTCACTATTAATATTTTCTAATTTTTCTATTGACTGTCTAAAGAATGATTTATCAGATAAACCTAAACCTATTTCTTCATCTATATCGTAATCTTTCTTGCTATAGAATTTATCATATCCTAAATGCTTATGCATTATATCTCTATTCCATGCGCTACCATTATTGCCATGCATACTAAATGTATAATAACCTTTTTCTTTAAGTAGTTTTTGAATAGTTACATAATCCCTATTAAAGTAATTCATGAATACTGTACCATTAGATGCTGGCATTAATCCTGTTGCGAATGTAAACTCTGAATCACTACTTGTACCTGTAGATTCTTCGGCATAGAAGTTATTAAAATAAATACCTTCACTAGCTAATTTATTAACATTAGGAGTTAACTCTTCACCATTAAATCTTAGATTCATGGTAAAACCTTGAATCGATTCACCATGGATTACTAAAACATTCTTACCTTCAAAAATATTAGTATACTTATTAGTTTCGCTTTTTTCCTTACTTGAATAATATTCTCTAAATGTTTTAGCTGCCTCATCATATCCAAACATCGTATTTACTTTAGTTTTAACACAACTAACAAGGTCATTAGATTGATATATATATACGCCAAATTCCATAACTATTGATTGACGATTCCACTGTTTATCAAGTCTTGATAAATCAGTAGATGTAAGTTGCATTACAAACATACCTAAAGTAATTAATCCAACTCCAATTTCACTAAAAAATCTTCTTCTTCCTTTTTCAACTTTAGCTACTTTATCATAATAATTTTTTTTCTTTAACTGAAAATGGAAAAATAGTAGTACAAAAGGAACTATAAAGAAAATGAAATCTTTAAATTCTAGAATGTTTTGTATTACTGCATCAGTATATCCCGTAAGTTCTGTTGCGGTTGATAGCATCGAAAATGATGCAAATGAAATATAATTACTATAATATACACAATTTATAAAACAAGTCAAACTAAATATTATTGACCATGAAAACAAGTATTTAATTTGATTCTTAGGCTTAAAAAAGTGAGCAAATGCACCTACGGCAATAAGGAGTGTTAAATCTCCTAATAGAGGTTTTAACGCAAATACATTTTTTACAGTAAAATATCTAAGCATTATTCCATTAATCAAATTAACAATTATAAATATCTCTATAAGTAAATTAGTTTTTAAATATAAACCAATTTTCTTAAATGTTTTTAATAATAATTTTTTTATCTGCCTTACAGTTGTATTAAAATACTTTTCAAAACTATTTTTCTTCATATCACACCACCACTTAATTATATCATTTATTTTTATTTTTCTCAATTTGGTAATCAATTCCTAAAAATTCACATAATATATCATTTGATGTATATATATAATTCTTATTTATCTTTATATTATATTCACTAATTTCTAATTTATTTTCTCTAACTAATTTTTTTACAATATCTATATTTCTCGGATTAAATCCATATCTATTTTCAAAATCTTTTATGTTTATACCGTCTATTTTTCTAAAACCTAGTATAAATGCATTTTCAACTGTTTCATTGTAAGATAACTTATTACTTTCTAATCTATAACACCCACTAATATATTTAGTTATACTTTTAGTATTATCATAACGGGTTTTATCAATGTAACCTGATGCCCCTACTCCAAAACCATAATAGTATTCATTATTCCAATAAGTAAGATTATGTTTCGATTCATAGCCATTCTTACTAAAATTACTAACTTCATAATGATGATAGTTATATCTACTTAATTTATCTATAATTAACTTATACATATCATAATCAAGTTCATCATCAATATTTTTATATTTTTTATTATACATTACTGTATTCTTATCAATAATCAAAGAATATGTAGATATATGAGGAACATCTAGTTTTATAATAGTATCTATATCATTATTTAGTATATCTATATTCTCACTAGGTATAGCATACATTAAATCAATATTGATATTGTCAAAATATTTCTTACACATATCTATTTTACTAAATATATCTATATCATATCTCCTATTAAGTATTTTTAATATTTTCTTATTAAATGATTCAACACCTATACTTAATCTATTTACTCCCCAACTTTTAAGTAATTTAAGTAATTCTTCATTTATATCTTCAGGATTGCATTCAAAAGTAAATTCTAGATTATCAATTTTTTTTAGTTTATCAATAATACTAAACAATCTTTTTAATTTATCAATACTAAGACAACTAGGAGTACCTCCACCAATATATATAGTGTCTAATAACTCCCCTTTATAATACTCAGCTATCTCCATTGATAGACTATCTAAATAACTATCTATTAAATTAGTTTTATAATAAACCTTACAGAAATCACAGTAAGAACATATCGTATTACAAAAAGGAATATGGATATATGCAGATTTAACTTTATTTTCTAAATGTCCCATCTGCATTTCTTTCTTGATTTAAATATTCATCATTTCCCTGCATCAAATTATCTAATTTATGTCTAGTTAAAACCTCTTTTACTTTTAAAGCTAAATCAATATCTATTTGATAGATTCTTTTAGTTATATCATTATGAATAACATCTTTAGTATAACCAGTTTGTCCAACTACATCTTCTATAGTAAGACCATTAGCTACCATATTAGATACCATTATAACTCTATTTCTAACACTTTCATCTTCTATAGTTTTAGGAATATTTCCATCTATAATATCATTAATAATAGACGCAGTTGCAGGATTACTTTTTATAAACCTTTTTAAGTAATCCTTTACTGTTATATAACTAATACTGTTTCCAGCCTTAGTTAAGTATTCTGCACACCTTCTATATGATGGATCATTTCCATATAAATAATACCTTCCTACTGCATTAATTAATTCTGTTCTTTTATCTTCATCAAAAGTTCTTGCCATATTTACTCCTCCATAGATAGTACTGCTAAAAATGCTTCTTGTGGAACTTCAACATTACCTACCATCTTCATTCTTTTCTTACCTTCTTTTTGTGCTTCTAAAAGTTTACGTTTACGAGATACATCTCCTCCATAACACTTCGCAAGCACATTTTTTCTAACTGCCTTAATATCGGTTCTAGCAATTGCTTTAGTCCCAATTACTGCTTGTATTGGTATTTCAAATTGTTGACGAGGTATTAACTTTCTTAATGATTCAACGATTGCTTTACCTCTATTATAAGCAAAATCTTTATGGACTATTAAACTTAATGCATCTACTATTTTACCATTTAAAAGTATATCCATTTTAACAAGTTTAGATTCTTTATATCCAATAACTTCATAATCAAATGAAGCATATCCTTTAGTTGTAGATTTTAATCTATCAAAAAAATCATAGACTATTTCAGAAAGTGGAATCTCATAATGAATATTAACACGTTTTTCATCAATATATTCCATAGACTGATAATTGCCTCTTTTATCTTGACATAGTTTCATAATAGAACCAATGTATTCGCTTGGAACAAAGATATTAGTTTTAATATAAGGTTCATATATTTTGCTAATTTTCTGTCTTTCTGGCATCTTTGACGGTGAATCTATATAGATATCAGAACCATCAGTAAGTTCTATTTTATATACTACACTTGGACTTGTTGCAATTAAATCTATATCAAATTCTCTTTCAATTCTCTCTTCAATGATCTCCATATGAAGTAATCCTAAAAAGCCACATCTAAAGCCAAATCCTAAAGCCTCACTAGTTTCCGGTTCAAACTCTAAAGATGCATCATTTAATTTTAATTTTTCAAGTGCTTCTCTTAAAGCAGGGTACTTATTTGACTCAATTGGATATAAACCACAGAATACCATTGAACGCATAGGTTTATATCCAGAAAGCGCAGATACTTTAGAATTACTACTAACTATTGTATCTCCAACTTTAACATCACTAATACTTTTAATACTAGCCGTAATAAATCCAACCTCACCACTTACAAGTTTATCTTTCAATAATTCTTTAGGTGTATGTACTCCAACACTTACAACATCATATTCTGCGTTAGTTGCATGCATCTTAATTTTATCTCCTACTTTAATCTCGCCATTAAATATACGTGTTAAAATAACTATTCCACGATATGAATCAAAGTATGAATCAAAAATTAATGCTTGTAACTCATTACTATTACTTTTTGGACTAGGTACTCTTTTAATTACTTCTTCAACTAATTCCTTAATTCCAACACCAGTTTTACCACTACATAAAAGTATTTCATCCTCACTAAATCCTAGAGAATCAACTAATTCTTTTTTTACCTTATCAACATCCGCATTAGGCAGGTCTATCTTATTAATAACCGGTATTATAGTTAGATTATTTTCCATAGCTAAATATAGATTAGCAAGTGTTTGAGCTTCTATACCTTGAGCAGCATCAACAACTAAAATCGCACCTTCGCATGCTGCAAGACTACGTGATACTTCATAAGAAAAATCAACATGTCCTGGAGTATCAATAAGATTCAAAGTATAATCTATTCCATCTAATTTATATTTTAATTCCACTGCATTTAACTTAATTGTAATTCCTCGCTCACGCTCTATATCCATACTATCTAACATCTGTTCTTGTATCTCCCTTTTGGATACAGCATTTGTTACTTCAAGTATTCTATCTGCAATTGTACTTTTACCATGATCGATATGCGCAATGATTGAAAAATTACGTATAAACTCTAAACTCATAAACATCACGAAATAATTATAACATGAACGATAAAAAAACTCTATTTATTTAATAGAATTTTTTATGTTTAATAGTTTCTAGTTTTAAAATATTCTTTTCTAAGTTTATGTTCAAACATTAAATTTGTCTACTTTCCTGTAATACTAAAGAACTTATCAAAGAATTCTAATAGTTTATCTATAACTTTATTCTTCTTTTCTTGTCTATCATTATTAGGAGTAAACATGCTCATTGGTGGAAGTAAATTTGATACTTCTGTACCATTAGTTTCTACTCTACCATTCTCAAATGATTTTTGAATAAAACTATATGTTTCTTCCTTACTTAAATTTTCTTCAGCAATTATTTTATCTAATTCTTCTTTTTTCTTACTATTCATAAATGATTCAAAATCAGCATAAACATTTGAATCTTGATCCAATGATTCAATAAATGCCATAATTAAATCTTTCTTATTTCTTAAGTCAGGACTTGCCATGATTGTTTTTTGTATAGTAACAAGTATTTCTTTATCTTCCATATTAGTATCATGATATTTTTTAACAAGAGCAAGAATATAATCTATATTAACTTCAATAGATTTAATCAATTCCATCTCAAATACTACATCGCCTGTAACATCTGTTTTTTCTTGTTTAGCTCTATTTCTAAACTCATTATAAAGTTCAATATAAACACTATGATAATCTTGTTTATCTCTTTCATTAATTAGTTCTTCATCTTTAAATTCATCAAATGAAGATAAAATATTCGTTACTCTTAATATTGCCCCGTATAGTTTAATAAACTCTTTTTGTTCAGCTTCACTTTGCATTAATTCACCTGGTACAAATTTAGAAGTTAACTTTTCCACTAATGATTTATATCCTTCAAATGTTTTACCATTCTCATCTTGATATCCATAATAATAATCTTTATACGGTTTTAAAAGTACAACTCCACAAGCATTCTCATCACCAAATTTAGCTAAAGCTTCATTAAGTCTATCTTCTAGATTTCGAAATGAAACAATATTGCCATATGTTTTAACACTATTTAAAATTCTATTGGTTCTAGAAAATGCTTGAATTAATCCATGCCATTTAAGATTCTTATCAACCCATAATGTATTTAATGTTTTAGCATCAAATCCTGTTAAAAACATATTAGCTACTATTAATATATCTATTTCTCTATTCTTCATTCTTAAAGATACATCTTTATAATAATTTTGAAATCTTTCTGATGATGTATCATAACTTGTCCCAAACATATCATTATAATCTTTAATAGCGCTATCTAGAAATGTTCTATCATCAGTACTTAATGCTTCAGTAGATTCAGAATTTTCATCAATAACTCCATCTTCACCATTAACTCCATACGAATAAATAAGTGCTACTTTTAAATTACTATTTTTAACAGCTAACTGTTTCTTAAATTCAGAATAATATTCTTTAGCCATTTTAATATTTGATACCGCAAATATTGAATTAAAACCATTAATACTCTTCTTAGATTTAACCTCATCTGCACCATGCTTTTTAGCAACCTCTTTAACATTTTCTAAAGTTGAGTAAACATAACTTTCAGACGTTTTTGTTTTAGTACTAAAATGTTCAATTATATAATCAGTAATCAAACTAATCCTTATTTGATTATCAAATAATTTTTCTTCATCAATACTATATACTTTTTCATCTTTAACATCAGCACGAATATCCATTTTCCCAACATATTCATATCTAAAAGGTAATACGTTCTTATCAGCAATAGCATTTACTATTGTATATGTATGTAACTTATCACCAAAGATTTGTTCTGTAATTTCAGGTATTCCTTTAACCATTCTAGCATTTTCTTTAAATATTGGTGTCCCTGTAAATCCAAATAAATAATACTTATTAAATTTCTTAATAATAGACTTATGCATATCACCAAATTGTGATCTATGACATTCATCAAAGATAAAAACTACATGTTTATTAAATAACTCACTATTCTCATTCTTCTTAATAAATTGAGATAATTTTTGAATTGTTGTAATTATTATCTTCGCACTAGAATCATGCAATTGTTCTTCCAATACTTTTGTTGATGTATTAGAGTTTGCAGCACCTTCTTTAAATCTATCGTACTCTTTCATTGTTTGATAGTCTAAGTCTTTTCTATCAACAACAAATAATACTTTATCAATAAAATCTAATTTACTAGCTAACTGTGATGTTTTAAATGATGTTAATGTCTTACCAGATCCTGTTGTATGCCAAATGTATCCACCAGACTTAATAGTTCCATAGAATTTATTATTATATGAAATAATAATTCTATTAAATATCTTTTCAGTAGCTACTATTTGATAAGGACGCATTACAAGTAAATCCTCTTCAGAAGTAAATACACAATACTTAGTTAGTATATTTAATAATGTATGCTTAGTAAAAAATGTTTTAGCAAAATCAATTAAATCAGTAATACCATTATTCTTTTGATCTGCCCAATAAGAAGTAAATTCAAATGAATTAGACTTCTTTTTCTTTTTATCATTAATATGAAACTCCCTTGTAGTATTAGAATAATATTTAGTTAACGTCCCATTACTAATAACAAATATTTGAACAAAATTATAAAGACCACAGCCAGCCCAAAACGAATCTCTTTGATATCTTTCTATCTGATTAAAAGCCTCTCTTAAATCAATCCCCCTTTTCTTAAGCTCTACATGTACTAAAGGAAGACCATTTACTAAAATAGTAACATCATATCTATTACTATAATTACCATCATTATTAACATATTGATTCAATACTTGAAGACTATTATTATGAATATTATTCTTATCTATTAAATAAATATTCTTCTTTTCACCTGAATCAAGAGTAATCTCTTGCTTATAATCCTCTTGAATTAACCTCGTTTTTTCAATTATATAATCATTCTTATTAGCAAGCACACTAGTAAAAAAAGAATCCCACTCACCATCAGTAAAATGATAATTATTAAGTTTCTCTAACTGTCTTCTTAAATTTAAAATTAATTCATCTTCAGAATTAATATTTAATCTTTCATAACCCTGTTCAACTAAAGTTTTAATTAATTCCTTCTCAAGAGCATCTTCACTCTGATATGACGTAGCTACTCTATTTAATACAGTATATTCAGCCAACACAGTAGAATTATCATTTTCACTTATTAAACCTATACTACTCACTAACATTCAACTCCTCAAAACTTAATAATTTATTTCTATAATATTCATATTGTTTTCTTCTTAATTCAATCTCTGCAGGAAGTCCTACTTTAATATCATTGACTAATGAATCAAACTTATCTAATATATCAACCATTCTTTTTTGTTCATCAATTGATGGTAAAGTGATTTTTAGTTTTCTTACTGTTTGCGCATTTATATTTGTTTGACTTCCTTGCCCTAAAGATTTAATATACTTATATTGATTAGATAACCAATAGAATACATATTTATAATCAGCTAATTTAGGATTTACTTCTAAATTACAACACGCTTGATTAGT
>CADCIZ010000015.1 GCA_902801685.1 uncultured Erysipelotrichaceae bacterium | reverse complement strand
TATTCTTAATAACTACAACAAGCATAATTACTAAGATATCAACAATAGTTAGAATTGCACTTAATTTTCTTCTAAAACTCACAAAATTCACCCCGTTTTTTCAAACTACAAACATGGTATCATGCATATTTTTCTTTGTCAAATTAGTATTTTAGTTGTATAATTGGTATATCGGAGGTAAAAAAATGAAAAATGAACTTGATTCTAAAAGAATTAGAAATATCTATATAATGTTAATCGCAATTCTATGTATGACAATTATTTCTACAACTGCCATACTATCATACATATTAGTACACTGGGATGATAAAACTACTAAACATGTAAACACTCCTACTAATACTGAATATGATGTAAGTAGTTTTAAAGAGATAAGTTATGATGAATTTATGGATAAATATAAAGATAAGAATAAATCATTAATATATATTGGAAGATCTACTTGTATTCATTGTATTAACTTTCTACCTATATTAAAACAAGCACAAAAAGAATATGATTACATTACTTATTATTTAGATATTTCAGAAATTACAGAAAAGCAAGCAAACGAGATTAAGAAATTAGATAAGTTTCTTGATGAAAACTTTGGTATGACACCTATGGTAATTGTTGTTAAAGAAGGTAAAATTGTTGACAATGGTGGATGGTTAGGTGAAGCAAATTATGAAGATTTCAGTAACTATCTAGAAAAAGTTGGCTATAGTAAAAAGGATTAAGCAAAATCCTTCTTTTTATACACATTGTTTACACTACAAGCAATAATTATCATAAGTTTTCAATAATATTACCTTTTATTATGAAAATGCAAGTTCTACATTTATATCTTTATCTGAATAAGCAATATACAAGAATATAAAACCACTTATTAATACTAAAGTACTAGCTATAAAAGATAATCTATTAAAGTTATTTACTTCCTCATTAGAATTATACTCTTTCGCACTTTTATAAGCATCATAAAAATAATAGATATATACAAGTACCGCAATTATAAAGATTAAAATAAGTATTTGTCTATATCTTTCTTTATCTTTCTCATCTTTATAGATGAGATATTTTTTTTCTATTCTATTAGAGTATAGTCCTAAAAATATAATACCAAAATAAATTATATATATAAAGTTTTCTATCTTTATTTGTTTTAATCGTGATTCAATATCCATACTAAATTATATTAGACTATTTAATTAATTTGATAGATAAAAGCCTATACACATAGGTTATAAACACATATGCTACTGTGAGGAGGATGTTATGAACAATTATTATAATTTTAGAGATACAAATATGATAAATAATTATAAACCTAGTCCATATATGAAGGACGATAATAAATTATTTGAACCATACCAAGGTTTTATTAGAGGAAACTTATTTAAGAATTTATATGATCCTTACAAGGTAAATGGTCCATATGAAATTAAACCTATGAACGAACAAGCCGAGTTATTAACATATATTGATGCATTATGCTTTGCTTGTACAGATTTAAATCTATACTTAGATGTATATCCTGATAATAAAGAAATGATAGATTTATATAATAGATACAATAGAGAGAAAAAAGATTTAATGAAACAATATGAATCTAAATTTGGTCCATTAGTATTAGATAGTGATTCATTAAATAACTATCCATGGGCTTGGAATGATAGACCATGGCCATGGAACAATAATTAAGGAGGTTATATGTGGTTATATGAAAAGAAACTGGAATACCCAGTTAATATAAGAAAAAAAGACTTAAAGATGGCTAAGTTATTACTTGAACAGTATGGTGGTTCTGATGGTGAATATGCTGCTGCAATGCGTTATTTAAATCAAAGATATTCTATGCCTGATGAAAAAGGATATGCCCTATTAAACGATATAGGAACAGAAGAACTCGCACATGTCGAAATGATTGCAACCATGGTTACACAACTTATGAATAACGCAAGCAAAACAGAATTAGAAGAAGCAGGATTAACACCAAACTACGTACAACACGATCATGCAATATTCCCAGTTAACTCAAATGGAGTACCATTTTCAAGTGCATATATAGATACCAAAGGAGATTATCGAGCTGACTTAGAAAGTGATATGGCAGCAGAACAAAGAGCACGCGCAACATACGAATATTTAATGGATTTAACAAACGATCCAGACCTACTAGCCCCACTCTCGTTTTTAAGACAAAGAGAAGTAGTTCACTACGAAAGATTTAAAAACTTAAGAGATTTCTATTTAAAGAAATATGGCAAAGATTATCATGCTAAATAGTCGAAAGACTATTTTTTGTATAGAAAAACTAATTAACATAATCATTAATTAGTTATAATTCAAATTCGTAAGGATTATCTATACTTCCATCGCCCGATTTAATTTTGACATTTGGTTTGAGATAGATTACTGGATATATTCCGTATTTATTACCTGGATCATTTCTATATATTCTACCTAAATTACTTACATAAAAAATGTAACTACTTGAACTTGACAACACTGAAATAAACCATTTATTATCAACGTCGCTGTACAACCAACTCATTATCTTATTTTCTGTATTACATTTTTCTCCTTTTGTATAGCAAATATCATCAATTCCCATTGAATAAGTGTATGAATAATCACTTGGATACATTAACCCAATATTCACAAACCAGTTAAACTCCAAGCCATCATATACAGTTGTTCCACGTTCAAACTCATAATAGTTTTAACCACTTAAGTTTAAAGAACTTGGATTTCCACCCAAATAATACTTAGTAGTATCAATCAAATTTTTATGTGCACTGTCAATTAAATTATAAAACTCATTATTTAAATAGATGCAAATACTAGAATTTTTCCAATATCTTCCTGAATTATTCCATTGCCTATTCCCTAAAGATTCATTTCTTACTAATTTTACCATCTCTTCAAAATCACTATTTTCATCTTCAACATCGAAAACACCTATTATTCTCCAAATTTCATCTCCATTGAATTTAACATAGTTTAGTAAATGAGGTAAGTATCCTGGAGACAAGATAATCTAAGTAATATGTTATTCTTCTATCTCAATATCCATATTTCTATATCCATCAGAATACTGTTTATATGCACCATAACAAACACATACATCAACATCATCTAGTCTAATTTTATATAGTTATTATCTTTATCACAATCATAATGTAAGTTAAACTTAATACCCTTACCACATTTATTGCATTTAATTACTACATCTTTTATTATTCTATTAACCATAACTACACCTCTTAACCTTCATAACTGTATCATGAAAAATAGGATTGGTAAATGAAATTTACAAAAAACTGATTATTCAGTTTCTATAATTCAAACTGATATGGTGAATCAACCGATCCATCACCCAATTTAATTTTAACGTTATGTTTTAAATATAATGTTGGTCTAACACTTGCTTTTCCAGTAGATGTAGTATGATAAAAAAGACCAGAGTTAAAAACATATGATGCATTAGACGAGCCATAATTAGGCGACAAAAACCACTGATGATTTTTAGAATTATATAACCATCCTAGTGTTGGAGTACTATTATTACAGTTTTTCGGGTCATTGTAGCAAGTTACATCAATATCTAAAGAATATATATATGTGTAATCACTTGGATACATTAATCCTACTATACCTACCCAATTCTTACTTCTACCACTATATGTAATATTACTTCTCTCCCTTGTATATATCGCGCTCCCATTAACCCGATAATTTTGTATACCGCCTAAATACCATTTAGCATTTTTAGCCAATTTTTCAGATTCTTCATTTATTATATAGGTATTATTTAAATATATTTGTATGGTTGATTCTACCCACTCATTTACACCGGATGAATTCCACTGCTTGCTTTGTATAACAGCGTTTCTAAGTATCTTAATTCTCTTTTCAAACGTTCCTGTACCATCATCTGTATCAAACACTCCAATAATACGCCAGGTCTCATTATTAAATCTAACATAGTTATAAGGTTCATTACCTATATATCTGTAATCAGTAAGAGCAGGTGTTTGTTCTGTTGCTTCATGGTCAAATGTATACATTTCATGTGTATTTCCATCCGTATATGTTGTTATAGATTTATTATTAGTCTTTTTAAGTAAAACTGTTGTTGCATACAAATCACCATAAACATACACTTCATTATTATTATCTAAAACATCTTCATTATCAACCTTACAATTATTTAAATATACTGTTCCATCTGGATTGATATCAACACTACATGCCACATCTTTTTCTAATGTTGGTAATGTTAGTGTTGTATAATTACTAGGATATTCATTATGTTCATCATGATACTTCTTTAATGCAGCTTCTAAGTTTTTACCATATGTATCTACATATTCTATATTTGTCATTTTAAGTGTTCCAAAGTGATAATATCCATCTTTATTTTTATCATCTTTAACAAGTTTTCCATTTACTTTGCACTTCGTTAAATATATTGAATAATCTGGATTAATTCTACTTGTTTCACATTCTACTTTTGAACCTTTAGTTCTTATATCTAGTTTATCAAATGTATCTGGATATTTTAAGTGCTCTAAATGATAACTAGACATGGCATATTCTACTGCTCTACCGTATGCATCAATACTTCTTTTATTAGCTGAATCTTTTACTTTTCTTATTGTATTTAAAATTAGAGGCATAATTATTAAACTTACTACTGCTAGAATTACTAATACTGCTACTAATTCTATCAAAGTAAAAGCTTTGTTCTTTCTCATATCATTACCACCTTTATATTTTTAACTTACTTGTATTATATCACACAACTCAGTATTTTTGTATAAAATATGATATGTTTTATTTTGAATGCTTTTTTTATTATTCGACAATGTTCGACATAATTCGACATATTATGATGATATAATACATTCTAAATTTTTGGAGGTATTATGTTTGATGATTTTATAGAGTTTAAAAAAGTATTTAGCGAGGTTAAGAAAAAGGGGTGGGTAAAATCATTGAGAAAAGGAGATACTGGTGTTGGTTATACTTTTGAAACACTAATCGGCAAGGAAGAAGAAAATTTTCCTATTGCAGATTATGGTTCTATTGAGATTAAAACTACAAGAATGAATAGTAGAAAAAGAATTCATTTGTTTAGTGCGGTACCTGATGGTGATTATTTATTTCCTATAAAAAGAGTTTTAGATAAATTAGGTTATCCTGATAAAGAAAGACCTGAGTATAAAGTATTTCAAATGGGTTTTAATGGTAAGGAATTTTCAAGTATAGGATATTATAAAAGAGGTAAAATAGTAGTAAATCATAAGGAGAAGAAAATAGATTTTGTAGTTATAAATTCCTATAATAGAAATATTGATATTAATGTATCATGGTCATTTCAACTATTATATGAGAGATTGTATCTTAAACTTAAAAAGTTAGCATACATTAAAGCTGATAGAAAGTTTATAAATGGTGATGAATATTTTTACTATCGTAGTATTAAATTATATAAATTAAAAAATTTTAGTACTTTTTTATCGCTTATAGAAAGTGGTGTTATTGAAATAAGGTTTTCTATAGGTGTATTTAAGAGTGGTGAAAGGGAAGGCCAGGTACATGATAGAGGTACTGTATTTTCTATTAATGAAGATAATATTACTAAGTTATTTGATGAGGTTAGGATTTGATTACTTAGTGTTTGGGGCAAGGGGTTGCACAAAAAAAGTAACTCTTTCAAAGTTACTTTGATTTTTAAATGGTCGGGAAGACAGGATTTGAACCTGCAACCCCTTGGTCCCAAACCAAATGCTCTACCAAGTTGAGCCACTTCCCGAGATGGTGCGCCCGAAGGGATTCGAACCCCTGACCTTTTGGTTCGTAGCCAAACACTCTATCCAGCTGAGCTACGGGCGCGTATCCTTAAGGCTTACCATTACAATAAAATGAAATAAAATGAAAATCCTTAAGCCGCATAATACGGCTTTTATAATCAAAAAATGGTGGCTCCAGGTAGAATCGAACTACCGACACCAAGATTTTCAGTCTTGTGCTCTACCGACTGAGCTATAGAGCCAAAAATAAATGGCGGTTCCGACGAGAATCGAACTCGCGATCTTCTGCGTGACAGGCAGACGTGATAACCGCTACACCACGGAACCATTTTTGGTTGCGGGAGCTGGATTTGAACCAACGACCTTTGGGTTATGAGCCCAACGAGCTACCAAGCTGCTCCATCCCGCGATATTGCATAACTTATTTTAAATGGCGGAGAAAGAGGGATTCGAACCCCCGCGCCGTCGCCGACCTAACGGTTTTCAAGACCGCCCCCTTCAACCAGGCTTGGGTATTTCTCCAATAAGTATGGTGCCTAAGGCCGGACTTGAACCGGCACGGAATTTGACTTCCGCAGGATTTTAAGTCCTGTGCGTCTACCAATTTCGCCACTCAGGCACATAACCCAAATTAAAATTCAAGTTACTCATTAAGTATATAATATTTTTATTTAAAATGCAATACTTTTTTTCTTTAAAATTAAAAGTTTTTTCGACTTTTACTCATATTTTATTAAAAATATGTGTGATTACTGCTATTTTCCTATTAAATGAATGTTATCTAAAAGGACACCAGTACCTTCTACAACACATGTAAGTGGACTTTCTGCAATAAATACTGGTACTTTTAATTCATGCGATAATAGTTCATCAAAGCCATGAATTAAGGCACCTCCACCTGTAACAACAATTCCCTTATCAATGATATCTGCTGCAAGTTCTGGAGGTGTTTGTTCTAAAACATTTTTAGCAGCATGAATTATCGCATATACACTTTCTCTTAATGCTTCTTCTATTTCATCTGATGTTAAAGTAATAGTATGAGGAAGTCCAGTAACTAAATCTCTGCCTTTAACCTCCATCTGTTCATTACGACTACCTGGAAAAACAGAACCAATAGTAAATTTAATATCTTCTGCAGTTCTTTCTCCTACTAATAATTTATATTTATCTTTAATATATTTAACAATATCAGAATCAAATACATTTCCTGCTATTTTAATTGAAGAACTTGTAACAATACCGCCTAATGATAAAATTGCAATATCAGTAGTTCCTCCACCTACATCTATAACCATATTCCCACTTGGTTTAGATATATCCATACCAGCTCCTATTGCAGCAACTTTAGGTTCTACTTCTAAAAATACTTTTCTAGCTCCTGTTCTTTCGGCTGCCTCTTTAATAGCATTTTTCTCAACTTGTGTTATGTTAGAAGGACAACAAATAAGTATTCTAGGTCTAGAAAAGAATGATTTACCATTTATTTTTTTAATAAAATTATTAAGCATAACTTCGGTTATTTCAAAATCTGCAATTACTCCATCTTTCATAGGCCTTATTGCTTTTACTGTACCTGGAGTTCTACCAAACATTTCTCTAGCCTCTTGTCCTACAGCTAAAGGTTTCTTTGTTTCTGCATCAATTGCTACAATACTTGGTTCGTTTAAAACAATACCTTGACCTTTTATATATATTAATACATTTGCTGTTCCTAAATCTATTCCGATATCTTTTGTAAATTTAAACACTGTATCACCTCTAACTATTATTTCGCTTTATCAATTATTATATCACATATTGCTTTATTTTGTTCAAATTATACTAAATTTTCATATTTTTTTCTTGTCGATTCTCCACCTCTAATATGTCTTATTTCTAAATGATATATTAGTATTTTCTTTATTTTTTTATATAAATCATAATTTATATTTTTAAGTCTTTTATTTAAATCAATATGCACAGTACTTTTAGATACAGAAAACTGTTTAGCTATTTCTCTTATTGTCTTTTTGGTTTTTAACATATATTCTGCCTCACTAAGCACCCTATCATTAAGTTCTGCTTTTGATATATTACTCAAAATATCACCTATTTAAATATATATAATTTTACCTTTAATTATACATATTTAATAAAGAAAAAGAGCCTTACGCTCCGATTTCATCTATTGACTTATCAAAATAATCTTCTGGATTTACTATCTGTTCTTTTACTGATAATTCAAAATATAGATGATTTTTTAAATCTGATGTTATATTTGCTGTTGAACTAGTTGCTAGTTTATCTCCTTGTTTTACTGTATCGCCTTCTTTAATAGTTATATCTTTTATACTTTCATATGTAGATACAATACCATTTTCATGTTCAATAGTTACAATATTACCTAATGTATCATCATTTGATACTTTTGTAACTTTACCATCTAGAATTGCTACTACATCAAACTCTTCATCTTTTCCATATGATACTCCACTACTTGGCATATATGTATCTTCATAATAAATTATTGATTCTTTTTGTTCATCTTCTGTTCCTTGATAATTATAGTAATTCTTAACTATCTTAACATCACTATCTGTATAAGGTCTAATGATTGTAGTTTTTGTATTAACTACAGGAATATCTTCTCTTGTAATTCCTGTTTTTGATACATATTGATAATCTGGATTTTTAGAATCTAATTTTTTAGATGAAGTCTCAAGTAAAACAATACCTCCAACAAGTATACTAATTCCAATAGCATACAAACTATAAACAACAGGTCTTTTTAATCTTCTAGTCATTTTATCACCTCTCATTTACAGTTTGAACTATTTATAAATTTTTATACACTATATATCAATTTTTTTTATTTTTACACCAGTATAGTAGTATTTTAGAATATCATCATATTTAAATCCTGCAAGTGCCATACCATTCGCGCCATATTGACTCATACCTACTCCATGTCCATATCCTTTTGTTTTTACAAGTATTTTATTATCTTTTTCATAGAATGTAAAAAAAGTTGAACGCAATTGTAGTTTTGTACGTATCTCTTTACCAGTAAATTCCTTATTATTTATCTTTAAACTTTTTATTCTTCCTGAACTTGTTTTTTTAATATCACTTACATCAAGTATATCACTATACTTTATCCCTAATTTATTATAAAAATCTGTTTTAGCAAATTCTTTTTCGTCGTTAAAAGAAGGAGATGTTTCATCCCAACTACTTTCCACACTTCTTAAATAAGGTAATGCTTCACTAAATACTTCTTCACTATTTTCGGTATATCCTGTACTTGTGGAAAAGAAAAAAGCTTCTATAATTTTATCATCATAGGTTAAATATTCTCCTTTTGTATCAACTATTACTTTTTTTATTTTATTACTATATTCTGAATATTTATCACCCCACTTTTCTTTTAATTCATCATCACTATTATATACTTGACTATTTACTGAATCATATACATCAAATTCTTTATCTTTATTACTCTCCATTGCATACATCACATACGTTCTTGAGGCAACTGCTTGTGCTTTTAAAGCATCTTCCTCAAAACTTACAGGAACCTCTGATGATACTACTCCATATACATATTTCTCTAGTGGTACTTTTTCTACTACATTACTTTTTTCTCTATATACTCTTACCATTTTATTAGATGTATAGTTAAATGTTATTTCTTCTTTTTTTATAAATGTATTAACTATAATAAAAGGTATAAAGACTATTAAACACGAAAAAAGTAGTATTTTTTTTATACTCATTGTATCACCATACCTTTATATAAAACATACTACTTAAAAATTAATCCATTTTGAATTTAATACAAAATCATATAGAAAACTTGTAAATAGATACGCAAGTGACATACTTATCATTAGGTATAATAGCCTTGCTTGAAATACTCTGTTTACTTTAAATATACCATTTATTTTAATACTATCTAGTGCGAATATAGAAAGAGGTACTGTAAGAATATATAAAATTAGTTTAACGTTCATAATTATCTATCTTACTAATCCTTCTATCATGTCTTTCTTCAGAATTATGTGGAGTCTCTAAAAATACTTTTAATACACTCTTTAGTTTTTCTAGAGCCACTCGACTTGATAATGCAATAACATTAGCATCGTTATCTATACGAGTCATTTTTGCATCATATTCATCTATTACTCTTGCGCATCTAACACCTTTAACTTTGTTGGCGGCAATACTCATACCTATTCCTGTATTACAAATAAGTACTCCAAAGTCTATATCATTATTAGCTACTGCTTCTCCTACTTTAAAAGCATAATCAGGATAGTCTACAGAATCAGTACTATTAGTTCCATAATCAACTATATTATATCCTAAATCTTTTAAATAATTTGTCAATTCTTGTTTTACCTCTATTCCTCTATGATCTGTTGCAATTCCTATTTTCATTTTTTTAGTCCTTTCTTAATATTAAATAAACTTGATAAATTGCCATTTAAGTAATTAATTACAAAGTAAACGCCAAAACTTACTATTCCATATACTAATAATATTGGTATTTGCATCATTCTACAAGTTAAGTTAGTTGGTACAATTAATTTTAGCAATAATATTACTACTACAAATACAATTATTGATAATATATAATTTGGTAATTTCTTCTTTGTATCAGCAAAACTAAAATGATATTTTTTATGTAATATAGTTAAAGCAATTATCATTGATAAAGTATATCCAAACATTGCCGCAACTATCGCACCATAACTTACATCAAATCCTAGTTTATGTGATATTAACATAAATGGAACATCACATACTGTATTTATAATAAGCCCTGTAAATACTGATGCAATTACTAATTTGTATTTGCTTAATCCCTGAAGAGTATTTACTACTACTGAGTGTAAGCCACCAAATAAAGCAGTATAAACAAACATCTTATAAACTATTGGGCCATATGTACTATTACCATAGAATAAAGTCCATACTGGTTTTACTAATAAAGATAAGAATATTGTAGCTGGCACAATTATTAATAATGTACACTGTAATGCTTTATTAAATTTTGAATCAACATCTTTCATATCTTTTTTTGTAAAACTTGCAACTATATTTGGTATTAGACTTGTCGTAAGACCAGTAGTTACTGCAAGTAATATGTTATTCAATTTAACTCCCCAAGTTGTAAATACACTAAGCACTGATTCTACTTGTTTCATAGATATATGCAGAATATCACTCATTGTACGCGATACAAGTATCATATCAACTGTATTATATAAGTTATATATTAAACTAACTATAATAAATGGAACAGAGTATCCAATTATTTTTCTAATTATTTCTTTTTTAGTAACGTGTTCTTTATCATCTGCTTTTTCTTTAAGTAAATTAGATTTTGTTATCTTTCTTCTTAAGAACAGATAAGCAACAAATCCCCCAAAGAATGCACCACTAACTGCTATTCCAACAGCAACTTTTAAATCGGTATGAAATATTTTTAAAGCAGCATAACTTCCAACTAAAATAATTATTACTCTAACTACTTGTTCTATTACTTGACTATCTGTTGTTGGTTTTATATATTTATGTCCCTGTAAAAATCCTTTTGATACACTTAAGAAAGGCACTATTAGTATGGCAAACGATACCATTCTAATTACGAATGCAATGTCTTCTATTGTGTTGCCACCTGTAGAATCTCCTATAATTAGATGTCCTATTTGTGGAGCAAATATAAACAATAGTATAAATATTATAAAAGATATTAATAGTATTAACTTTGTCGCAATAGAATATGTATCTTTTATTGCTTTTTTATATCCCAATGCATTGTATTCGCTTGTAAGTTTACTTATCGCAAAAGGAAATCCTGCACTAGATATTGATAAAAAAAGCATATATATATTATAAGCATAACCATAAAGCGCTCCACCTTTTTCTCCAATTATAGAGTTAAAAGGTATTACATATATCAATCCTATTATTTTAACAAAAATTATTCCAGCAGTCGCAATCACTGCTCCTTCCATAAACGAGTTTTTCTTCATGTTATCTCCTCAATAATCATTATACTATCTTTTTTCTATTTAAACAAGTTGTAAAATAGCTAATATTGGGCTATAATATTTAAAGAAAGGATTGATGAAATGTATACTTTTAAATCTAATATTAACGAAGAAGAATATAATAAATTTATAAAAAAATTCCCTTACGCTAACTTTATGCAAGAGAAATCTTGGGCTAATGTAAAGGATAATTTTAATAATATATTATGTGGTGTTTATGATAGCGAAAAACTAGTTGCCGCATGTTCGATTCTTGTAAGACACATATCTAAAGGAATTTCAATGTTTTATATTCCAAGAGGATATTTGATAGATTTTAAAAATACTGAATTACTAAAATTTATGACTGATAACATTAAACAACTAGCAAAAAATAATAATGCATATGTTGTTAAAATAGATCCTAATTTCTGTGTTAGTGAAAAACTGTTTAAAAACCAAAACATCGATTTTCATATTTACTCAAACGATTTTGAAGAAAAACACAATAACTTAATTAATTTAGGATACAAACACACAGGTTTTATTAAAGATATTCACAAAAGTATTCAACCTAGATATCAAATGGCAGTACCTCTAATTAATGAAAATAATGAATTTATTACATATGATGAATTACTTAAAACTTTTAAGAGCAAATTTAGATATTATCTAGGTGATTATCATACAAAACGTGGCGTATATTTTACCTCAAGTCACGATAAAAAAGATGTTAAGGAATTTGTTGAATTATTAAAACATACAGAAAAGAATAAAAATATTCGTTTAAGAAATGAAGAATACTTTAACAAAATTATTGATAATTTTAAAGACAGAGCATGCATCTTATTTGGCAAAGTTAATTTAGAAACTTATCTAAAATTTTTAGAAGAAAACAATGGTAAAGACGATGAAATTAATCAAGTAAAAGATTTAATTAAATCTAAAGGTAAAGAAATTACTCTATCTAGCGCATTATTAATTCTTCCTAATAATAAAGGATATAGGTGCAGTGAATATTTATATGCAGGAAACGACTTAACATTAAATAAATTAAATGTATCAGGAGGGATTGCATTAGAAGCAGCTAAAATATCTATTGAAAATAAATGTCATTACTGTAACTTAGGGGGTATAAATGGAACTCTAGATGACTCTTTAACCAAATTCAAATCTAAATATAATGCAGTTATATTAGAATTTGCTGGAGAATATGATTTGATTATTAATAAAACTAAATATGTATTCATTAACAAGTTTAAACCAATACTAAAGAAATTATATAAAATAGTAAAAAAATAAGAACTATGCATTCTTATTTTTATTTATATATTTTATAGGCAGAATACTTTTAAAAACAGCATCTTCTTTTGTAGTATATATAGCTTTAAGATAAACTTTGTTATCTTTTTTTATTTCATACTTATCATTTAAATTACAAGGAAGAGGATAGTTTATTATTTCTGTATTTTTCATATTAAAATAATCAATAAAATTATCTGGAATATCACATATATATCCTGACGATTCATATTTACCAATATTATTAACATTCATCAAATATATATTATTTTTATCTAAATCTAAATCACAAATAAAGTAGTATTTACCAGTATAACTAGAATTCCATATTTTAGTTAGTATAATTTTATAAGTTGGTAAATACTTATCTATAAACTCAAACTCGTAAGCCAATATTTTTTTTATTGCTTCTTTAGTATATTCAAATTCCGTATTAGTAAGCAAATATAAGTATTTACCCACAATTTCGTATAAATTATTTATGAGTATAGTTGTATTTTCACTATTAAATTTACATTTTAAAGTATTATAATTGTTAATCAAATAATCTAATTCTTTTATATACATTAATCTTTTCGATTGCCTCTTCATCGCATTATTAACATCTGACAAAGATAAATCTGCAGAGTATATGATAAACGCATCATATTTATTAAGTATAAGTATTCCAAGTGGAGTTTCTCTTGTAATGTTTGAAATATCTATTTTAGACGATAATCTATCTACATAGTTTATTACTGTATTTAAATCATTTCTAATTTTTTCTTTTAATTTATTGATATCATTATCTAATTGCTTAAGTAAATTATTAGTATTATCACTACTAATTCTATCTTGCATTAAAATACTTTTCGCATCTATTTTATTATACCTCTTAATTATTTCTAAAGCCTCATTTTTATATTTAACATCCACATTATTTAAAAAATCGATATCTACATTATAGTATAACCTATGATTATCATCTCGTAGATTTTGTAATTCTATATTTATATCACTTGCATTATATTTATTTGATATTTCATCAATTATGGATTTAACATCAATACGACTAGACATAACTCACCTTCTTATCTTTTATTAAATTTTAACATAAAAGTAAAAAAAATGATATAGAAAAAGAATTAATCTTCTAAATTTTTGATTAATTCTTCTTTATCCATTTTTGTATATCCTTTAATGCCTTTAACTTTTGCCATATATTTTAACTCCTCAATAGATAAATCAGATTTATCTATATCATCATCTTCAATACGACCATCTTTTACAAGTTGTTCAATTTGTTCTTTAGTAATTGTTTCATATCTAAGTAATGTCTTAGCAATTACATCAAGTAAATCTTTGTTATCTTTAATAATCTTCTTAGTAACATCATAACACTCATTAATAATTTTTCTTTGTTCTTGGTCTATTTCAAAGGCTACTTGAGAAGAGAAATTACGCGATTTATTATAGTCTCTTCCTAAGAATACACTTGATTCTTGATGTTCAAATTGAACTGGACCTAACTCACTCATACCATATTCAGTAACCATAGCTCTAGCAATCTTAGTCGCTTTTTCAAAGTCATTATGAGCACCTGTTGTAATCTCATTAAACTCTATTTCTTCTGCAACACGACCACCTAAGAGTCCACTAATTGTTTCAAGCAACTCCTTCTTAGTTGATAAGAAAGTTTCTTCCTTTGGTAACATCAAGTTATATCCACCAGCAGCGCCACGAGGAATGATTGTTACTTTTTGTACTTCATTCGCACCTTCTAATTTTATACCAACAACTGCGTGCCCTGCTTCATGGTATGCAACAACCTCTTTTTCATGCTCTGTATATTGCTTACTCTTCTTAGCAGGTCCCATAATAACACGATCATGTCCCTCATCAATTTCAGACATAGTAATTTTATCTTTACCACGACGCACCGCAAGTAATGCAGCCTCGTTTAGTAAATTCTCTAAATCTGCACCACTAAATCCAACTGTTCTTTTTGCGATATTCTCTAAGTTCACACCGCGAGCAAATTTTTTACCCTTAGCGTGTACTTCAAGAATTTCTTTTCTTCCCTTTACATCTGGTAAGTTAACTGTAATTTGTCTATCAAATCTACCAGGTCTAAGAAGAGCTGGATCTAATACATCTGGTCTATTTGTAGCGGCAATAATAATTATACCTTCATTTGCGCCAAATCCATCCATTTCAGTAAGTAATTGGTTTAGAGTTTGTTCACGTTCGTCGTGTCCTCCACCAAGTCCTGCTCCTCTTTGACGTCCAACTGCATCAATTTCATCAATAAATATTAAACATGGTGCATTATGTTTAGCTTGTTTAAACATATCACGAACACGAGATGCACCTACACCAACAAATAATTCTACAAAATCAGAACCACTTATATAATAGAATGGTACATTTGCCTCTCCTGCAACAGCTTTTGCAAGTAAAGTTTTACCAGTACCTGGAGGACCTACAAGAAGTACTCCCTTTGGAATACGTGCACCCATACTTTGAAATTTCTTAGGCTGTTTTAAGAAATCAATAAGTTCTGCAACTTCTTCTTTTTCTTCTTGTAATCCTGCAACTTCTTTAAATGTAACTTTATCTTTATCACTAGTTAGACGCGCTCTACTCTTACCAAAATCCATAGATTTATTAGCCGCACCCATTTGCCTTGTAATAAAATAGAATCCTATTCCAACTATTAAGAATAATGGTAATACATTAAGAATATATGATAAGAAAATACTTGATGATGGATCAGCCGATGCTTTAACCTCAAATCCATAATTATTTCTTCCTTCGTATAATTCCTTAATAGTTTCATCCGCTAAAGGAGCAGAAGCCTTAAATGATTCATTATCATCATAATTTTTCATCTTACCAGTTAATTCATATACACCTGCACTATTATTAGGAGTAATCTTTAACTCAGTAATCTGTTTTTTATCCATAGACTTAATAAGTTCGCTATAAGATAATTCATTTACTTTCTTATTTAATACTGTAAAAAAGTAAATAACGCCAAATATTACTAAAGCTAGTAATACATAAGAAAAAATACTCTTCTTAACAACTTTTTTATTCATATAAACATCCTTTCATCACTCGTACTTAAGTATTATATCATACTTTCCACTATTTTTTCTATCAAATTTAGATTTTTTTAATCCTGGCAACCAGATAATTTCACCACTTGCATCTACTACTATTGGATAATTATCTCTTTTATCAATGGGAAGCTTACAGTCGATAAATATATTCTTTATTTTTTTAGCTACATCCATATTCTTAATTACCATTTTATCACCAGCAACTCTATTTCTAACATAGATTGGCATTTTAATCTCACTACTATCTAAATATGTAACAAAGTTATCAGTCTCACTACATTCATCAATCTTTTTAATAGTTCCAAAACCATTTATAAATACACTATTTTTAATTTCATACTTATAATTTTCTTTTAATTCATTCTTAATAATATATGCATTAGAATATGATTTTATAAACTTATAATTTCCTGGAATATCTATAACTATATTAGATTTCTTACTAGTAATGCTATTATATAATGTATCAATATTCTTATCTGTAATCATATAAATACTATCTTTATAAATTTGATATAGATATTTAGATATAATACTTTCAATTACTACTCTCTCCTCTTTAAGTAATTCTTTTATATTAATTACATCATTTCTTACAATATTACTATATTTACTATCTACATATTTATCAAAAAAATTACTTATGTCAGTTACCTTTTCAGAAAATTTCAAAAATTTTTTATGTACATTTTTGTTTTCTTCTTTAAGTTTAGGAAGTATATACTTACGATATCTATTTCTTGTATAAACATCTTTCATATTAGAAATATCTACTGCATACCACAGATTATTATTATCCATATATTCCTGAATCTCTTTTTTAGTCAATGTAATAAGTGGTCTTATGATTGTATAATTGTCGAACTTAGTTTCTCTATTAAACCCTGCATAACCTGATACAGTACTACCTCTGACTATACGCATAAGAATAGTCTCCATTAAATCATCACCGTGATGAGCAGTCATCAAGTATTTAGCATTATACTTATCAACTAAACTTTCAAAAAAGTTATAACGCACTGTTCTAGCATAGTCATGAAAATTATCAGTTCCATACTTATATATTATCATATACTCAAATATCATATTATTCTTCTCGCAGTACTCTTTAACACACTCAGCTTCTTCATAACTCTCCCGTCTTACATTATGGTTTACATGCGCAACTACAATATCAAACGTTTTGGATTTTCTTATCTTTTGCAATACATCTAAAAGAAACATTGAATCTGGGCCGCCTGATACCGCCACCACAATTTTATCACCATTTGACATTAATTTATTTAAATAAGTTATTACTTCTTGCATAATAATCACTTCCAACAAGATATATTTTAGTATAAAACAAGATTTATATCAAGAATATTACATTTATTTCAAAAAATTATCAAAAAAAGAAGGAAACTCAAAAGTTTTGTTGAATAATATAAGTAGGAGGGATAATATGGTAAAAGATAATAGCACTAATTTCTATACATTAAAAGCAGATCCAGTATTTAAAAATGTCTTCTATAGGGATGATAATCTTCTAAAAAGATTCTGAAGTGATATTTTATCAATTTTTTATGATGATGTTCATATTGATAATATTAAAGTACTTAATACTGAACTAACTAGTGATTACTTTATATTAAGAACAAAGTTGTAGATATTTTAGTAGATATTGGAAGTAAATTATTAAATATTGAGGTTAATGTTAGATATGATAATTATAAAACATATAGAAATTTTTTCTACCTTGCATCATCTACGATTGAAAGTATGAAAAAAGATAAAAATTTTTTTGATATAAAAGAACATGTTCAAATTAACTTTAACTTTCAAAAAGGTAAGAAAAAAGATTATAAAATATCACAATATGGAGATTTATCTACCGGAGAAGTTACTATACCATTTATGAAAACAATTGATATTGATGTTAATTATTATAAGAATAGATGGTATAATTCAGGTAAATCCAAAGAGTATTACGAACAATTTAAAAGTATTATAATGTTTGGATTTGATGAAGAAGAAATTAAAACTCTGGAGAATAGTGATTATTATATAAAGAAGATTAAAGATGATGTTATTAAGCTAAATGGAGACCCTAATTTTTATCAAGCAATGACAGATGATGAAGATAGAGAAATGATAGAAAATAGTATATTTATTAGCGGAAAACAAGAAGGAATTAAAGAAGGAATTGAGAAAGGTACCCGCCAAGGAGCAAAAGAAAAAGAAATTAATATTGTAAAGAATATGAAAAAAAAATATTCCTATAGAAACAATACAAAAAATAACTGGATTAAGTGTTGAAGAAATCAAAAAGATATAAAGTAGTGTGGCTTTATATCTTTTATTATTACTTATGATATGTTTCATTATTATTTATTTTATAAGCTCTATATATTTGTTCTAGTAAAATTACTCTAAATAATTGATGTGGAAAAGTCAATTTTGAAAAAGATAATGCATAATTACTTCTCTTTTTTATAATATCGCTTAAACCATATGAACCACCAATAATAAATACTATATTAGAATAATTATTAAATGTAGTATCTATTTTTTCTGCTAATTCTAAACTACTTAAACTATTACCATCAATCTCTAAAGTAACAACATAATCTTTATCGTTAATATACTTTAATATATCGTTTCCTTCTTTATCAAGAATATCATTTATAGGTAATTTATCTCTATCACTTACTTCAATTATTTCTAAATTAGTATATTTATTAATTCTTTTATTATACTCACTTATCGCATCTTTTAAATACTTCTCTTTTATTTTTCCTACACATATTATTTTAATCAATACTATATACCTCCGATACTATATTTTGCTTTGCAATCTTAATACTATTAAACTTAATACTCTTTATCTTCAATTCTTCTTTTAAAGTATTTATTGCAAGTGCTTCATTATTATTTTGTTCACTTAAGTGTACAAGATATACCATCTTAGTATCAGGGCCAATAAACTCTGATAAATAATATGCTGAATCTTGATTAGATAAATGCCCCGTATCACCTAAAATTCTTATCTTAGTATGATGTGGATATCTAGGATTATTCATAAGCATCTCTGGATCATGGTTACTTTCAAAAATATATATGTTCTTATTATATAACTTCTTAAAATATCTTTTATTTATATAACCAGTATCAGTAATATATACACAGCTATTACCAGATTCTTCAATTATATAACCATTTGAATCTTCAGTATCATGAGATGTTTTTATAGAAGTAATTATAATACCATCTATTTCATATTTACTAGGAATATCATAAACATTACTAATATTAAGTCCACTTTCTTTAAATATTTTCTCAGTCATATAAACTCTAGGTGAATACTTTTTAGAAAATACTCTAAGCCCTGCAATATGATCTACGTGTGCATGAGTAATTAGTATCATATCTATTTCATTAGGTTCAACACCTATACTTCTTAGACTGCGTTCAACATAAGCAGAACTGTTCCCTATATCAATTAGTATCTTATGACGCTTAGTTTCAATATAAGAACAGTTCCCCTTACTACCGCTTGATAATACACATACTCTCATTACAAATAATTCTCTGGATTAACTACACATGCATATCTTTCACAATTACGAATTTCAAAATGTAAGTGAGGTCCTGTTGCCCAACCACTAGAACCAACATAACCTATTTGCTGTCCACGTTCAACAACACTACCTACGTGAAGTCCTGATACAAAACCTGACATGTGAGCATAAACAGAATAAAATCCATTGTTATGATTAATGATTATATGGTATCCATATGTACTTGCATATTCAATCTTTGTAATTACACCGTTGTTTGATGCATAAACAGGTGATCCATAACCAGTACCCGCAATATCCAAACCAGTATGGAAATTTCCTTCACCAAATACCGCAATACGATAACCAAATCTTGAACTCAATGTATAACCACTTGCAGTAGGCCAACCCCAAGAAGATGTACTACCAACACTAGGAGTCACTTTAGTACCAACTGTAACTTTTTTATCAACAGGATTCTTGACAGTTTCTTTACTAACAGGTTCAACATACGTTATCTCGCCATTAACTGACTTAACATTCTGAGAAACTCTATCTAAGCCTTTTTCTCCTTCTTGAGTAACTATCTGATCTCCCTCAGTGATAGTATCATCATATACCTCAACAGTACGATAATTAGACTCAATATCATTAACGCTATATTTCTCTTCTACAATATTTATTTGTGGATCAACTTTCGCAATTTTAACTTGTTTTCCTGCATATAATAGGTTATCTTCACTTGTATATTCTGGATTAGAAATCAAAAATTCTTCCACACTTATCTTATTATTATAGGCAATACTACTAATAGAATCTCCAGTATTTACTGTAACAGTAGACTCTTCATGATTATCTCCATATAATAAGTATTGAGATAACTCAGTAGAATCAGTATATATCTTCTCGTCAGTAGAAATATTTACTGCTTTATAAGCAATATCTTCTTCTACATAGACATTATTAATAACCTCTCCCGTACCTTCTATCTCACTTTGATTATCATCCTTATAATTCTTATATCTATTCTCACCAACAAATATAGATGCCATAGTATCAATAGAATCCTTAAATATACTTTTATCAGTTACATAGACATTAGATTCACTACCATCACTTTTCTTAATTGTAAACTTATACCCCGGAATAGTACAATTCTTCTTTTCGATTATCTTCTTATACATCTCACCAGTTGATACAGTAGTAGGTTCATAAGTAAGTACTTTTTTTATCTCTATTCCATTTGGAGTATATATCTTATCAGACTCTAAATAAATCTTATTCTCCTCATAATAATTCTTCATCTCAGTAATATCACTATCACTCATACTCCAAAGTTTATTCTCATTATATATCTTTATACTATCATACTTAGTATCGCTGATATTAAGTTTGCTCTTATTATTAATTAGATATGAGATTTTATCCTTATTATTCATTGCTTTAAAAGATTCATCACTAATACTATCAATTACCTCTTTAGTATCATTAATAGCCTCTATCTTTGTTTCATAATCTCTTACATTATCACGAATAATATCAGCCTGAGAATCTATATAAGTTTCTAACTCTCTTTTAGACTTAATAGTACCCAATTGTTCACCATCTAAATAAACCTGATAATAACTATTAGGATTTTTAGACTTTCTATTAGAAAATCCTAATAACAATATAAATGCACTAACTAGTACAACACAAAAGTATAAACCAACCTTTTTCATGACACACCTTCTTCAAAATTTGCAACATTCGCAAATGTACTCGTATTTCTTTGAAATATAAGTGGAATATCCTTTAGAGGACCATTACGATGCTTTCTAATTACAAATTCCATTAAACTATTTTCTTTTTCTCTTTCTTCATCAGAACAATGTAAAAATGCAACAATATCAGCATCTTGTTCTATCGCACCAGATTCTCTTAAATCACTTAACATAGGTTTTTTATCTGTACGTTGTTCAATACCACGAGAAAGTTGTGATAAAGCAATTACCGGTACATCAAGTTCCATCGCCATTGTTTTAAGTGCACGAGATATATCAGATACTTCTTGTTGACGATTAGCCCCACTCTTACTATTACCTTGAATCAAAGTTAAGTAGTCTATAACTACAATATCTAAACCTGATGGAGATGCCGCAAGCCGCCTACACTTTGCTCTAATCTCATTTACCGTAATACCTGCGGTATCATCAATAAATATCTTTGAACCAGATAACCTACTTACAGCCTCGTTAACACGCTTCCAATCTGAGTGCTCAAGCTTACCAGTTTTAAGTTTACCAGAGTCTATTTGACCGACACTAGCAAGCATTCTCATCGCAAGTTGTTCCGCACCCATCTCCATATTAAAGAGCGCAACACTCTTCTTTGCATTAATCGCAATATTATTAACAATATTAAGTGCAATAGCAGTCTTTCCCATACCTGGACGAGCGGCAATAATAATTAATTCATGAGGATGAAATCCTGATGTAATCTTATCAAGTTCATAATATCCTGTTGGAATACCAGTAATATCACCTTTAGTACTTGCTAATTTCTCTAAATCATTTTGTGTTTTAACAAGTACTTCTGCAATAGTTTTAAACTCTGTAGAACGAATATTCTTAGATACATCAAATATCTTTTTTTCAGCAGTCTCTATTACTTCATTAATATCATTACTAGCATTATAACTTTCCGTAATAATACTTGTAGCCTCTTCAATTAACTTACGTAATATAAACTTATCTTCTACAATCTTAATATATTCATCAACATTAGCAGCAGTAGGAACACTTTCAATTACCTCAGTTAAATATTCAATACCACCAACAGTCTTAAGCCATCCATGATTATTCAAAGACTCAACAACAGTTGTTAAATCAACACTCTTACTATTGTTATTAAGTTCATTAATACAAGCAAAAATCTTTTTATGACTATCTAAATAAAAAGAATCCTCATGTAAATTTTCAAGTACTTTATCCAATGCCTTCTTCGTTAAAAACATTGAACCAATTACCGATTGTTCAGCATCAATATTCTTTGGAATCTCTTTATTCATAACCCACCTACTTTACTAAATTAATCTTAATATTTGCAACCACCTTTTTATGTAATTCAACACTCACTACATGAGTACCCAAACTACTTAAATTACCATTAAGTTTAATACACTTCTTATCTATATCATAACCTAATCTATTTAATATACTCACAATCTGTTTCGCACTAACACTACCAAATACTTTATCCTGCGCACCCACTTTTACTTTAAATTCAATCTTTTCTTTTTCAATCCTATTCTTTACTTTCTCACACTCTTTAATTAACTCTTCTTCTTTTACTTTCTTTCTTTCATTACTTCTATCTAAATTTCTAACATTCTCTTGATTCGCAATAACAGCCTTCTTATCATTAATCAAAAAAGTACCATATCCATCCTTTACATTAAGAATATCTCCCTTTTTACCCTTCTTCTTAATATCCTCTTTCAATATAATTTTCATAAACACCTATCCTTTAATTGATTTAATTATAAGTTTTTTTATTTCCGATAAACTCTTATTAGTTTTAGCTCCACAACTAGTAGTAGAGCCACCTCCACCTAATTTTCTTACAGTCTTAAGAATATCGATCTCCCCTATACTTCTAGCAGATACACCATACTCTAAATCATTAATCTTAGATACTACAAAACTAGCCTCTATATTATCAAAAGTAAGCAAGCTATCCGCAATCTCCGCAAGAGTCTCAGTCTTATTAACATCCGGTAATACACATAAAGCAACATTACCATTTACCGTATAACTATTCTTAATAAAGTCAGCTCTTCTTACATAATCATCCTTACTATCCTTAAGTAACTCTTGCTTTAAAGTAACATCAGCCCCCATTTCAACAAGCATACTTGCAGCCTTATAAGTTCGAGAAGTAGTCTTTAAATTATAACCATTAGTATCAATCTCAAGCCCTGCAAGCATAATAGTTGCGACACTACTATCAATACTAACATTACTATAATCAAGATAATAAGTCATAAGTTCAACCATACTTGATAAACTATTATTAATATATAAAAGCTTACTACCTTTTGGACACTTTCTATCCTTAATATGATGATCAAGTATTACAAAATCTTTACAAAAATCAAAAATCCTACTATTTTCAAGTCTATCAACTTGATGCGCATCAACTATAATAAGTAACATATTCGTAAGATTGCCAATATTATCGTCATTAACATACTTTACATCACTAACACTACTAATAGCCTTATTCATAATATCACTATAACCATTACCCTCTAAGTATACATAACAATCTTTATCCAAAGCACAAACCCTATTATATATAGCAAGACAAGCACCATAACAATCCAAATCAGGATAACTATGCCCCGCAACAACTATATTATCATAATCATCATACATTCTATCTAATTTATTAAACAAATCTTCCACTGTATCACCTGTAATTCAATTATACACTAAATCAAAAACAATTTAAACCACTTACCCAAAATAAAAACTGAATAACACTTATTACTCAGTTTCTATAATTCAAACTCATAAGGATTATCTATACTACCATCACCAGATTTAATTTTGACATTTGGCTTTAAGTAGGCAACAGGACGAACACCAAATAAATTTCTAAGATTATAGGATGAATTATGTAAATTACCAGAATTGTATATAAAGAATACAAGATAATCAGCATCAGAACGAGGAGACAATAACCATTGATATGAATTACTATTGGTATTATGAATCCAACCATTTGCAGGTTTTCCATTTTTTCTAATTGCACACTGATATCCATAATTATAGCATACATCATCTATTCCTAATGAATATATATATAAATAGTCGCTCGGATACATTAAGGCTATCTTTCCGTTCCACATTATACTTCGGCCATTATATACTGTTGTTCCTCGCTCACCACTATAAAATGTTTCTGCATTTACATTAGAAGAAATAATTCCACCTAAATAATATTTAGACGTTGCAATCATAGATTGAGATATTTCACTTAATTCGTTATAATAATTAACATTTAAATATGTATTTAAAGTTGCATTCTTCCATTCATTTACATTTGAAGAATCCCATGCCATATCACTGTCTAATTTTGTATTTCTTACAATCTTTACTCTTTCATCCAAATTACCATTCTCATCTTCTACTTTAAAAACACCAATAATTCTCCATAATTCTTCACCATTAAATTTTACATAGTTATATGGCTCATTTCCAATGTATCTATAATCTGTTAAAGCTGGTGTTTGTTCTGTAGCCTCATGGTCAAATGTATACATTTCATGAGTGTTTCCTTCTGTATAATTTATTACATCTTTAGAATTAGTTCTTGATAACAGATATTTTACAGCAGTAAGAATTTCTCCATATTGATAATATCCATCATCACTAGTATCATCCATTACATATTCATCATTAACACTACAATTAGTTAAATACACTGTTCCATCAATATTAACATCTACATCGCATGCTACTTCTTTATCTAATTCTTTTAAAGCTAAAGTTGTATAATCTTCAGGATATTCATTATGTTCATCATAGTATTTCTTTAATGCATCTTCTAAATTTTTACCATATGTATCTACATATTCTTGATTTGTCATTTTAAGTATTCCAAAGTGATAATATCCATCTTTATTTTTATCATCTTTTACTAATTTTCCATTTACCTTACATTTTGATAAATATATTGTATGGTCTGGATTAATTCTACTTGTTTCACATTCTACTTTATTACCATGATAATCTATTTCTAATTCATCAAATGAATCTGGATATGGTAATTGTTTTAATTCATAATTTGATATAGCATACTGTGCAGCACGTCCATATCCATCTATACTTCTTTTATTTGTATCATTTTTTACTCTTCTTACTGTATTTAGAATTAATGGTGCGACTATTAAACTTATTATCGCAAGTATTATTAAGACAGCTATTAATTCTACTAAAGTGAATCCTTTGTTCTTCATTCATACCTCCTACTTATATCTTTTTAATATACTTGTATTATATCATAAATAACGGCTATTTAGAGTACTTTTTAATACTTTTTATCTAGTATTACATGTTTTATAGAAAATATTAATGTTCTAAGAAAGAATATAATTATTATTACAAACATAAGTATAATTGAATTTATTATAAAAATAGTATATATTATATATGTACGACAATTTATTATTTAAAGATTATAAGATTTTATTAATTCTAAGAAAGAATTATACTTGATTACTACTTTTCGGTCGTACAATTAAAGAGATTGATTCCACTCAATCTCTTTTTGTGTGTACAATATAATAATTTAAATAAACGCAATCCCCTAATTATAGATATTATATTTTAAAGAGGAGTGCTAAAGAAAAGATTAGGATTAATAACTAATTAATAAGTTATTATAATTTTTCTATTTCTTCAATAGACAAATTAGTTACTTTAGATATAGTAGAATAATCAACTTTTTCTTTCTTCATTTTTCTAGCAATATCTAAAGTAGTTTCTTTTGTAGTTTCTTCTACTGCATCTGCAACTGCATACTCAATATTTGCTTCAAAAGCCTCTTTTAAATATTCTTCCCTATCGTAAGCTACTATTACATCGTCTTCCCAACTATATTTTTTCACAATATCACTTATTCCTTTCAAGACTTGATTTCGCTTACTGATTTTTTCTAACATGTCTTCTTCATATATACCAATTACTCCAACTGCTATTTCAAAATCAGTTAACTCATTTACACCTTTTAGTATAACACAAATCTCTATAATGTGAAACATTGATATTGATAATTTTTACCATATTTGTAAGTTTAAAACTAGCATCTTCATCATCATTAATTGAAAAAGTAGTATAAGATTTACCATTTGTATTAACATTATTCAAATTAATTTGAATATAATACTTTTTAGCCTTTCTAATACGTTCTCGATCTTCTTTAGATAAACTACTATCTGGTTTATAATTAGCTGATGCAAGTCTAAATATAAATTCTGCATTTCTATCTATTTCATATGCACCATAGACAGTATTTACTTCTACATTAACATAATCAAACTCTCCTATTTTACATACTAAATCTACACACTTCTTACTATTTAATCTATAATTACCTATTAATTCATCATTTAGAATCTCAATTACATTAACCTCTTTATCAAATATACTAGATAATAAATAATTAAGCCTTTCTAAGTGATTAATATCTCCAAATACTTTCTTGAATAAATTATCGCTCATTAATGGCACTACTTCTCCAGGAGGTAATCTATCACCTCTTAAAGCACCTTCTCTTTTCTTAGGTTTTACATTATTCATAACATCATCCTCGTATAATCAATCTTATAGAAGTTTTAATCTATTTGATTGATCCTTTCTATTTATATTTTTTTGAGTTATAATAACTCTCGCCTGTGGATT
>CADCIZ010000014.1 GCA_902801685.1 uncultured Erysipelotrichaceae bacterium | reverse complement strand
ACTTATATCTTGTTTAGTTAATAGATTATTAGGTTTAGTAATAATGGTTACATCAACATCTAATCTTTTTATAATATCTAATATTGTATTATCTGCATATACATCTATAACAACTATACTTCCATTCGCACTTTTTAATATATCAAGTATTTTAGAGTATGCATCAAATATTTGGCCATTGAAATATATCTCAGTAACCTTCTTCTTTTCTTCAAATTTGTTAAAAGATTCCTGAAGTAATTTTATTTCATATTCGTGCTCCATTACCATATTATTAATATATTTTTGTTCAAGAAGATTAGATGACATATAGTGTCTCATAGATACGAAAGCATCCATAATCTTTATGCTTATCTCTTCTGCTACTTTAGTACGAAGAACAGTAGCAAGCATTGCAACTCCCTCTTCAGTAAAGGCATAAGGATTATATCTTCTACCACCTTTATTATTTGAGGTCACAATTTGTGACCTCAAATGAGTCAAACATTCTTCATCATTTAATTGAAACATAAATCTTTCTGGAAATTTATTCATATGTCTTTTAACTGCTTGATTAATTTGTTTTGTACCATTTTTACAATCATACACCTTAGCCAAATCAAAATCTAACATAACATGTTTTCCCCTAATCTCATATATCATATCTTCTATTTTTTTATTATCATTATTAATTACTTCATTTAACATTTATTATCCTCCATTTCATCATTAATAATTAAATATCTCGTTTCCCTTAAAGAAAATAAAGTAAGTAAAACACTTATATCAAATATCTCATATTTAATCAAACATACAAGATATCATTATTTACATACTAAAAATACTCAGTAATTTAATTACTGAGCGTAATATTTTAAACTCTGTACATTTATACCTACAGATTTACCCAAAACATAAAATTAAAATATATAATATATCTTTATATTACTACTACCGTCTATACCTTCACACCTTTAACCATTAATCAATACAAAAAACAAAGCATATAATTAGTAAAATAAAGACTAATTAAAAGTACATAAGAAAAGATAAGCATTACACTTATCTAATTATTAATCAATATAACTACCCATATAAGAATTCGTTTCCAGAAAAACTATAATAACACTTGCTTTCTACTTTATCTAATAAACAAGGTATTCCATCCTTATCAACAACTGGAATATAATCTCTAACTAAATTTCCATCGCTCCAAAATTTAAGATAATATATTTTTCCATATAAATACCCATTCCCAAGCATATGAGCAAGTCCCAATGTATTGGGTGATGATGTATTTGATTTATTACTTGTATTAATTAATTCTCCATTAACGTAATTATACATTTCATCTTGAGTATTATCTACAACTAATGTATATGGTTGATTAATTTCTAAACTTGATAAATTTACTTGTACACCAGCTTTTAGGAATAAATTTCCTGAAGAATCTGACCAGACTTTATTTGATGATGATATTTCATTTAAAAATCCAAATAAAACATTATAATTTTGATGTTTTTCAAGTTCATATTTTACTTCTATCTTCCAATTATTATCCTTCCATAATGCATAGTTAGTATCAATATACTGTAAATCATTGCTTCTTACATAATTAACTTCTGTATATTCGTTACCAATATTTTTTATATGTTCTTCATCAGGAAGTAATAATCTACCGCTGCCTTGATTATAGTAGCATTTCTTTTCAATCTTATCAAATAAGCATCCAACATTATTACTATCCACAACTGGAATATAATCTCGAATTAAATCTCCATTTTCTCGTATTTTAAAATAGTATAGTCTAGTATGTGAATATCTTGGAGTGTTAGAATTATTTAATGCAAATAAATACATAGGATTTTCAAATGATACAGGCTTATTTTCAAACTCTCTAAATTCTATGTCATTATAATAAAATTTAGTTCCAATATTGTATAAACGAGATTTATTTAATGAGCCAATTCCAGCTATATTAGATGTATCTACATTTCCATAATTTAATGCTAAAGAAGAACTACTATATGCTACAAACAAACCAAATGATTTATAATTGTTTTGAAAACCAGCTTGTCTTGCACCAAAAACTCCACACCAAGCAGTTCCATTTTGCCCACCTGGATAACTAATAAATGAAGTATCTATCTCTGTTAATTCATTAACAGTATACTGCGTGTTTATATATTGTCTACCAGTACTTTCTAAATATTCAACTTTAGTATAAATATTTCCTCCAGTATCCCTATAATAATTACCTAAATCTACATATACATTATCTGCATTAATATGCTTAACTGTCTTAATAGAATAGTCTTTATTATTTATAGTAATTGGAATATTAATAATAATGTATCCATTGTATGCTGTACTAGTCATGGTATCGTAGTGTTCGGTAATAGTTGGTGCATCTACTGTAATACCATCTGTTATTTCAAATGTATAGTTATTAAATGTAATTGAATCTATGTTATATACTAGTTTATCTGTAGTAGAATCACTATATGTAAATAAGTAGCACTTATCCCCATCTTCACACATAGATAGACTTGTTAGTTCTTTTTCTTTTAGTCTTTTATTTATATTGTAAGATAGATTATCTTTAGCTACTAACATATTTGTTTTAGTATTGATATCACTCATATTATCTTTCATTATTATTATTACATTAAATAATACAAGCATGATAACTGATGCGATAGAAAAAGATGTAATAAGTTCTATTGTTGTAAAACCTTTTTTATTCATTGGATTCTACCTCCAAACTTATTGTTATAGTTGCTAGATTTCCATTATTAAATTCTGCAATTATTCTATAGTTATCACTTTTATTATCTATTTTCTTTATCATATCTTTTATATTTTTAGAAAGACTTGATGTATCTACATTATTTATATCTGCTTTAGTTAATACTAATGTTTTAATACCAAGATTAATTAATAAATCATTTTGATTATCTAAATATGTAATATTGGTATAAGTATTATCTTCATTATCCATAATAATTATATCATCACTAGTTATTTTAGTAATTATATTAGTAATTGATGTATTATCTAGTGAGTTAATATAACCTTTAATACTATCTAATTTATATAAATCATCGACATCATTATATTTAAAAGATTCATTGTATTTACCTTGTAGAATGTTGAACTGAACAAACACATATATAAGTATAGTTGCGATTATAGTTGACACTATTAGCGTTTCAACTAAAGCAAATCCTCTAGATTTTTTCATAATTATCATTTCCTTCTTGCATTATTGACATTTATATTATATAATATATTTAGTCTAAAATCTAGTGAAATAGAATAAAAAGGTGATAAAATGTTAAAAGTATTTGATTTTGAACACACTCCGATTGTGGATATAGTCAATGAAATACTGGTTGATGCATCAAGTAGAGGGGCTTCGGATATTCACTTTGATCCTAAGGATAATGTATTACAGATAAGGATTAGAATTGATGGAGAGTTAATTAATTATGCAACTGTACCAGAGGAATATGTTAAGAACTTAATTACTAGAATTAAGATTATATCTGGTATGAATATTACTGAATCTAGACTTCCACAAGATGGTGCGATTAAGGGTGTTGTTAAAGATATTGAACTAGACTTACGTGTTTCTTCTATTAATACTAATAAGGGAGAAAAAATAGTTATTCGTATCCTAGATTATACTTTAAGTATAAATGGTATTGAACAATTAGGTTTTTCTGATTATAACTATAAGAAAGTAATCGAAATGATTAATGAACCTAATGGTATTATACTTGTTACAGGTGCGACTGGTACTGGTAAAACTACTACTGTATACTCTATGCTACAAAGACTAAGTAATGAAACTACTAATATTATGTCTATTGAAGACCCTGTTGAAATGGATATTGAAAATGTTAACCAAATTCAAGTAAATGCTGATATCGGTCTTACATTTGCAACTGCCTTGCGTTCTATATTAAGACAAGATCCTAATATAATAATGATAGGAGAAATTCGTGATAGCGAGACTGCAACTATCGCAATTAGAGCATCAGTTACAGGTCACTTAGTATTATCTACTCTACATACTAATGATTCATTATCAACTATTGAACGTTTACTAGATATGGATGTAGAAAAATACTTGCTTGCTGAAGCACTTGAAGGTATTATTTCACAAAGACTTGCAAGAAAATTATGTCCACATTGTAGAAAGTTAAGAAAAACAACAACTTATGAAAAAGAATTAATAAAAAAAGTTCTTAATATGGATGTTGAAGAAATCTACGAAGCAGTTGGTTGTGAACACTGTAATCATGGTTATAAAGGTAGAATTGCTTTCCAAGAAGTACTTAAGATAGATCAAAAAATACAAGATGCACTTAGTATGAATATTAGAAAAGATAAATTAAGAAATCTTGTATATAATGAGGAAGTTATTACTCTACTTCAAGATGGTATGATTAAAGTCTTAAGAGGAGATACTACTATAGAAGAATTATTAAGGCTTGTTGAGTTTGAAGATGATTCTATTATTACATATAATTTATCTAGAGATATCCTTGATAGTGAATTAAATAAGAAAGTTGATTATTATTTAGACAGTAATGATGAAATTGCTAAAGAAAATAATATAGATGATGATATTATTGAAGAAGAAGTAATTTTTCCAGATACTAATGATGTAGTTATTGATTCTATTGATGATAAAGAAGATATTGAAGATAATGATGATGTAGAACCTGATATTGATAATATGGAATCTCTTGATAATGATGAAGATTTTGTTGAGAAGATTGATGAAATTATTGAAGAAAATGAAATAAATAATGATGTTGATAGTGTCATACCACCAATAGAAAATACAGATATTGTTGAAGAGAATATTATTGATAACAAAAAAGAGAAAAAGAAGAAAGATAAGAAGAAAAAGAAAGACAAGAAAAAGAAAAAAACTGAAGAACCAGAAGAAATAATTGAAATAATAGAAGATACTAATAATAATGAAACTACTGATGAAAATAATACTGATATTAATATTTCTGATGAATTAATTGATGCGGCACTAGATGAAATAAAATCTAATGAAGAAGTTATTGAAGATACTTCTTTAATAAATGATAATAAAGAGATGGAGTCTTTAGATAATGATGATTCATTTAGTGATAAGATTGACGAAGTTCTAGAAAACAATGAACCTACTAATAGCGATATTATCAGTGAGGAAACAGAATCTGATAGTAATAATCAATCTAAAGATGATGAAATCATTGAAGAAGAGTCTAAAGAAAATAGGCCTGTGAATGATAATGAAGAGATAGAGTCTTTAGATAACGATGATTCATTTGGTAAAAAGATTGATGAAGTTCTAGAAAATAATGAAGTTGTTTCTGAAGAAAAAGAATCTAAGAAAAAGAAAAGAAAAAAGAAAGATAAAAAATCTAAAGACGATATTACTGTAAATGATAATGAAAAAATGGAATCTTTAGATAATGATAATTCTTTTGTCGATAAAATTGATGAAATAGATAATAGTGAAATAACTATTGATAATTCTGATGCTCTAGATATCAACAATAATGAAATAACTGATATAGAAATTGAAGAGTTAGAAGAAGTAATTGAAACTATTAATGTTAATGATAATGTATCTGATGAAACTATAGAACCTACTATTGATGATAAAGAAACTGATATAGAGGATACTATTAAAATATCTATAAATGAAGATGATGTATCTGATAATAATATTAATGTATCTGAGGTTAAAACAATAAGTAAAACAGCAAAAGATAATGAGGAGATAGAACATCTTGATTATAATACAAACTTCATTGATAAAATATATGATAGTACTACTAATTCAAATGAAAAGAAAATAATTGAAAAAGATAATATTGATTATGAAAAAATCGAAAGATTAGAATCTATGCAAAATGAGATTGGTAGTAGAGTTTCTAGAATGTTAAATAAAAAAAGATATAGAAAAATCAAGAAAGATGAATAATCCTTCTTGATTTTTTATTTACTTAAATTACACAATTATAATAATGAAGTCATATAAATTGGAAGATATAGAATATCATCTTCTATTTTAAGGTCTTTAGTATGTATTATAATTGGTCTATCTATATAATCTTTATACTTGCTTCGTAATTTATTTAGTGAAGAATAAGTATATCTTTCTCCAGATTTTACTTCTATAGGTATGATATTATGTTTTGAAGTAATCATATTTTTTGATATTAGAAAATCAATTTCCATAGTTTCAAATGAATTATTTCTTTCATTTTTTGAGAAAAAATACAATTTTCTACCTTCAGATGTTAACATCTGCGCAACAACATTTTCTATTATCATTCCCTCATTAAATGCTAGTTTATCAAATAATATTTTTTTATAAATTTCTTCTGATACTAATGATTTTTCATTAAAAGTCATTGATAATAATAATCCTGTATCCATCATATATAATTTTAAAATATTAGTATCCAATCTTTGACCTAATCCAATATTAGGTTCAGTAGTATTATATGCAATATTAATAAGTTTTGCATCATTAAGCCAATAAAAGGCTCCTTCATAATTTCTATATCTAGCATTTTCATCTAAATTAGATATATTAAATTTTTTTTCATGTTTCTGTAATTGTGAAGGTATTGTATCAAATATCTGCTCAACTTTTAAATTTAATTCTTCAGCATGCTTTCTTATGTCATTGCGATATAGGTTTATAATTCTTCTTTTTATTTTATCTACATTTTCAAAGTTTCTATCTTTAGAATAACTCTCTACTGCTTGAGGCATCCCACCAACAATTATATACTCTTTAAAATAATCCATTGCTTTTCTATGAAGTAAACTACCAAGTGGTTTTTTATTTTTATAACACTCTTTTATAACATCCATTATCGTTTCATTTCCCATTGCCCATAGAAATTCTTCAAAATCCATTGGATATAGTGTTATTTGTTCTTCTTCTGATGGTATAAGTATATCTTTTACATTTTTCTTAATAGAAATTAAAGATCCAGTTTCTATATAATCATATCTTCCATCTGCAACTAATGATTTAATTGCACCTCTTGCTTTAGGACAAAACTGAACCTCATCAAATATAAACAATGTTTCTCTTTCATAAAGTTGAATACCAAAGTATCCTGAAAGATATGTAAATAAATAATCTAAATCACTTAAATACTCATCAAATAAGTTTATTACATCATTTGAAACCTTTGAAAAATCTATTAAAATATATGATTTGTAATTTCTTTTTGCAAACTCGCATGCAATGTAGCTTTTTCCAACGCGTCGTGCACCTTCAATTAATAATGCTGTTTTACCATTACTACTTTCTTTCCACTTAAGTATTTCATTATATATTTTTCTTTTCATTTTTAGTCCTCCTATTAGTCCTCCTATATAATATATATTAGCACATTCAACAAGTAATTACAAGATTTATGACAAAAATCAAGAATAACATGATGCTTATTTTGCACAAAATCAAGAATAGTAAGCAATAAAATAACAAAAAGCAAATAAATTGAATTGTTTGCTTTAAAATACTTTTTACTAAATACCTAATGTAAACTACTATAATGAATCTATTTTTTTTAGATAAACCTGTAATACTCATAATATCTGATATATTAATACCTTTTAATTTCATTTTTCTAGCTATATCCAAAGTAGTTTCCTTAGTAGTTTCTTCTACTGCTTCTGCAACTGCATACTCAATATTTGCTTCAAATGCTTCTTTTAAATATTCTTCACTATCATAAGCTACTATTACATCATCTTCAAAACTAATACTTACTATATCACTTATTCCTTTCAAGACTTGATTTCACTTACTGATTTTTTCTAACATGTCTTCTTCAACATACCTTTTAAGAATTGTCCAGTATAACTTGCATCTACCTTACTTACCTCTTCTGGAGTACCTGTTGCGACAACAGTACCTCCTCCTACTCCACCTTCAGGTCCTAAGTCAATAATATAGTCCGCTACTTTAATTACATCAAGATTATGTTCAATAATTAATACTGTATCTCCATTATCTACTATTCTATTTAATATTAATAGTAGTTTTTTAATATCATGAATATGTAGTCCTGTAGTTGGTTCATCTAGTATAAATAATGATTTGCCAGTAGGCTTTTTCTGTAATTCTTTTGCAAGTTTTACTCTAGCCGCCTCTCCACCTGATAGTGTTGGTGCACTTTGTCCTAGTTTCACATAAGATAATCCTACATCTATTAGGACTTGTAATTTATTTTTTACCTTTGGAACATTCTTAAAGAATTCTAATGCTTCTTCTACAGTCATTTCTAGTACATCATAGATACTTTTATCTTTATACTTTATTTGTAATGTTTCAGAATTATATCTAGTTCCACCACACACGCTACATGGAACATATACATCTGGTAAGAAGTGCATTTCTATCTTTTTAACACCATCTCCCCAGCATGCTTCGCATCTTCCACCTTTGACATTAAATGAAAATCTACCTTTATCATATCCTCTAGCTTTAGCTTCTTTTGTACTTGTAAATACTCCTCTTATATCATCGAATACTCCAACGTAAGTTGCCGGGTTTGATCTTGGAGTTCTACCAATTGGTTCTTGAGATATATCTATTACTTTATCTATATATTCTAACCCTTTAACACTCTTATATTTACCAGGACGTTCTTTTACTTTATATAAGTTATTACGTACTATTTTATATAATATTTCATTTACTAAAGTAGATTTACCGGAACCCGATACACCAGTTACACATACCATCTTACCAAGTGGTATTTTTACGTTTACATTCTTTAAGTTATTCTCTTCCGCACCTTTAATCTCTAAATACTTTTTATTACCTTTCCTACGAGTAGTAGGTACATCTATTTTAAGTTTACCAGTTAAATATTGTCCAGTTAAACTATTCTCATTTTCCATAACTTCTTTTGGAGTACCTGAAGCTACTACTTTACCTCCATTGACTCCCGCAAAAGGTCCAATATCAACTAGATAATCAGCGGCTAACATTGTATCTGTATCGTGTTCTACAACTACTAGAGTATTTCCTAAATCTCTCATATCAAGAAGTGACTTAATTAATCTATTATTATCTCTTTGATGTAGTCCAATGCTTGGTTCGTCTAGTACATATAATACTCCTGTAAGACGAGAACCTATTTGGGTTGCAAGACGAATTCTGCTTGCTTCTCCACCAGATAAAGTTCCTGCTTTTCTATTCAAAGTTAAATACTCTAATCCCACATTTATTAAAAATGTTAATCTAGATATAATTTCTTTAAGGATTAAATCTGCAATCTCCTTTTGTTCTTCAGTAAGTTTTAATTTGATTAAAAATTCTTTTAAATCACCAATAGACATTTTTGTAACTTCATAAATATTTTTACCATTTATAAGTACAGTAAGTACTGAGGAATCTAATCTAGCTCCCTTACATGTAGGACACTCCATATCTACCATAAACTGTCCTATCCAATCTCTAATCCAACCACTCTTTGTTTCGATATATCTACGTTCTAGATTATTCATAATTCCTTCATAGTAATCTCTAGTTGTTCTAGTATTACCACTACCTGATACATAGTTAAACTCCATTATATCTGGAGAGCCATATAATATGATATCTAGTTTTTCACGGGGAATATCTTTAATAGGCATATCTAGATCAATATCATAATACTTTGATACTGCATTCACTTGTGTACCTAAAGTATTATTATCAAGATTAAGTACTACTATTCCTTTTTCATTTATACTTAAGTTTTTATCTGGTATAATTAAATCTTCTGACAATTTTTGTTTAATACCAAGGCCATTACACGTCTTACATGCACCATATGGGGCATTAAAAGAAAACATTCTAGGTTCTATTTCTGGAAGCGAAAAATCACACATAGGACATGCATACTTCTCACTCATTACAATCTCCCTATCACCTATTACATCAATTACTACTTTACCATGCGCAAGTTTACAAGCAAGTTCTATTGCTTCATATAATCTACTATGTATCTCTTCTTTTATTTTTAATCTATCCACAACAACATCAATATTATGTTTTTTAGTTTTAGACAGTTCTACATTCTCAGTTAAATCATAGTCTTCACCATCTATTCTAACACGAATATATCCATCTTTAACTAGACTAGAAAGAAGGTCTTTATGAGTACCTTTTTCTCCATGAATAATAGGAGCAAGCACTCTAATCTTAGTACCAACTTCTAGTTTTTCTATCTGTTTAGTCATTTCTTCAATACTCTGACTACTTATTGGATTATGATGATTAGGACAATGTGGAATACCAATTCTAGCAAACAATAATCTTAAATAATCATAAATCTCAGTTACTGTACCAACTGTACTACGAGGATTATTGTTAGTAGTTTTTTGATCTATTGAAATACTTGGAGAAAGTCCTTCTATACTATCTACTTTAGGTTTATCAGTACCACCTAAAAACTGTCTAGCATATGCAGAAAGTGAATCTATATATCTTCTTTTTCCTTCTGCATATATTGTATCAAAAGCAAGACTACTTTTACCACTACCTGACACTCCTGTCATTACTATTAATTTATCTTTAGGCAGTTCTAAATCGATATTCTTTAAATTATTCTCACGAGCTCCTTTAATTATTATCTTATCCATGTTATCATCCCTTCGGGTAATATTATAGCAAATAACCTCTTATAAGTAAATTGTAATAATTACCAAAAAAACAATATCACTACCTCATATTTATAGTAATATTGTTAAATAATCATTTTACCAATTATATTTATATGCTTCTGTAATAAAAACTTTGTAATTATCAAAATTTACATTATCATATTCTCTATTATATGGAAAATTTAATGTAAAATTAGCAGATCTTCCTGGTTTTATATCTGATTGAATACCATCATCGTATCCAACAACTTTATCCCCTTGATAATAAACCACACTTACAGAAATAAATTCTATTGTATCATCAGAATTATTTTTTGCTTGAACAGCTATTTCATTACCGTTATTGTTATGTACTAATTCTAATTTATCAAAATATGATATCTCTTTTGTTTGTTCAACATCTACATATATCTTGTAATTATCAAAAGCTTCTGGAGTTGACCACATTTCAACTGCAATTTCTGATTTTGCTCCAACAGCTCTTAAATCATCACTATCACTACCAACAATTGTTCCATTAGCATCATAAAATTCTACTTCTATTTTCATATCTACAGCTACATCATTTCCATTTGTAGCAAAAACAACAAGTTTTCCAGAATCTGTAACCGCACCACTACTTTTAATTTTCTTTTCTAAATCAGAACTTGTTTTTTGTTGCGTTTTAGAATTATTTGTATTGGTACCTGAAGATGTATTTGTACCGGTAGAAGTTGCTTTTGAATCTTTACCTCCACATCCTGTAAGTCCAATAACCAAAGCACCTAGAATAAATAAATATATTAATTTCTTTCTCATTTTCTAACTCTCCTTTCATAACAATTATACATTAATTTCGACAAAAAATATATACTTTTATTCTCTATTCAACTGTAACTGATTTAGCTAAATTTCTTGGCTTATCTATATCACATTTTTTTATCTTAGCTACTTCGTAAGCAATTAATTGCATAGGTATCATGACTATAAATGGAGTTAAATAATTATTCTCTTCTATTTCTACTTTATAATTACTTATACTTTTATCATCATTAGTTATAGCTATAACACTAGTATCTCTAGCCATTACTTCTTTTAAATTACTTATAGTCTTATCTTTAATACTATCATCTGTAACAACAGATATAACTAATGTATTTTTATCCATTAATGATATAGTTCCATGTTTTAACTCTCCTGCTGGATATGCTTCACTATGAATATAAGATATTTCTTTTAACTTTAAGCTGCCTTCTAATGCTAAATAGTAATCTACCTCTCTACCTAGATAAAAGATATGTTCATAGTCAGAAATTATTTTAGCTATATCTTTATAATCTTTACTTATATATTTATTAAGAATACTAGGTACTTTAGATAACTGTTCTATTAAACTAGTATCTTGTTTTACATTTAAAGCAAGTAGTAATAATATAAGACTTTGTGCCATATATGCCTTGGTGGTCGCAACTGCAATCTCAACTCCTGCAAGAGTATATAATACATATTTAGCTTCCCTAGCAATACTTGATTTATATACATTAACTATAGCAAGAGTATCTACATTAGATTCGTTTGCCAGTTTTAAAGCAGCAAGAGTATCAGCAGTTTCTCCTGATTGTGAGATTACAATTACTAATGTTTTCTTATTATAGAAATGCTTAGAATATCTATATTCTGAAGCATAATGAACACTAGTTTTAATACCGGCATATTTCTCAATATAATGTTTACCTAGAAATCCAGCATGAGTTGCAGAACCACATGCTACAATTTCAATTTCATCATATTTACTAATATCAAACATATCAATAACTTTATTATTACTAATATATTTATCTAATATCTTTTTAAATACAATAGGTTCTTCATTAATCTCTTTTAACATATAATGAACATAACCATTTTTACTTATTTCATCTTTTTCTTCTTCATAAGTATATTCTTCTTTTGTTATTTCTTTTAATTCTTTATTATAAAATGTTAATGAATTACTATTTGCTTTTACTATATCATAATTATCAAGTAAATAGTATTTATTTGTAACATGAAGTATTGCAGGGATATCACTTGCAACTATCACACTATTATTATCATATCCAACTATTAATGGACTATCTTTTCTAATTGCATATATTGTATCTACGTAGTCACTATTTATAATAGCAAGAGCATAACTACCTTTAAAAATATTAGTAACCTTACTTAAAACTACTAACATATCTTTATATTCTTTATATAGCAAATCTATTACTAAAGCAATAATTTCAGTATCTGTATCACTTTTAAATTGATAATCACTATATTTATTCTTTAACTCTTCATAGTTTTCAATTATACCATTATGCACTAATGTAATCTTACCTACTTTATGAGGATGAGCATTATTCTTTGTTGCCTTGCCATGAGTTGCCCATCTAGTATGAGCAATTGCAATATTACTCTCATCTTCATAATTTAACATTTTATCTAAGTTTTCAATCTTACCTATTTCTTTTTTTATCATTACATCATTGTTAGTTATATACGCTATACCTGCTGAATCATATCCACGATATTCTAGGCTCTTTAAACCTATCATAGCATTTTTAATAGCGTACTTACCAACAAATCCTGTTATTCCACACATATTAATACCTCCCTAAATTAGTATAATAATTACTACAATAATTATTAACTAAGATAATTTTACCACATACAAAAAGAATTACAAAATTATAATGTAATTCTTTTCTGTAAATTATTTTCTTCTGTATATAAATTATTACTTAATAATCTTTTTAATCCTATAGATATATTCTTTAATGTAATAGGCGCACCTATATATTTTAAATAAATAACAATAAATTCCTTATCTTCTATCGTAGGTTCAACTATTTTTGAACTTCCATCTGAGTCAATAATGCTAATAGACTGCCTCATATCATATACAATTTTTAATCCATTATCATTTAAATCATTTTGTTTAGGATTATTCTGAATAAATTTATTAAACATTATATAATCATCTAAATTAACACTTCTTAAATAATTCTTAATCTCTATATATGGAATATTTGTAATAGCATAATAATCTATCTCAGTAAAACTATCATTTTTCTTCATAGCATCAACAACCATTAGTGCTGCTTTTTCAATTCTTTCTTTTCTATAGTTTATAAATCTTTCATAAATATCTGGACAATACTTACTTACATAATTAAGTATTCTACTATACTCTTTTTTCAAAAGATTATTTTGATTAAAATATGAATCAATATCTACATTATTATCTAAAAACTCTGTAATAATTCTTCCTAATTCTTCTCCTAATTTTTGCTTATCGTCACTATTTTTTTCTAGCACTATATCATCATATGCCTTAGAATAACCATTTAATATACTTTCAAACTTTTTTAAAGAGTCTATCTTAATACCATTCATAACTGCTTTACTATTAAGAATCGTTTTAATAATATAAGGTACATAATTATATTTAAACTTCATAACATTATATTTTTCTGTAATAGTGCCTGGAATTTCTAAAATATTCATAATAGTATGGATATTTCTTGTATATTCATCTTTATTATAAAGTCCAAATCCTTTATTAACTTTTAAACCATTTTTTACATTTTCCTTATATATTCTTGATAAAATAGTTCTTTCTTCTGTATTAAATAGTTTTAATAAATCTTGGTTAGTAATACATTCTTCAATATTAACGCCAATTTTTTTCTGTCTTAATAAATATCTTTCTGCATACTCTATTTTCATATGCTTATATATAGATATTAAATTTTTTAGCATTGCATACTGATAATTTAATGTATTATTTGATGTTTTATTAAAATCAGTATGATTAAATATCTGAGATAGTTCACGAAGTGGTGCGATTTCTGATCTTTCATATGCCATACCATTATTAACATCAATACTAGCCTCATAATCAAAGTAATCTTTATAATCACATTTAAGTGAAGTCATCACATATTCAAAATTACCATCTTCATAATTTTTAAGTAATAATCTATTCTTTTGTTTAATAAAATACTTATTTGATTTTTCTTTTATACTCTTTATTTCATCATCATTAAAGTATTCTTTTACATAATCTTTTTCATATTCTTGCATGTAAGCTACTGTAATTACATCAAGTTCCCCATTAAGTATTTTTTTAAATTCATCTATTACAGTCCAGATATATAAAACCTCTCTAAACTTTCTTAATTCAGCATCAACTAAATTTACTACATTTTCATTTAAGAACTTTAAGAAACTATTTCTAGTAGTAAAAATATTTCTCAAAGCTAAAATTGTTTTTTTATACTCCTTATTCTTATATGCTTCTAAGATTTGCTTTCTTGTTAAATTACTAAATATTATATTATTCATTTCCATTCCCCCTACTCAAAATCAATTAACACAGGATAGTGATCACTAAATGATACTATCTTATCTTTAATTCTTTCAATACTTTTTACTTTTAACTTATTTGATATAAATACATGGTCTATTGGTAAATTTCTTTTAGACTTTTTAAATGTTCTACCCGTAATTTCTAAGTGTTTAATGCCTATACTATCTAACTTACTTATAAAATTATTCATAATATCACTTTTAATATTCATATTAAAATCCCCTATTAATATAACAGGATTATTTATTTTCTTAATCTTTTTATATAAATATTTAAGTTGTCTATTTTTACTAATCTTATTATAAGCAGATAAGTGAACATTAATTATAGTTATTATTCTACTATCTATCTTATAATCTACTAAAGTAGCTACTCTAGGTAATATATCAGGTAAGCTAGGTAATTTATAGCACCTACACCTAATCACTTCATCCTTAGTATATATATTTACAGACTCATTAAATCTTTTAAACTTATCTATAATTTTCGTAAATATACTACTACCTAGTCTTGGTTTACCATAGACATAATACTTATCTAAAGCATTAGTTAAATTATCACGATATGCTTCTATTACTTCTTGTAAACATACTATATCAATATCATTTAACTTAATATAATCTGATAAATTTTTAACAGTATCTATACCTTTATAAATACCAGTATAGTTCTTTATACCATATCTATTCCTTATATTAAATGTTAGTATCTTCATATAACTCCCTATTATTCCTTATCCAGTTAACACCTATCTTATAAAAATCATCTAATAACTTAATTTCTTTATAATGATATATATACATATAATCATTATTTATTTTAATTCTAAATAAATTATTAAATCTATCTTTTAGATAGTCTCCATATAATTTATATTTACATACCATAACCTCCGGATAACTAGACACTATAACTTCTAAGTTTGGATGTTTATTATATCTCTTATGATAATTATCTATAATCTCTTTAATCTGTTTATAATCAAGTTCATAAGATAGTGTAATCTTATCTACTCCTAAACTATGTAGAAAAGCAACAGTATAACTATTTACAACATTAAGTCCAAAATCAGTTACGACATCTTTATATTTATTAATACTACCCAACTCACTAACTAATACTCTTTTATTAATATCAGCATGATTTATAATTATTCTATCCATTCTTAAAGTAGTACCATCTATATCTTTTATGTTATATACCTCATTATAACCAGATATATTACTAGTAGAGTCAATCAGTACAGATTTCTTATTAACTACATTATAATTTTTAAGATTAACCCCGTAATCGCCAACTACTATATCATAATTTTTTAATCTTTTCAAATTGAGCTTATCTACTACATCACGCTTTAATCTATTTATTACCCCACCAGGTATAAAAATATTATTATCAATATCTATATCAATAGAACCTATACTATATACAGTATCATTTAATCTACTAACCCTCTTAATTATTTCATCACGAGTTGTAGTACTTTTAATACTTCTTTCTATTATGTATTCACTTTCCACTTTAACACTATAATCTTTATAAGTAACCTCTATACTTAATGGACTACCAATTCTACCTACGATATTGATATTAAGTGGCAATGTCTTACTTATTTTAATCTTATTTTTAATATCTTTTAATTGCAGATAATCAGTAGTTTTAACAACACAACCTAAACTATTAATCTTCTTTTTTATCTTAACAATATCCCCGCTACAAGCACTACTTACTTTCTTATCATTAACAAACATCTCAGTTACAGTAAAACCTATATCATCATTGATTATTCTAATACCATCTTGAACATTAAGATTATCACTTAACTTTAAGTAAAAACAGTTATCATTAATACTTACAACCTTACCTATTTCAACCCCACCATGATTAGGTCTTTTCTTGTTAATAAAGTTATCATTATCCTCATTAAATAAAAATCCTTTAGTAAACTCTCTATTAAATATCTTCTTTAATTCATAAATGTCAGTATCACTAATATCTATCTTACCAGTAGAAATATAAGAATCAATTGCCCTACGATATAATCTAACTGCAGTATATACATACTCAGGTCTTTTCATCCTACCTTCTATTTTTAAAGAACTAACACCAATATCAATAAGTTTATCAATATCATATACTGTACATAAATCCTTAGTACTTAGTAAATAACCGTTATCGACAACCTTATTATCCTTAACTAAATCATACTTCATTCGACAACACTGTGCACATGATCCTCGATTACCACTTCTACCACCAATTAAACTACTCATAAGGCAACATCCAGAAAAGCTAACACATAACGCACCTTGTATAAATATCTCTAACTCAATATCACTATTTTCCTTAATATACTCAATATCATTAATAGAAAGCTCTCTAGATAATACTGCCCTTTTAATACCAAGCCTCTCAAGTAGCTTAACACTCTCAAGCGAATGGATATTCATCTGTGTTGAAGCATGAATCTCTAACTTAGGAAACCTTTGTCTTACTAAATCCATAGCCCCCAAATCCTGCATAATAACTGCATCAACACCACTTCGATATAAAAACTCAATATACTTAATAAAATCATCCATTTCACTTTCATATATCAAAGTATTAACAGTTACATATACTTTTACATCATATAAATGACTATAATTTATTGCTTCGACTAATTCATCATCACTAAAATTAGCCGCAAAAGCACGGGCACCATACTTCTTACCACTTAAATATACTGCATCAGCACCCGCACTTATAGCTGCATATAAACCTTCCATATTACCTGCTGGAGCAAGCAACTCTATTTTTTTCATCACACTACACCTCAAACACCTAAGATTATACTATATAATTTAGCATAAAGAAAGACCAAAATATCATTTGGTCTATTACATTCACACTTATATTTATTATTATCTGTACTCACTCACACGCCTTCAGCGCCATCATTCGTACTAACGCCAGAAATGCATATGCATTCTGACTACCCCAATAATTTGTTTCACAAATTATTGCATCTCGCATTAGTTTATCACTTCGTATAGTTTCTCATTCCAAATTATAGTTCTTTACTATCCTATTACACTAATTTGAGAGTACAGATTTTGAGATAGTTATAACTGGACGAACCGCACCGTAGATGCCGTCGGCTTCGCTACCCAGAACAGTATTTGAAAAAACGTAGGTACTAGACACAAGCCAAATATCAGCAGTTTTATCAGTATTTGTTGTCATTGTCCAATATTTATAATTTTCTCCCATTACCCAAGCTGGTGTATCTTCTGTTTGTACAATTTGATAATTTGTTGGATCAATTCTATTTAATTTTATTCCTAAATTATCTGTTAAATCATCTAAAGTGATTAAACGTGCTTCAGTTGCTGCTGGAGCTTTTGCTGTCCTCCATGCATCTACTGCATATTTTACTTCTGATTGTGCATAATTTGTTGTACATCCTGTTTCTACCCTATCTGTTCCATTATCTCCGCATGTAGGACTTGAATAGTATGCCATGCCTCCATAACCATTATAATCATATGCAGTTTGATAATATTCTGAATTTGTATTGCTGGTTACATACATATTTACATGATTGTTTGATGTTTCTTCTCCTCCATAAAGATTAACCTCATCTACTGTTAACGGAGTTGCCTTTAATAATGTAACTGTTGATTCTTTTACTCCTGAATCTTTAATTACATAATAATCTACTCCATTATATGTTAATTGATTACCTACTGCATATGCAGTATATGTTGGTGATTTATCCCCTCCATATGTATAATCGACTGTTCTTCCTCCTACTGTGCATCCTGTTAAGTATACACTACTATCTGGATTTAACTGTGTGGTTGAACATTCAACTTTATTTCCTGAATATTCAATTGTAAGTTGATCTACTGATGTTGGAAATGTTCCTGTATCCATTAGATACCCAGCAATTGCTAGTTCAATACTTCTTCCATATGCATCGATACTTCTCTTATCTGCTGCAATTCTAGACTTTCTAATAATGTTCATTACTAGGGGTGTAACGATAAGTGCAAGTATTGCCATAATCACTAATACTGCTATTATTTCAATAAGCGTGAATCCATTCTTTTTCTTTGTCATATATAAAATCTCTCCTATCTAATAAGGTATCTTTGCTTACCTTATGGCTATAGTATACTATATATATTGCAACACTTTTTTGTAATTTTTTTTAATTTCTTTCAAAATTCTTACCTTATCTTCATTGCACCATTCATCTATGTATATTGTAATTATTATGAATACGTTTGAAATTTAGATGCTTTCCCTTCTGTATCAGCAAGAGATTACTAGATATCGAAGGGAGATGATATTATGACTAAAAGAGAAAAAAATCTATATGCCATAATATTCTTAATGCTTATAATAAGCATTATCTACTTATTAACTAGTAAGTAAGAAAAAGCATCTGATTCAACGAAGTTGTTTCAGATGCTAAACCTTTATTAAGGGATTGCGTCTGATAAGCACTTCAAACGTATCCTTTTTTTATTATATGAGCATTGCTCATCTATATACATAATATCATATATTTTTATTATTTGCAAATCAATTTTTTTGTAAATTATGGCTTTAAAGCGGTGATTGGAAGAACAAATATTCCTGTTTCTTCATCTTTATATATTTTATCACATATACCACATATTATTGCCATAAATTTAGGTTTCTTATCAGCAAAATTATAGTATTTTAGTAAATTCTTTTTTGCTTCTTCTATCCCGTTATCCCCTAGTTTAATTTCTATTGCGCCATATTCTCCATCTTCGTTTATAACTATTGCATCTATTTCTAAACCTGTAACATTATTTCTAAAATGTCTAAGTTCTCCATTGTTATATTCAGAATACACTCTTAAATCTCTTTCTACTAATGCTTCAAATAGTAAACCAAATAGATTTAAATCATTTAATAATTTAGCATAATTAAGATTCATTAATGCACATGCAAATGATGGATCAGTAAAATGTCTTTTAGAAGATTTTCCAACGTTTTCTCTAGATCTTATATTAGGATTAAACGCTTCTTGTTCTTCAATAAGAAATAACCTATTTAAAACATTTAAATAATCTCCAACAGTATCTTTATTTATAGAATCATATTCGTTTTCAATGATATCTTTTATTAGAGTTTCATTGCTTGCAAGTGTTGATTCATTACGAGCTAAAGACTTCAATAACATTTCCATCTTTTTTACATCTCTTTTTTTACCATCAATATCATGAATATCTTTATTTAGTACATCTGCAATATAACTTTTTATAATTATTTGTGCAGATTTAGAATCAATATTTATATTTTTAGGAAAACCACCTTTTAAAACAAAATTTGCAACTTCTTCTAAAGATAATTTATTAACTATTTTATTCTTAATATTATTATTAAACAATTCAGAAAGTGATACATCTCCACTAGAATTTCCAGACTCAAATAAACTCATTGTATGCATTCTAATTTTACATATCCTGCCTGCACCAGAATGTTTAAGCATATTGCTTTTTTGAGTTGCAGAACCTGTTAAAATATATTTACCAGTTGAATCATCTTTATCACATTCTCTTCTAACAGCATCCCAAATACTTGGAACAAGTTGCCATTCATCAATCAAATGTGGAGTATCTCCTTTTAAGATTTCGGAAACATCTAACTCTGCAATTTTTTTATCATTTTCATTATCCTCAATATATTTAACAGAATTAGCATGATTTAATGATGTCCATGTTTTTCCACACCATTTAGGTCCATCAATTGATAATGCACCAAAAATATTTAAGTATTCTGTAATTTTTTTATCAATTAGACGTTCTTTATATTTTTCTTTTGTTAAAGCCATAACAATTCACCTCACTATCAAAATAATAACATGAATAAAACACATAGTCAATAATTAATCAGATAATTTTAATATTATGAACCGGAAACTTTTATCCATTTGAACTGGAAATTTTTAAACAATTATAAACAAAAAAATCAAGTAGTTTGAAATGTTTCAAATTTCTTGATTTTATATCATTTTATCGATGTTTTTAGGTACTTTATCATTAACTACCGCACTTATTATTTTATCTTCTTGTTCTTTGGTAACATTTCTTCCCGTAACTTGTGATAGTGTTTGTATTACCTCTCTTAAACTTCCTTCATTTTTTAAATCTGTGTCTTGTAATTTTTTTGCAAGCCCCAAGATTGTTTCTTTATTTACATTAGTTTTCTTCTCTACTCTATCAAAAAATCTATTAGAAAATGCCATATGACCTCCTAGATTAATATATGATAGATTATTGTTTTAGTTACTTTTATAAATTACTTTGAATATTCTTCTTACAAGTGGTTGGATAAAGCATAGTTGTCCAATTAATGCAAATGGAAAGTTTACAACTAATGTTTGTAAGTATTTAGGAATAAATTCTATTAATAATGTAGTTAATGATACTGTATTAAACATGATAGATGGTATTAAATAATAAAGTATTGTTGCGATAAAACTCATTATAGGACACATAATACATACTATTGATATAACTAACATGTTTTCTATCATATAAGGTCTATCTATTTTTGGATCCATTACATTAAATGTAATATGTTTAGCAACTTTACTTCATATTAATAATTCTACTATCATCGCAATTACAAATTCTAATGGTATGAGTGATATAGGAAATACCCATGTATTTAATGAATATGACATCTTTACTATATCAATACTAAATCCACCATTTTCTAATGATAAACAGTAAAATACAAAAGCATGGACTGTAATAAATACTGTAATTGCCGCATACACTATTTCTTGTTTTTTATTATACTCCATAATTCCTCCTTTCTAGCATGAAAAAACGACACATTGTTGTGTACCGTTTCAGATTTACGTGCACCGCACCACATGTGTCGTATCGCTTAATATTATACCAAATTTATGAATTTATTTCTAGTTTTAATATCTTATAATTATCTAATAATTTATTATAGATAACTTCATCTTCTGTTGGTTCATAGTTAGCTACCATATTAAAATTATTATATGTACCTGTATCTATTTTCTTAAATGCTTTACTAAATAAATCAGATGTGTCTTTGTCATACATTACTTCTATTAAACTAATTAAACTATTATAAGTTCTTGTAGTTAATTCTTCTGGTTCTCCAAAGTATATTATTTTTTTACCGTTATCTTCTATCTTATAGAATATTAGGTTCCCTTTAGATGATTGTGCATATCCATCAGATACTAATTTATCTTTAAATACGACAAAGTCATCGGTATTAAAATATACATCAGCTATACTTCCAAGTTCAAATTTCTTATTAACCTTGAACTTATAAATATTATTTTCTTTATCTGAATATATTTCTATACCATTTCTTTTTATATTCATCTTTGTATAATCTAGACTACCTAGTATTGATGAAACATAGCCATTATCATTACCATTAACTTGTCCTATCGCATCGGCTATACTATATAATAGTTTTCCTTTTAATAATATATTTTTATCTTTTTTAGGTATTGTATATGTTAATATATTATTATCTAGCGTTCCTACTAGTTTATCAGTTGTCTCATCATTACTTATATTAATAGTTATTGTATCTTCTGTAGTTTTTACATCTAAATTATAATATCTATTTACTGATAAGTAGTTTTCATCTTTCTTAATGTATTTAACAAGTTTACTTAACTTAAAATTTGAGTGATTAAAATCAAATATAAGCATAACTATTAGTATTGTAAATAAAAATCCTGATAAACCGGAAGATATTACTAATAGTTTTCTTCTTAACTTCTTACTTTTCACATTACCAACTCCTAGTATAATTATATAATAAATTTTAAAAAATTAATAGATGATTGTTTAAAATTATTAAATTTGTGGTAGAATAACAGTATGGTGATGATATGAACAAGAAGAAAATATTGATATTTAGTATTATTGGTATGGTAGTTGTTGCTTTAATTATTACTGGTATTCTGGTTATTAAACATATTAATTATACTAAAACTTATGAATATAAGTTTAATAAAATTGGTTATAATAAAGAAGAAGTTGTAGTTTTAAAAAATGAGTTAAAGGATAAACAATTAGATGAGTTATTAAATCATAAGTATGATAAGAATATAACTAGATTAGTTAAGGAAAAGTATTTTATCTTTAATAAATTGGATGATTATTTGAAGTATTATAAAGATAATAAGGATAAGGGTTTAACTGATGTAGTTGCGATTATAAATACTAATACTAATAATGATTTTTATACGAATACTAAAGAAACTGATGTTAGTAAGAATGAATTAATGTTAATTAATAAGTATAATTATTTAACTGCTAGTTATAATCCTGATGATTTAGAAGTATTTACTAATGTTTATGCATATGGCGAGAATCAATCTTTAAGAAAAGATGCATATGATGCTTTTATTGAGATGTGGAATAGCGCAAATAAAGACGGATATAAATTAATTGTTAATTCTTCTTATCGAAGTTATGATGAACAAAAGAAGATTTATGATGATTACTCTAGTTGGTATGGTGAAGAGGATGCTGATAAAAAGGCTGCACGTGCAGGATATTCTGAACATCAAACTGGTCTTGCGGTTGATATTCAGTCATACTGTTCTCAGAATAAAGATTTTGAAGAGTGTGAAGAGTTTACATGGCTTACTAACAATGCTTATAAATATGGATTTATATTAAGGTATCCTAAGGATAAAGAATATTTAACAGGTTATAAATATGAATCTTGGCATTATCGATATGTTGGTAAAAAGGTAAGTAAATATATTCATGATAATAACATTACTTTTGATGAGTATTATGCTTATTTTGTAAAATAGAATTGTATCTTTCATATAATTTAATATGAAAGATATTTTTTTAGTTGATAATCCTGATGATTACTTAACTCTAGTAAATAAGAGTTATAAATTATCTAAAGAATATATTCCTAGTGATTTAGAGTTAATTGACGAGCGCTATAGCGATGGTAATAAGTATTTAAGAAAAAAAGCAAAGATTGCTTTTGAAAAGATGGCTTGTGATATTATGAAGATAGGGCTTAAGATAATAGCTGTATCAACTTATAGGAGTTATGAATATCAAGGTAGTTTATTTAATAGTTATGTTTTAGATAAGGGATATGGTTATGCAGATATGTGTAGTGCGAAGGCAGGTTGCTCTGAGCATCAGTTAGGGCTTGCGGTTGATATTGCAAATGAGTCTTTAGATTATGATAATTTTGATAAGACTAAAGAGTTTGATTGGGTTTGTGATAATTGTTATAAATACGGGTTTATCTTAAGGTATCCTAAGGATAAATCTGATATTACTGGATATAAATATGAACCATGGCACTACCGATATATAGATGATATAGGGATTGCTAAATATATATATGATAATAATTTAACTTTAGAAGAGTATTTGAGTAATTTAAAAAGATAAGCCAAACTTATCTTTTAATATAAATTTTCAGGATAAATGCCTTCTTTTCTTAACTCATTTAAGTAATCTTTTAACTTTTGTAAATCTTCCTTATATGTTATTCCCATCCATTTTTCTTCTGTTGGAATTACTTTTATTTTTATTTTGCCATCATTGATCATTTCTGTTAATATATTTGGAAGTAATATCTCGCAATCATTTAGATTACCTTTATTATCAGAGAAGAACTTTTCTAAATTATCTTCAATATATTCAATTACTGATTTATCTAGTCCATACATAAGCATTGATACTTCTTGGTTCTCATCAAATTCGATTGTATTATTACCTACTAATGATGTACCTATTATTTTGTTATCAACTTTCTCTATTTTATAATCATCATTTTCTATAAGATATCCATCTTTTGTAAAACACACTCCTCTTTTTACAGAACCGTTTTCACTCATTGTATTTATTAGTTTATAACCTATGGCAACAGAGTCGCCATTTTCCATGGATTTATATAACTGTTTGAATGCACCAGTCCCATAAAAATCATCAGAAGATATAATTGCAAAAGGTCCATCAATATATTCTTTTGCGCATAATAAAGCATGAGCAGTTCCAAATGGTTTTGTTCTATCTTTTGGAATTGATACATACTTTTCTAAATTATCATTCTTTTGGAATGCATATTCTACTTTAACTCTATTGCTTATTCTACTTCCAATTGTATTTTTAAATATCTCATAATTTTCTTCTTTTATTACAAAGACGATTTTGTCAAATCCTGCTTTTACTGCATCATAAACTGAATAGTCAATAATAAAATTTCCATTATCATCTACTGGTTCTATTTGTTTTAATCCCCCAAATCTACTACCCATACCGGCAGCAAGTATTACAAGTGTCATATATTCCCTCCTTCAAAACATTTTATCTATTTTCATTAGCTTACTATTTTCATCTGTTTTATAAAGCGCAATTTCTTTATTATTTTTAATAAATAATATTTCATTCTCATTATATATATTATTAATTTTCGCACCATTTAGCACTTTTTTCTCAATATCACTTGTTAATTCAACTTGTTTTATATCTAGAATGTGTTTAATAGGAATAATATTGTTTTTATTAAGACTATCTAGTGTAAATGCAGCTTCTATACTAAATTTTCCTTGTTTTGTTCTTCTTAAATTACTCATTATTCCTACTGTATTTAGTGTTGAAGCTATATCTCTAATAAGGCTTCTTATATATGTACCTTTACTAACTCTGCATGCAAATTTGAATTTTGTTTTGTTATTTTCATAACTAGGTTCTCCTAGTAGTTTAATATCATAGATAGTAATCTCTCTACTAGGTAATTTTATATCTATATTTTCTCTTGCATATTCGTATAATTTCTTACCCTTAATTTTTACAGCAGAATAAATTGGTACTTCTTGATTATATATTCCTTTAAATTTATTTAATGTATCTATTATATCTTGCTTAGATATTATTGTATCTTTCTCAGATAATACTTTTCCTTCAATATCTAATGTATCTGTTTCAATACCTAGTATACATTCAGCGATATATTCTTTATCATTAGATGTTAATCTATCTACAAGTTTTGTTGCTTTATTAATACATACTACAAGCACACCTGTAGCAAGTGGATCTAGTGTTCCTGTGTGTCCTACTTTTTTGGTATTAAAGATTTCTGAAACTTTATTTACTACATCTCGGCTAGTCATTCCTGCACTTTTATCTATAATTACAATTCCGTTCATATATTTACTATCCTATATCTATTTTTGTATTTCGTATGTTGTTCCTTCCCTTGTATCCTTTAAGATAATGTTTTTGTTTAATAACTCTTCTCTAATTTTATCTGCTAAAGCAAAGTCTTTATCTTTTTTTGCTTGAGCTCTTTTTTCAATCATCTCATTTATATATATTTTTAAATCTTCTTCTATTTCTTCTGATTTAAGTAAATCAAGTGATAATACTTTATCAAAGTCATTTACTAAATATCTTTTGCTTGTGCCGTTTAATTCACTTTTTAAAACATCATATAATACTGTTATGGCATTGGCAGTATTTAAATCGTTTCCTAGTGCTTGTTTAAATTTTTCTTGATATTTTTTTATCTTATATTGTTCAAGATTTCCTTCGTTATTTATTGTTGATATTTTATTTTTAAGCTTGTTGTATGTATTTTTAGCAATATCTAAATTATCGAAAGTAAATAGTAGTTGTTTTCTATAATGTGATTGTAGACAGAAGAATCTATATACTAAAGGATTGTAACCTTTTTCTTCTAGTAATGATACTGTTAGAAATTCTCCTTTTGATTTACTCATTTTTCCTGTTAGATCGTTTAGGTGTTCGCAGTGAAACCAATTGCTGCACCATTTATGTCCTAGATATGCTTCGCTTTGGGCTATTTCATTTGTATGATGTGGGAAAATGTTATCTACGCCACCACAGTGAATATCAAGATACTCTCCTAAGTATTTTAATGCTATTACGGAGCACTCTATATGCCAACCTGGGTAACCTAATCCCCAAGGACTTTCCCATTTTAGTTCTTGACTATCAAATTTTGATTTTGTAAACCATAATACAAAGTCTGTTTTATTCTTTTTGTTGATGTCTACTTCTACATCGTCGCGAACTGCTTCTTTTAGATTCTCTTCTTCATGATTTGTTAATTTGTAATATTCATCTAGTCTTGATGTATCAAAGTATACATTACCTCCACTAGTGTAGCCATAACCTTTATCAATTAGTACTTGAATGAATTTTATATAATCTTCTATACAAGTTGTTGCCGGAATTACTGTATCGGGCCATTTTATGTTTAATTTTTTACAATCAGCTTTAAATGCATCGGTATATTTTTTGGCAATGTCAAGTACGGAGATATGTTCTCTTTTGGCTCCTTTTAACATTTTATCTTCACCAGTATCGGCGTCGCTAGAAAGATGCCCGACATCTGTTATATTCATCACTCTATCTACTTTGTATCCAATATAGTTTAATGTTTTTTCTAGTGCGTCTTCCATTATGTATGTTCTAAGATTACCAATATGGGCATAGTGGTATACAGTAGGCCCGCAGGTGTACATTTTTAGAGTATTTTTACTGGGGTTAAATGAACCGATTGCTCTTTCTACAGTATTGTAAATCTCCATAGTTTCACTTCCTTTTTATAATTATATCATTATTTTGTAATTTTTTTACAAAAATTATTGATTTTGAATTTTTTTTGTGATAAACTCTTATCTTTGACAGTTTTTGAAAGTAAAAAAGCTCCTATCCCTTATTTTCTGGGCTATTTGGAGCTTTTTAATATTCAAAAAAATTGCGTACCTAATT
>CADCIZ010000013.1 GCA_902801685.1 uncultured Erysipelotrichaceae bacterium | reverse complement strand
ATCAGGAGATATTAAATATCTATCATATAACTTTGTATTAATTTGTCTACTTAATTCTCTATATCCCCAGTTTGATTTAATTGATTCTTGTTCATAGAATTCTCTTTCTTCTTTTCTATCTATTCTAATTAATTCTTGAAAATGTGACCAGCTTAATTCAGTCGGCACTGCCGACCATATTGGATAAATTTCATAAAATTTACGCATTCTTCTTAGACTAACTGGAGAAAAACCACTTCCAAACTCATTAGTTAATTTTACAGATAAAGCATCAATAATCTTTTTACCATAACTTGCTTTAGTACTATTTTCAGATAATTAATATGTTATTTTTCCAACATACCAATATACTTCAGTCATTGTAGTATCAATGTGTTTTAACATTTTAGAACGTGCTGATATTATTTTTTCTTTAATATCATTATAAATATTCTCAACATCTATATTTTTAATTTCATTATTATTAATAACTAAATTCTTATTATCCATAATCCATCTCCTTCATTCACAAAAAGTTTTATTTATGCGCCCATATACAAATTTATATTAGTTTTATTTTCATTCATTTAAATCAAACTCCCTTATTATTTATATAAATATAAGATTGTGGTGCATTATTAATATTATAGTCTTTAAGTTCTTTTTGATTGTTATATCTAATACATTTCTTTATTTTAAATGCAACAGCAAATTCACTATTCTTAAAATAATTATCATATTTATCTTTACTAATACCACCATATATATTAGTTTCATCCCAAATAACTTCTTTTTGATTATATAATACACCATCTATTATTAACTCACCAACAACTTTTTTTACGGGTGAAGATGAATATACAATAATTTTATCAATTCTTTGCTTACATAATTTTTTTCTATACTCATATCTTTTTGTCCCATTAAAAATCTTATTTACATATTCTGGTTTTATTGACATTAGTATTGTACTCATTTTATCTCCTTGTAGTAAACAAATTCATCATTTATTTTATTATACTTTTTATATCCTTTTTTAGAAACAAATCTAATTAAAGCATCATTATCATTTTTAATAGTTAAATATATATAATTAATACTATTATCCTTAGCAATATCATCAATCATTTTAAAATACATAGTTCCTATACCTTTGTTATTATCCTTAACTAATAATGTCCTAATTTTTAAGATATTACCATCTTTAAAAAATTGTTGTGAATCATTTTCCTTAATTTTTAAAATTAATAAAGAAGTTATTCTATTTTTAGATTCACTATAAAAAATATCAACATTATTTTTCTTCATTTTAGTTAACCAATTATCAAAATTACAATAATTATATCTTAATGGATCAAAAAAATCATTGCTAATAGAAACATCATTAATTCTTGAATGATTAACCATAATATTTTTTTTTAGTTTTATTCCCACCACACCATATTTTTTTTGCTTTTCCATTGAATAAAACTTTTCTAAGTCTCTATTTAATTCTTCTTTAGATATAGAAGAATCTGCCAATTCAGATATTTGTATATCATTTAATAAATCAGAAAAATTTGAATAATATAAAAGTTTTTCAACCTCAAACACTATTTTTTCTTCCAATGTTGGTTCCTTTTGAAATTCAATATAGTCACCCACTTTAATTTTTCTTCTCTTTTCATCATTTAAACGAATTTCATATTGTTTTGTTCCATTTTTTATAAAGTTAAAATATTCTTCTTGTAATTTCATTATATGCAATATTATCCCCTCACTTTTATATTAGAATTAAAAGCTTTAATCCAACAACACACATAAGATATTAATTATCACATAAATTTGTAAATAATTAAATTATTTAAAGTTCTTCATGCATATTTTCCTCTAAGTATTTATTATAAAACTCATCCATTGAAGATACATACTTTTGGTCTTGTATTACCCTATATTTTTCATATTCACTTTCTGCTTTTTCTATAGCCTTCTTATGAGATATATTTCCAGCATTTTTTAATACTTTTTTTCTTCTGAATTTTAATAAATCATCTGTTGCCTTTATCCAATCTTTCATTGTCATTACATGTCTTTCTTTAGCTTCATCTTCTGCAAAAACTAAGAATATATTTGTTAAATCATTTAGTTTTTCTAATTCTTCTTTATTTAAATAGTTTTTAGCAACACTTACATCATACTTATATATCAAACCATCTGGAGAATTTTTCCAAGAAGTTAAGCCCATATACTCTTTATTTGAATCTGCTCTTGAATAAATAAGTTCTGCAGCAGTATGTCCTGAAATAGCATAATGTAATTTATTTTGGACTATCTTAAAGAATGTATAAGCATCTTCTGATTTTGGATTATAATCAGTTGATGTTGCAATAAATAAATCAGTTATTTTTTGATAAGACATTCTTTCACTAACACGAATTGTTTTTATTCTTTCTAGTAATTCATCAAAGTATTTAGAATCATACTTATTTCCTCTAATGAACCTTTCATCATTTAAAGCAAATCCTTTAGTCATATATTCTTTTAATACTTTTGTTGCCCATATTCTAAACTGTGTTGCTTTTTTAGAATTAACTCTATAGCCCACGGCAATAATCGCATCTAAATTATATGTATCAACAAATCTTTTAACTTTTCTATTTCCTTCTTGTTGAACTATTTCCATTTTGGAAATAGTTGAATCTTTATCTAGCTCTCCATCATTGTAGATATCGCTTAACCTTTTACTGATATCAGGTACTTGTACATCAAAAACCTTTGACATACCTTTTTGCGTAAGCCATAATGTTTCATCTTTATATATTGCATCAACAATAATAGAACCATCACTATTTTTATAAATTATTAAATTATTATCTTCCATTTATTCTAGCCCCCTACATTAAAAATTTAAACTTATTTCTTCTTTTCTATAAACAATTATATTGTACCATATATTTCTTAATTTTTTACTAAAAAGCATTAAAAAGATAGACTATTTAATCTATCTAACATTTATTTCTATAAGCTCTCCAATATACATAGTATGTATCTCATCATTCTTATATAGTTTATCCTTTATATCGCTAGGAATACTATTAATCTCTAGATCAGATGAATATATTTTTTTACACACAATAGTTGTATTAGCTTCTTTAAATGTAGTTGTATTATTGATAAATTCTGGATGTAATTTAGTTAAACTAATTTTATCTTTATCTCTTCCTGATACACTACCTAATATACCTAAATCTTTTTTATATTCTGAATCATAAAAACTAACTGTAAAGTATTCATTATTTTCCATAAACTCATGGGTATAACGTGATTTTCTTACATAAACTGTTATAACCGGTTTATGCCATAATGTTCCAAAACCTCCCCAACTTATTGTCATTGTATTAAACTTACTACTATCTCCCGCCGTAAGCAATGCCCAATCCTTATCAAATTTTGATAAATTTATTTCATAATCACTTATTTTCATATACGCCTCCATTAATATTTATATTACATACCTAACTAATTTTACCATTTTCATCTATTCTAGCATTAATACTCCAACTATTTATATCATTAATTACTCTTTGTTTTTCATTACCTTCTAATACTTCAGTTTTAGAATCTTTTTGAAGTGCTGGAATAATATAGTATTCCATAGAACCATCATTATTAAGACTAACTTTAAAAAGAGCTGTATCAATAGTTTCATTATTAAATAGAAAGTTACCTAGATTATATATAATTGGTTTATTATTATAAATCTCAACACCTTGTAATGTATGAGCATGGTGTCCAACAACCATATCTGCTCCCGCATCTATATAGGCTTTCGCACTACTGACTTGCTCAGTTTCTAATTCATGTGAGTTTTCTCTACCAAAGTGTATTATCGGAATTACATAATCACATTCATTTCTTAATTCTTTTATTAAGTTAATCATCTCAGTAGGATCATAGCACCTAAATACTCCACCAGTATTATCTGTCGCACCTGGTGTCATAATATTCTTTTCGGCACGAGTTGCTGATACAAAAGCAAATTTATATCCATTAATTATAAAATAATATGGCTTTTTAGCTTCTTCAATATTATGACCTGCACCAATATGTGGTATCTTATACTCATCAAATGCATCTAGCATATCTAAAAAAGCATTTTCTCCATAATCATACACATGATTATTGGCAAGAGTAACCATATCAACTCCCATTTCATCATAAATAGAAAGTCTTTCCGGTTTAGCTCTAAAAGTATATGTTTTATTTGGAAGTGCACTGCCACGATTACTAACAGTAAACTCTGAGTTTACTATCATTACATCACTTGACCTCATAATATCAAGCATTTTATCACCAAGTACTCCATTAATCCCACCACGAGAATCATAATAAGGCATAATAAACCAGTTATCAGCTAAAGATACATCTCCAACAAAACTGATTGTACTTGTTTTATTAGATTTAAGTATTTTAACATTATTCATATTATCATATTTCTTATTATATAAATCATTTAAAACAATATAAGAATTATTAGTTACTTCATGCCACATGCTTTTATCATAATCTTTATCTTTTAGTAGTTTATTAAGCCTATTTAATGAACCTTTGTAGTTTTTTCCTACCCAAGTAATAAATGATTTATCAATATTCTCATCTTTTAATTTACTTAATATAACATTTACTAAATCAATTTTATTTTTACTTTTTACTTTTTCTTTATTCTTATTATTAGAACATAATAGCAATACTGATACTAGTATAATTATTAAAATACCGATTACTATCAATAACATTTTTACACTTTTTTTTAATCTACGTCTTTTCATAAATCATCATACACCTAACTCCCTTACAATTGTATCATTTTAAAAAGAAAAAAGCGAGGTGTTCTCGCTATTCATTTGTAAATGTAAGTGTTCCTGTTGCGATTGGTAGATTTGCATAATTTGCATCAGTTAATGTAATTGTTCTTTCCTCACCAGGACTATTTTCAATTTCTAAAGTTTTAGTTTGAGTTGTTAAAGTAGTGCTTTGAATCTCAGTATCAAACTCATGATCTCCATCCGATGCTGTTTGTTTAAAATAAACTGTTGGAGCATTCGTTGCATCATAAGGGACATTATTAAATACTGCATTACCTTGATCATTAGTAGTTATTTCACTTCCATACTCATTACCAGATGCATCAGTTCTTATAAATGTCGCACCAACTACTGGAGTACCACCTGAAGTTCCATCCTCAGTAACATGGAGTGTTAAAGTACCTGTTGCAGATATAGTAAAAGCATAATTATTAGTTCCTTCTTCTACTGTTACACTTTTAGGATTAATTGTTGTATTATCGTATCCAGTAACATTAGCCGAAACTGTATAAGTTTCATTAAGTAACTCAGTAGTTCCAGTACCATTAGTAATATTAACTATCTTAGCCATATAATATTATCTCACCTCTTTCAATTGGCAGATTATTGTAATAATAATCTGTTAATAAAAAGGTAATAGATTTATCTATATCATTCCTAAATATACTTCTTGGAAATCTAAAACAATAATTATTATTTCTTCCTACATAGAAAACTATATTAATCTCTTCATCTAGTGATTTAGCTATTAACCTGTAAACATTATTCTTACATAACTCTATAGTAAGTAAGCTATTATAAGTAGTACCTTCAAAGATTAAATTATCACAATTATCATAAATAAGCACGTCTGCTTGATTGATATTATTATAACCTAATCCACAAAATTTGAGTGTTACATCTTTCATCTTATCACCTTTCACTTTATTATATTAAGATGAATAATTTTGAATTATAACATTTAACCAAAAGAAAAAAGAACTATCTTGTTCTTATGTATTCTTCTACTAAAGGTATTCTTAATTTGTCCTTTTCTCTTTTACTACCTTTTAAAAATTTTAAATAATCATTTATATCTTGGACATAATAATTTCCCAATAATTCTTTTTTACCTTCCATATTATCAAGTACACATTCTACCATATCATTTACTTTATACCAACCATTATCTTTTTTTTCTAAATCATATTTAGTCTTTAAATAATCTAATCCAATATTCGTTACTGTGATATCTAAATCACCTGCAGTATCCATAATACCACGAAGTACTAAAGCACCAGATGATACTACTACGAAATCTTCTTTATCTAAATTTAGGTTATCAATTAATTTAATTAATTCTTCTTTTTTCATTCTTTCCATATACATTATACCTTTCTATCCTTTACTTTCTTTATCTTTATTTTATTTCTTTCGTCTTGTTTGTTTAATTTTTTATTAAGTTTATCTATCTCTTTTAACTTCTTATTTAAGTTTTCTTCTAATTTAGTTAAATCTTTAATATTCTTCTCACCTAAATAAGTTGATTCTTTTATTGATTTAATTTCTGTTAAAGAATCCATTATAAGTAATTCTGTTAACTTAGTTTTATCTTTAGTTGCTTTTATCATACTAGATAAATCCTCATATTTATAATCAACTTTAATCTCACTTTTAGTTTCTAATCCTTTACGTAAGCCTTTTAAACCTCGATTAATTAATGCAGAACCTAGTGTTATATTAAATAAATTAACTTTACTAAAAGGAAGTGTTAAAATACCTGTCGCAACACGAAGACATGATGTAATCATTCTTGAATATCCCGTAGTCTTAGTAACTTTACTAATCTCTTTTGTTACTTTATCTACTTCTTTATTCATCTTATCAATAATAGAAGTTGCTTCATCTACATCTTTTTTTACTTTTTCCTCATTTCTTTTTAACTGTCTAATTTTATAACCATCAAACTTATTTAATACTTTTATAGTTTTCTTAGATTCGTTTTTCTTATCTTTTTCTTGTTTACTAGTTTTATATATCTTAATATTCTTTATAGAACTTTTTAAATTATCCTTACTATCTTTTTCTTTATTTATATCTATATTATCATTATTAACATTAATACCAACTTTTTTACTAAACTGTGTATTACTAATAGTCTCTATTACTTTTATATTTTTTTCTTTATTATTAATTACATCTTCATAATAATCCATTACTTCATAAGACTTTTTTACTTCTTCTTTATTAATAGGTATTATAAAATTATCTAACCTTGTTGTATCAACACCATCTACTTTACTTAATTCTTCTTTTAAAATAGATATTTTGTTACTAATATCAGTAACCTCAAAAGATATATCTTCTTTATGTTCTTCTGGATAATTAGTATTTATTTCAATCCTTTTAATATCCTTTTTTACATCCTTAATAATTTCTTTACTAGCATTAATAGCTTTCTTAGTAACTTCTACATTTTTTAATTCTTCAGTATCAATACCTTTTTTCTTAACAGGTTCAACAATATAATAATCATACTTATCAAAATCAAACTTTTCAGTTTTTACGTCTACTTCTATTACCTTATCACCTAATTTTTTTAAATCTCGGTAATTTTTAACTTCCATCTTTTTTCTATAAATAAATATAACTTTAGTTTCTTTTCTTATCAGTTTGTTTTTTAGAAGTTTTATTTTAAATCTTTTACGGTATAGAAAACTTATTAATCTATCTTTAATAGAGCCTTTTACTCTACCATTACTAGAATTAGTTTCTGTATCAAACATATTACACCTCAGTTTAAAAACAGAAACTAAATAGTTCCTATTTTATTTAATGGCCAAATTCTTAACATTGGCTTTCCAATTATATTGTTTTTCTTAACTAATCCAACACGTGAATCCCTACTATCTAAAGAATTAGTTCTATTATCACCCATTACGAAGTAATAACCATCAGGTATTTTAGACTTACCAGTAACATTCTTTAAAGTAAAATCACGAGTTATATTTACAAAATCATCATGCGTTCTTTTGCCATCAATGTATAAAAATCCATTTTTATATTCTAATGTTTCTCCAGGAAGTCCAATGATTCTTTTTACTATTCTCTCTTTTTTACCGTTAATTTTGGCATCAATAACAACTATATCATCACGAGTATATTTTTTTGCAAGTTTATTAAGTATTAATAATTGACCATTTTTTAAAGTTGGATCCATAGATGAACCAGATACTATTACTGGTGTTGCGATAAATGTTCTAATTAATACAACAACTAAAACAATAACTACATATGGTATTAATTCTTTTACTATTCTCATATCACACCTACTAAAATAAGGCTACTAGTAGCCTTATGCTCTTTCCTTAATCTTAGGAGTCTTAACTGATGCTTTAATATAATTTAATTTAGCACGTCTAACCTTACCACGTCTTACAACCTCAATTGAATCAATACGAGGTGAATGCATAGGGAAAGTCTTTTGTGTACCAACATTTCCAGACATTTTTCTTACAGTAAATGTCTTACTAATTCTAGAACCTTGAATCTTCATAACAATTCCTTCATAAGTTTGAATTCTTGTCTTAACATTTCCACGAGCATCTGTTTCATCAATCTTGATATTTACTTTAACAGTATCACCAACACGAAACTCAGGAATATCAGTTCTAATTTGTTTTTCAGTTATCTTATCTACTAAATTCACAATGTCACAATCCTTTCTTTTATATTATGCTCATTATAAAAATATACTATAAGCGGAACACGTATATAATATTATCATATTTTTTTTGTTTTAACAACCCATTTAAACATAAAAAATAAAAGTTTTTTACTTTTATTCTTCAATATCAGCATCTATTGCTTTTTTATCTTTAATTTTTTCAGGTATTAATTTTTTCTTTTTTACTCGTTTATCTTCATTATCATATTCTTCTTTATTAAATAAATTACCATATTTATTCTTATTAATTAAGAAATAGATGTAGTTTACTATTTCTGTTGCTGAGTATGCAATTAAGAATATTCCAACTAGATTATAGAAATTAATTAATACTAATACTCCTAAAGCAATCATTACAAGTGCACTTATTAAGAAAGTTTTATAACTTTGCCTATCTATTCTTGATACCGCAACAGCAAGAATTAATCTTTTTACTCCTGCAAAGAGTATCCAAGAACCAAATACTACTTTAATAGCTATATCTACAATACTTGGAAAACTAATAAGTACAACTCCAAATATCATAAGTAATATATTTATCGCAAGCATTGTTGTATTAAGTATCTTATCATTAAATAAATATATTATTTTAATAATACTAATAAGTATTATCACTATTCCAATAAACCATGACATCATATTAATCATAGCCTCAGAATTAATAACAAGAATCACTCCTACTGCAAGCATTATTAACGATATTAATACGTTTGCTAAATTAAGTTCTTTTTTCATATTCATCTCCTACTTATTGTATTGATTAAATACTAACTTAATATTAGTATCAAAATCAATACTTTCTTCACTTTTTTTACTAATTACTAGTGTAACATCTAATTCATCTTTTGCCTTTATTATAGTATCATCATTTAATTCTTTATCTTTATTTAATAGTTTTACATCTAGATTATTATCATCAACAACAATACTATATAAATATGTATCAATAGTACCTCTGTTTTTAATGTTTAACTTATACTCAATATTGTTTTTTGTATCATCTATAGTACCTGATACTTTGATATTAGTTTTATCTATACTAATTGGATTATCAGAACTACTTGATGTAATACTTATATTAAAACTATCAGAATCTAGATTAGTTGTACTATTACCAGATAATTTCATACCAGATTTATCAAGAATTAAATAACCAACTAAACCACATATACCAATAATAATTATTACTATAAATGCAAGCAATATTCTATGATTACTCTTCTCCATATCACACAACCTTTAGCATAAATCAATTATACACAATAATTAGCTAAATTGCAAATTAGTTTTTATCTTTTATTCTATTTGTTACATAAGTTATAAACTCATCTTTAGATACTGTAGTTGTTTCATGACTACCAAACAATCTATAGCTTATTAAATTATCTTCTTTTTCTTTATCTCCTAAAATAAGAGTTAAAGGTATCTTACTAGTTTGTGCCTCTCTCATTCTATATGATAATTTTTCATCTTTACAATTTAGTTCTACTCTAAATAATTCATTTAATTCATTATAGATATCTTTTGCATACTCCAAATGATATTCATTATTTACAGGAAGAATACTAATTTGTGTTGGAGCAAGCCATAATGGAAGTACTCCTTTAGTTTCTTCTAATAAGAATGCCATAAATCTATCAAGCGAACCTAATATCGCACGATGAAGAACTACTGGAGTTTTCTTAGTACCATCACTATCGACGTATTTTAAATCAAATTTAGCAGGCAAGCAGAAATCTAATTGACATGTTGATAATGTAATTTCATTACCTACAGCTGGCTTAACATTTACATCAAGTTTAGGTCCGTAGAAAGCAGCTTCTCCTATTTCTTCTGTATATTCAATACCAAGCTCATTTAATACATCTCTTAATTCTTGTTCAGCATTATCCCACATTTCATCATCTGGATGATACTTTTCTTTATCATTTTTATCTCTTAGTGATAATACACATCTATAATCAGTTATATTGAAATCTTTATATACATCAAATATTAAATCAACAACATTCTTAAATTCATCTTTAATTTGTTCCTTAGTTACAAATAGATGTGCATCATTTTGACAGAAATGACGACCACGCTCAATTCCTTTTAAAGCGCCGCTTGCTTCATATCTAAAATCATGCGCAATTTCTCCAATTCTTATTGGTAAGTCTTTATAAGAATGAAGTGTATTAGCATATATCATCATATGATGTGGACAGTTCATTGGGCGAAGAACAAATGATTCTCCATCAACTTCCATAGCTGGAAACATATTTTCTTTATAATGGTCCCAATGCCCTGATGTTTTATATAGTTCAACATTTCCAACGGCTGGAGTCATAACGTGTTTATAGCCTAACTTTCTTTCTTTTTCTTTAATGTAATTTTCTAACTCTTGCCAAATAACATAACCATTAGGTAAATACATAGGAAGTCCTCTACCTACTAAATCATCAGACATAAATATTCCAAGTTCCTTACCTAGTTTTCTATGATCTCTTAATTTTGCTTCTTCTAATTCTTGTAAGTGAGCATCTAACTCTTCTTTAGTTTCAAAACATACTCCATAGATTCTAGTTAGCATTTGATTTTTAGAATCTCCTTTGTAATAAGCTCCACTTGTTTTAAGTAATTTAAAATTCTTAAGTAATTTTACAGTTTCAACGTGTGGACCACGACAAAGATCAGTAAAATCTCCTTGTGTATAAGCAGAAATTACAGTACCATCTTCCATATTATTAATTAAATCAACCTTGTACTTATCATCTTTAAACATTTCTAAAGCCTCAACCTTAGTAAGTTCTCTTCTTACTATTCTCTTGCCATCCTTAGCAAGTTTTTTCATTTCTTTTTCAATTTTAGGTAAATCATCTTCAGTAATTACATCTCCACATAAGTCTATATCATAATAGAATCCTTCTTCTATTACAGGTCCTACCCAAAACAAAGATTTAGGATATAAGTGTTTTACTGCCTGTGCCATTAAATGAGCACAACTATGATTTAATGTATTTAATTTACCATTCTCTTTGATATTTATCATATAACGTTTTCCTCCTTATTTTTCTTTTCAATTTCTGATTTCTAAGTTCTATCCCTTTAATATTTTCTTTTTTTAAATGACGAAGATTATAATCAACTAGGTTTCCTTTAATATCATTTTTTTCACAATTAATATCATCTACATCTTTATTATTATCATCTGAAATTCGAATAACTGAATCTTTTATATTAAACCACTTATTAGAACAATTATTAATATAATCTTTTAATATAGGACTAATTAACTCATTAATACTAATTCCTCTACTAAAGAAATTACTTACTACATCATTAGATATGATATCAGTATCTTTCAATATAATCTTTACATCTTCATCACTATTTACAATATAGGTAAAAAGTAAGTAAAGAATTTTTTCATCCATTCCAATTATTTTATGAACATCTCTAAATACTGTATACATCTCTTTTGAAGTTTCATTATGAATAAAATTAAGTCTATTTAATTCAATTAACTTCGTATAACAATCCTTTAATCTTCTAATACTTATTATCTCTTCATCTGTTAACATACATCCTCCAACATACTTCCTCCAAACAAAACAAAAACGCCCCAATTTTAGGAGCGTTTAAACGCGGTACCATCCTACCTTATAACTTAATTAAATAACGCAATAATGCGGAGCATTTTTCAATGTCAGCTTATCATAATAGGTAGTAACTAAAGATTCATTTATTATCTTACACCAACCGATAACTCTCTTTAAAAATCTATCTACAGTCTTATCCTATTCCTCGCCTTTCACAAGTATTATAATACATTTCTTATTCTTTGTAAATTATTTTCTTAAATTTTTACTAATCATTTCCATATCAACAGTTAATTGTTCTATTCTTGATATAATTCTTCCTGCTTTAATCTCTTCTACACCATTTTTACTTGTAGATAAATGATTATTAAGTTCTTTTATATCTAAATTAGATGTAATAAATGTAGTTAACTTATTATCCATTCTATATTGAAGTATTGGACATAGTATTTCATCCCTATTATAAGCTGTTAAATTCTCAGCTCCTAAATCATCTATTAAAAGTAAATCTACATTCTTAACATATTCCATTGATTCTTTGAAATCATTTGAAAACATATCTCTTACAAATTCTGGCCAAAAGATTATAGATGTTTTATATCCATTGTTTGATAATTCGTTAAAAGTTGCAGCTATTAAATAAGTTTTACCACATCCAAAGTTCCCATGAAGATATAATCCCTTATCTCCTTCTTTATAATTATCTAAAAAATCTAATAACCAGGTAATAGTTTTAAATCTATTCTTATCTGTTTTATATATTTTAGAAATACTTGCGTCTTTATAAAAATCAGGTGTATTAAAATTTTTTACATTTTTCAATCTTTTTTCTTTTTTTATCTCATTTCTCTTAAATCTACATGGTTTATATTCAAAAATCAAACTACCATCTACTACTTTAGGTAAATAAGCAAATCCTTTAATCCTATTTTTACATTCTACTATTCCTTTACAATTAGAGCAATTTCTAAATTCCAAACTAGATTCTTCCAGTAATGATGTATATTTTTCTAAGTAAGCTTTATCTAATTTTAACTTAGTTACTATCTTATTAAAGTATTCATCTTTTAAAGAATTATCATACTCTTTATCTAATAGTTTCTTATCACTTTTAATATTAGTTAAATTATGTAACTCTTCCATATTACCTACTTCCTATACGTTCTTCCAATTTCTTAATTTCTTCTAGACTTGCCGTATTTTCCTCTATATTTTGATTAAACCAATCTGGTTTTTCTTCTTTTTTCATCATCTTTGTAGTAGTATTCTTACTATTTTTATGCATTCTTTTATATTCTTTTTCGGCAAAGTTCATTGCATCTTCTACAGTCTCTATATTACTTCTACTCCACTGAGAAGCAATAGTATCAACATATGATTTGACTAATCTATTATTATTTATTTTAAGTACATAATCAATTAATACATTAACTACTCCTGGTTTTAATTCTAAATCAAGCAAAAGATGCGCAATTATTTTTAAATCTGTTGCGGTTGGAGTACCTTTTTTGTATTTACTATTTATAAAATCATAAGGTGATGTTACCTCAAACATATAAATCATCTTACTACGATTAGAATCATCATTTATTTTCTTTCTTAAATATTCTGGTTGATTTTTATAAATTAAACTTGGTAATTTACCTAAATGTTCAAAACTATAATATTTTTCTGCGTTTTCTCTAAGTAATTTTTTATCTATTCTATGCATATCATTAATACTATTTCTAATTAAGGATACCATATCATCATTATCATAATTATATATATAAGCAATATTATATATATATTCTTTTAAACTCTTATTAATTGTTTTTTTATTTAATAATTCATCAGGAATTAAACTAAGAATCGTATTTAATTCAATTTTAGATAATATTTCTATATGTCTATATCGAGATTTCTTTAAATCATATATTAAGTTATCATTAATAGAACCATTATAAAAACCAAATACATCACTAAAACTCTTAGTTATATCTTCGTAGTCTCTTAAGTTTAAACTAGGTATTTTATAAAAACTAATTATTTTTTCATATTCAAGTTTACCTATTGCATTATATAAAGCAGTAGCTAAAACTGGATTATTAATAAACTCTGATGCACTCATTGGTGAATAAATCTCATATATATAATTATTAATATTACCTTCTTTTTTATATGTTTTTAAAAGACCGATTGCTTCTAATTTTACTCTCGCATCATCTATCTCTCTAATTGTTATTTGCATATTTTTAAGTAAATGATGATGTGTCCATTCATTAGAAATAGCACCAGTTTTATCCAAATATGACCATAGTGTATAATATAGACTAATTGCTTCATTACCAACAAGTGGTTGATATAAATTAAGAAGGATACTTAAATCATTATTATTTAAAACTGTTTTATTAGTTACAATAAATGTATCTGCAGCAAGCGTCATAAATACCCTCCTTTAAAATATAGTTTAACAAAAAAAAAAGATTACTTCAACCTTTTTTCCATATGATCTTTATAAAAAATTTCATCTGGTTTCATGTTAAACACTCTAGCAATTTTACAAGCCATATTATAAGATAAATTTCTAGATCCTGTTTCTATTTGACAATAGTAAGCAGCAGTAATATTTAGTTCTTTCGCCATGTATTTACATGTATATCCATTTTCGTTTCTTAATTCTCTAAGTTTTGTATAATTCATTTTTTCCTCCATCATTATTATACCACAAGAACACCAATAGTGTACTGTCAAATTTTAGAAATTATGAGAAAATAAATTAAAAAGAAAAAAGCAACAGTCAAAAAAGACTTTGAAAAGAGGTACATATGAGCAAGATTAATGTTTACAAAGAATACAATAATTTATCAGAAAATATTAAAGAATATAGAAAAATACGTAATCTTACACAAGAGCAACTTGCCGAAAAAGCAATGTGTTCGACTTCATATATAAAACAAATAGAATCTCAAAAGAATTTTAAAAATGTTACTTTTATAACTTTAACAAATATTTGTAATGCCTTAAATATCAATATCGTTGATTTATTTAGAAAAAAGAAATAATTAGCCGAAAGGCTTTTTTTATTTTTCTAATATCATTTCTTTAGCATTAAGCAAATATTGTCGATTAAATGATTTAGGCGTTCTTAGTTTTCTTAATATTCTTTTTTCTTCATTTATTATTTCGTTTCTTGTACTACCAACTATTTTCGCAACTTGATTATATGAATATTTTTCTCCACAGTAGCCATTTAACAATTTTAAAATATTTATTTCATCATCAGTTAAATTGCTTTTCAAAAATTCATCTAGATAAATTTTTCCTATTTTAAATTCATAATCAACCTCCGTATTACTTTTGCTAGGACATTCTATATCATAAATATAATCACCATTCTCAGTTCTGGATATATATTTGGGATCAATTCCAGGCGAAGATAAAATCTTAACAATTCTGTTTTTATCAACACTTAATTCTTGAGATAAAACATCAGCATTCAAAATCATACCCTGATTTTTATATTCTTCAATAATTCTTTTGATTTTCTGATATAACTTACTTGCACATATTGGTACAGTTATTTCTTTATCTACATATATATAATCATTTATACTACGAAATATAGCTAGAAAAGCATAAGTAGATAATCTATTTTTAAAATTTATTGAATAATTATCAACAGCCTTTATTAGTCCAATATTTCCTATTTGAATATAAGATAATAAGTTATCATAATCATCTGCAAAAAGTTTAGCAATACTAACAACTAATCGTAAATTACAATTAATAAGTGTTTCTCTTGCTTTAGAATCTCCACAACACTTTTTTATCATTAATTCTCTTTCTTTTTTCTCAGTTAAAAGTTTATATCTACTAATATCCTTTAAATAACCTTCACATATTTTCTCATTATAATCCAAAATAATCACCTATCACGCGCAAGAACATATTATAATATTAAACATAAAAAGTCAAATCAAATCTTTACTTTTAGCAATTTTTCTAATTCTTTTAATTTATTTTTATCCATATCTAGTGTACCTTCTAATCTATATTTTATATTTAGTTTTTTATATTTTTCTAATCCCATGTTGTGGTATGGAAGTAAGTCTATTCTTTCAATATTTTTAATTTTAGACAAATACTTTTTTAAATTAAACATATATTCTTTAGTATCATTAATACCTGGAACAACAACCTGTCTAATCCATATCTTTTTATTCAGTTTTTGTATTTTATTTAGAAAATAATTAAACTCTGACATGTCTTTTCCAGTCATTTTTTTATAAGATGAATTAGTAATTGCTTTTATATCTAATAAAACTAAATCTGTATACTTTAATATATCATCAAGTAATTCTTTTTTATACCCGGTACCTGATGTATCTAAAGCAGTATGAAAACCTGCTTTTTTACATTTTTTTAAGATGTCTAAAGTAAAATCTGATTGAAATAATGGTTCCCCACCAGATAAGGTTACACCACCATTTTGTTCTATAAAATTGCGGTATTTTCTTACAGTATTTACAATCTCATCAGATGTAGTAAGTAAATTATTGCCTTTTTCCCAAGTATCAGGATTATGGCAGAATAAACATCTTAAAGGGCAGCCTTGCATAAACACAACAATTCGAAGTCCTGGCCCATCTGCAAGACCTAATGTTTCAATTGAATGAATATAGCCTTGCATTATAGTGAACCATGGAAAGTTCTTGAAATAACTTCCTCTTGTTGTTTCTTAGTTAGTTTATTAAAGTTTACTGCATACCCAGATACTCTAATAGTTAGATTTGGATATTTATTTGGATTATTCATCGCATCTACTAACATTTGTCTATCTAATACATTAACGTTTAGGTGATGTCCTCCTTGTTTAAAGTATCCATCTAATACCTGTACTAAATTAGATACTCTAGCGTCCTCTGGACCTAATGTTTCTGGAGCCATACAGAATGTATTAGATATACCATCTAAACATACTTTATATGGAATTTTGGCAACGCTAGATAGTGAGGCAAGAGCTCCTGACTTATCTGCTCCCCCAGTTGGATTTGCACCTGGTGCGAATGGTACTCCAGCAATTCTCCCATCTGGAGTTGCACCCGTATTATTACCATATACTACATTTGATGTAATAGTTAGAATTGATAATGTATGAGAAGCGTTACGATATAATGGATATCTTTTAAGTTCGTTATAAAATTTTGTAACAAGTTTTACCGCAATATCATCTGCTCTATCATCATTATTACCGTATCTAGGAAAATCAGATTCATTATCAAATGTCTGAGTTATACCTCTTTCATCTCTTTTAACTCGTACATTACCATATTTAATTGCCGCAAGCGAATCGGTAACAACTGAAAGTCCTGCAACTCCAAATGCCATAACTCTAGCAACAATCGTATCATGAAGTGCCATTTGAATACTTTCATAAGCATATTTATCATGCATATAATGAATTATATTTAAAGCATCAACATAAGTTTTAGCAACTTTTCTAAGTACTTTACTATATACTTTAATTACTTCATCATAATTTAGATATTCACCTTCTATTTGTTCAATATCATCAATGACAACAGCACCACTTATCTCATCTCTACCACCATTTAGGGCATATAGTAATGCCTTTGCAAGATTAACTCTTGCTCCAAAGAACTGCATTTGTTTACCTTCAATCATGGCTGATACACAACATGCAATAGCATAATCAGGTCCATATATTGGACGCATTAAATCATCGTTTTCAAACTGTAATGTATGAGTAATTATAGCCATTAAAGATGCATACTTTTTAAAGTTATCTGGTAATTTAGTACTCCATAAGACTGTCATATTAGGTTCTGCTGATGTTCCAATATTATTAAGTGAATTTAAAATACGGAATGATGTCTTTGTAACAAGTGACTTAGTATCATCAAGCATACCACCAATAGATTCAGTAACCCAAGTTGGATCTCCAGCAAATAAGCTATCATATTCAGGTGTGCGTAAGTGACGTACTAATCTTAATTTAATTACAAATTGATCAATTATCTCTTGGGCTTCTTCTTCTGTAAGAATTCCTTTATCCATATCTCTTTTAATATAAATATCAATAAAAGTTGTATTTCTACCAATACTAGTAGCCGCACCATTATTCTGTTTAACTGCTGCAAGATAAGCAAAGTATAACCATTGTACTGCTTCTTTAGCATTCATAGCAGGTTTTGATATATCATATCCATAACGCAATGCCATCTTTACAGTTTCTTTTAGTGCTTTTATTTGTTCTCTTACTTCTTCTCTAATTCTAATAGTAGAATTATTGATAGTAGATGATAATTTATCTAAGTCTTCTTCTTTTTTAGCAATTATATAATCAGCTCCATATAAAGCCATTCTTCTATAATCTCCAATAATTCTACCACGACCATAAGCATCAGGAAGTCCAGTTATTAAATGATTAGTGCGTGCTTTTCTAATATCTTTAGTATATGCATCAAATACTCCATCATTATGTGTTTTTCTAAACTCTACAAATTTATCATAAATATCTTTATCCATTCTAAATCCATATGCTTCTAAAGACTTCTTAACCATACGCATACCACCATATGGATTAATAATACGTTTTAACGCCTCATCTGTTTGAAGTCCTACTATTACTTCATTTTTTCTATCAATATATCCTGGTTCAAAATTATCAATACCAGCAATTATATCAGTTTCTACATCTAATACTCCACTAATTGCTTCTTTTTTTAGTAGTGATTCACACTTTTTCCATACTTTAGCTGTTTTACTAGATTTACCTGTTAAGAATGTTTCATCCCCTGTATATTCATCATAATTCATCTCAATAAAATTAGCTACATCGATATTTCTTTGCCACTTAACTCCTTTAAAACCTTCCCATGCTACCTCAAAATATTTAATACTTTCTTCATTCATACTACATACCTCCTAATTTATTCATAAACTCTTCTTCATACCATACTGGAATACCTAATTTTATTGCTTTATCATACTTACTTCCAGGTGACGCACCTACTATTACTGCCGCAGTATTTCCACTAACACTACTAGTAACATCTCCTCCTGCATCTTCTATTAATTTCTTTGCCTCGTTTCTAGTTAGACTCTCAAGTGTTCCAGTAAGTACAAAATGTAGACCATTAAAATTATCATTTATATTTGTTGTACTACCTAAATAATTCATATTTAGGCCAATACTCTTTAACTCTTCTATTAAATCTTTATTATCTACAAAATAATCAACAATACTTTTAGCTATCTTATCACCAATATCAGTAATACCTCTTAAATCATCAAAAGAAGCACTCATTAAACTATCCATAGTCTCATAATACTTAGCAAGGATACTTGCTTTTTTCTTACCAACATGTTTAATTCCTAAACCAAAGATCAATCTTTCTAAAGAGTTACTTTTACTTTTTTCAATCGAATTAAGTAAGTTATCAATACTTTTTTTACCAAATCCTTCTAACTCTTGTAATTCTTGTTTTTTATCTTTTAAATAGTAAAAATCAGGTATTCTTTTTAAATAGCCATAGTTATAGAAATCTTCTACTATGGCATCGCCAAAACCTTCAATAAACATCGCATCTCTACTTACAAAGTGAATTAAACCTTCTATTTTTCTAGCATCGCAGTTTTTATTCAAACAATAATATGCTGCTTCATTTTCATTTCTAACAAGTTCACTACCACATATTGGACAGTCCTTAATCATCTCAAAAGGAAATTCGCTACCAGTTCTTCTTTCTTTGATTACCTCTACTACCTCAGGAATAATATCTCCTGCTTTTCTAATTGATACTGTATCCCCTACTCTAATATCCTTACTTTTTATATAGTCTTCATTATTCAATGTCGCACTTCTAACCACACTTCCAGCAAGTCTAACTGGATCAAGGTCTGCACGTGGCGTTACTTTACCAGTGCGTCCTACACAAAATTCTATATTAGTTAACTTAGTTAATACTTGTTTAGCAGGAAATTTATAAGCAATAGCCCATCTTGGAACTTTAGCAGTAGCTCCTAATCTTTTTTGATCAGATAAATTATCTACTTTAATAACTATTCCATCAATATCATATTCAAGATTATCTCTTACTTCGGCATAATGAGTAATATAATCTTCAATCTCAGCAATATCATCTATCTTTTTTATATTAGGATTAACAGTAAAACCTAAACTTTTCATAAACTCTAGTGCTTCCATTTGACTATTAATTCCATATTTTTCTGGATTAGGTAGGTGATAAAGGAAAGTTGCTAAATTTCTACTAGCTGCAACTTTACTATCTAACTGTCTAACAGATCCTGCTGCAGCATTTCTTGGATTAGCAAATAAGTTTTCACCATTCTTTTCTCTTTCTTCATTTAACTTATTAAATGATGTTATAGGCATATATATCTCACCACGAACCTCGATATCAATATCTTTTGGTAAACTTAGAGGTACATTCTTAATCGTTCTTACATTATGAGTTATATCCTCACCAACAACTCCATCCCCTCGAGTAGCCGCACGAACTAACTTTCCCTTTTCATACTTTAAAGATACAGATAGTCCATCTATCTTAAGTTCACATACATAACTCACCTTGGGTACTACTTTACGCACTCTCTCATCAAAATCTTTAATCTCATCTATATTAAATACATCACCAAGCGACATCATTGGAACTTCATGAGTAACTTTTTTAAAACTACTCACAACTTGTCCACCTACTCTCAAAGTTGGAGAATCATTTCTAACTAAATTAGGATTTTGTGTTTCTAATTTAATTAGTTCATCCATCATATCATCATATTCTTGGTCAGTAATACTAGGTGTATCTAATGTATAATATTCATAATTTGCAATATTTATTTTCTTAATTAGTTCATCAATACGTTTTTCTACCATGTTATCACCTAATACATTTTATCATGAATCGCAATAAAAAAGTGTTGCAGGTGCAACAAAAGAGAAATGTGTTAATAATACCAAACAAATATTTTACATTTGCAAAAAAACTAAGATTTTCATCTTAGTTCAAATCACCAACAATAGAATCTATTAAATTCATAAACTCCATCTTTATTTCACTTAATCTATCTTTAGTATTAGCTTCAAATCTTAAAGTTAGGATAGGTTGCGTATTACTACCTCTAATTAAAGCAAATCCATCATCAACTTCTATTCTAACACCATCTATATCAATAAACTTATAATCCATATCTTGAGCATAGTATTTAACTCTATTTACTATTTTATCTTTTTTATCTATATCTATAGGATACTCTACATACTCGTTTTCATATTTATTAAATTTACTTATCATATCACTTAATTTAACATCAACATTAGATAACATTTCAATAAGTCTTAGTCCTGCATATATTCCATCATCAAAGCCTGGCCATTTATCTCTAAAGAATATATGTCCAGAGTATTCTCCACCTAATATATAGTTTTTCTCTTTCATCTCTTTATTGGTATAAGATGCACCTGTTTTATAAATACATGGTTTAATATTGTTTTCTTCACAACTATCTATTAACATCTTTGAACACTTTACATCAAAGAGTAATCTATCTAAATTATTCTTCATGTAAGTACTCATTATAGCCAAATAGTAATCAGCACTATAATAATTACCTAAGTTATCAACAAAACCTACTCTATCGGCATCTCCATCAAAAGCAATTCCTAAATCAGAACCTAACTCAAACACTTTTTTAGATAAATCTTTCATGTTTTCTTCTTTACTAGGATCTGGATGATGATTAGGAAAATTACCATCTGAATCGCAATATAAATATTCTATATCCAAATCAAACATATTAAATACATCTTTAACAATTACACTAGCAGTACCATTACCGCAGTCTACTACTACTTTTAACTTTCTTTTTATATCAATAGAATCTTTAATTAGTTTTAAATACTCATCTTTAATCTCATAATTAGTTAAAATACCTCTACCACTTAAGAAATCTTCTTTTTTTATGTAATCTCTTAAATCTCTAATTTTATCACCATAAGCATTCCCAATATTATCAAATGATACTTTATATCCATTATATTCTTTGGGATTATGACTAGCAGTAACCATAATACCTGTCTCAAGTCCTAGTTTATATTTCGCACAATAAAACATAGGAGTAGTAACTAAGCCAAGATTAATTACATTAATCCCACTATCAATTAATCCTTTAATTAATTTATCTGTTAAATATTTACTAGATAATCTATTGTCATATCCTACAACTACTCTAGTATAACCCTTTAACTGAACATAAGATCCATAACCTAATCCTATTTTATAACTAACATCGGGTGTTATTTCATCTCCAACTATCCCTCTTAAATCATACTCTTTAAATAAACTATCTTTTATATTTACCATTTAAATTCTCCTTTATTATTTTCTTATAACTCACAACCCCTGGTTGATTATAAGGATTAACCCCCATTAGATATCCTCCAATTGATGCACTTACCATAAAGAAATAAAGTAATCTTCCTACATTCTTCTCATTTAATTTATCCATATTTATAATTATACTAGGCATGCTATATGATTTTGCTATACTAAGTAAAGCAATATTATTAATCTTATTTAATGACTTATCTTTAAGTTTAACATCTTTATTATCAACAATATTTATAACAGTTGAAAATACTATTTCTTCACCTTCATTAAAGTATTGTCCTAAACTATGCATATCTCTTGTATTAAATACACTAATAGGTAGTATTCCTCTTTTCTTTTTACCTTGAGTTTCTGCAAATAATTGTTTTAACCAGTCATTAAGTGATAACAAATTCTCATCATATACAGTAAATGCTTCTATCTTTTTACCTTTTTTATATAGTATATCCCTTATAGTTGCATATAAGAAACATTTATCCATATCACTCTTACCTTCATTATAACCTTCAATTAAACTATCTATATCAATACCAGCAACACATATAGGAAGTAATCCAGCAGATGTCATTATCGAATATCTACCACTTACATCAGGTATATAGAACTTCATATAATTCTTCTTTTTAGCTACACTAAGTAACTTACCACCATTCTTATTAGTAGTTATAATAATCCTTTTTTTAAGTTCTTTCTCACTATATTTACTCTTCATTAACTCTAGCACCTTAGAAAATACAAAGTTAACTTCCATTGTATTACCACTTTTACTAATAACATTAACTATAACTCTTTTATCCTTTATATAATCTAATAACTCATATAAATTACTACTATTCATACTATAACCAGCAAATAATATTTCTATATCCTTTTTATACTTATTAATAAACATATCAATAAGTGCTTTAGAACCATGATAAGAACCACCTACACCAATTACTAAGAATACATCACAGTTGTTTCTTATATATTTACTTACCTTCTTTATCTTCTCAATATCTTTACTAGATATGCACTTAGAAACATCAGTAAATATCTCTCCACCATCACACTTATCAAACTTACTCTTAATTTTATGAATAATCTCTTTATAGCTACTCGCACCATCAATATTCATAAAAGTCTTAAAATCATATTTAATCATAAACCACCTTTATCTTTATTTAAAAAGAGGACAACACAAATAATCAATTGTCCATAATTATATCTTTCCTATCTATCCATATTCTATCATAAGTCTCTTTTATTTTCAATATAGAGATTCTTTTTACTACACCAAAAAAAGAACTAATTAAAGTCCTATACAAAGTTTTATGGTTCATATGATTCTGTTTTTATAGTTCTTCAATTTCTTTTTCAGATAATCCTGTTGCTTTAGAAATATCAGAAATACTTGTTCCAAGTTTTTTTAAGTTTCTAGCAATTTCTTTTATTGATTCACTACGACCTTCTTCAATACCTTCACGTCTACATCTAATCTTAATACTGTTTTCCATCATTTGTCTATCTTCTTCATCTGTCATCCACTGATAAAATTCAGAATCTTGATTTAGTTCTTCTACATCATTCTTAATTTTCTTCATATACTCATCCTCATCTTTTAAATTCTTTAAATCATTTTCATTAAAGGAAAACATAATGATACTCTTATTATCTTCATAGTATTTTTCCTTTTCAATTCCAACTAAATTGTACCATGTGTTTCTAAAATAATCAACGTTTATATCGATTGTTCTAACATATGGTATTTTTCTAATGCCCGTAGTAATATTAGTATATTCAGATATTTCAAAGCCTTGTGCCTTATTACCTACAAAATTAATATTAAGTTGAATATGATCTTCTATATCAACATAGTTAGTACCTTTCTTTACATCATGTATCGTTGCTTGCATAAGATAAAGAAAATTTCTAAACTCAGTTTCATTATCATAAGACATATTAACTTCACAATTAATCTTTTTATCACCAATATCAACTAATATATCTACTGTCTTATTTTTGATATACAGTCTATCCTTAGGTATCTCAGTATTTAAAATACTTACATCATTAATTATAAGATTATCATAAAAATTAGATAGAATATCATTTAGAAAACGCTTAAGTAAACTTTTATCTCTATAGAATACATTTTTAAAAACAGGATCATAATTTAAACCATAAAACTCTTTTTTCTCATTTGACATTTTTTCCCTCCTATATATAATATACGACAAAACTTTTAAATTTCCTTTTAAAATCCACTAAAAAAACTGACTTATCATCAGTTTAATAAATTACCGTTAATACAACCCAATATTCTCACTAAAACTTTTAAAAATATCTATAGTATCATTAATAATATCTACCATTAGTTTATTAGGATTATTCTTCGTATCTTTCATTAAATCTACAACAAAGCCTCTAATCATTTCATATTCACGACTAATTACTTCTTCATCACTTTTTAATTCTTTATAGTTTTTAGCAAAATGACTCATAGTATGTATTATAGAATTATGTTTAAGTTTTTCTAAACTTATCTCACTTATTGTATTATTAGTAAGATTCTTATCAATAATTATTTCTATATAATTACTTAATTTCTCATTTAACTTTTTACCTATAATATTCTCAAGTACAATACTATTATTCTCTAGATTAATATTTACATCTTTCTGATAGGTAATAAGCATATAATTCTTAGAAATATTATAAGTATGACATAAATTATCTATATCACTATTAATCATTTCAAATAAATAACTTATATAACACTTTCTAGCATCTTCATTTATTATAATATTACTTAACTCTTTATCATATAAATCTTTTTTATCAGAACTAATATAATTGATATTAATACTACCAATATTATTAATTTTATACTTTAGCGCATTAACAAGCATATCTTTATCATATTTATTTATCGTAAGAGAATTAATTTCATTACTTATTTTTTCTGCTTCAATATTTAATTCATTAATTAAATTAGTGTTATTGATTAAACTCTCATTAATTTTTTCTTCTATTTCTATCTTTTTAACATCTATACTTTCAGTAAGTTCTTTAACTATCGCAATCTTCTTCTTTAAAAAACTAAAATTTTGATTCTCTAATTTATTCTTTTTATTAAGTACATCATCTAATTTATTCTTTAATATATCTCTGGTGTGAATGTCCGCTTCTTTACTTTTTTCAAATGTTAATATATCTAAATATAGTTTTCTAATATCAATTAATTTAATAATTAATTCACTATCTAAATATTTTTTAAAAAACAAATTATTTAAACTACTAACCTTATCTTTTTTATTTTCCTTAAATATGATTTCTAATATTGTATTCATTATTCACACCTCTATATTAAGAATATCACATTTTTTTAATTTATACAAATATACATTATCAGTTTTGATTATATAAAAACGTATATCACCCCTTGTAATATACATTTTTTATATTATTTATCTAGATATGATTCAACTGTCTTAAAATCACTAGTCTTTAAATTAGTATTTGATAACTCTTCAAATAGTTTTTTCTGCTTTTTATCTATTTTCTTTGGAATACACACTTTAAGTATTATATACATATCTCCTTTAACAGAACTATTTACATGAGTTACTCCTCTATCTTTAATACGAAGTTTATCACCGGACTCTGAACCACTTGGTATATTTAACTTAACATTACCGTATAGAGTTGGAACATCTAATTTAGCACCTAACACTGCATCAGTAATAGTAATTGGAAGTTCTAAATAGATATCATAGTCATCACGAATATATAGAGGATGTTCTTTAACGACAAACTCTAAATATAAGTCACCATTAGCTCCACCATTAATACCAGCATCTCCTTTGCCAGCTAGACGTAATCTTGAGCCACTATCTACACCAGCTGGTATTTTTACATCTAAGTCTTTGTTCTTTCTAACTGTTCCATCACCATGACAATTACTACATATTTTATCAAAAGCAGTACCTTTACCATGACAATCAGGACAAGTTGTTTGGCTCATAAAAGATCCTAAAATAGTCCTTTGTTCTCTTGTTACAACCCCTTTACCATGACAAGTTTTACAAGTATGAGAACCATGTCCACCTTTTCCATCACATTTACTGCATTCTTCATTAACTGTAACGTTAATTTTTTTCTTAGTTCCAAATACTGCATCTTCAAATGATAAATTAACTCTCATTAATCTATCATTACCATCTCGAGCCCCATTTCTAGAATTTCTTCTATTACCAAAGCCACTAAATGAACTAAATCCTCCACCAAAGATACCATCAAAAATATCACTAAAATCAAAGTCAGAAAAATCAAATCCAGTTCCACCATTCATACCTTCAAATGCGGCATGACCATATTGATCATATTGAGCTCTTTTTTGTTCATCAGACAATACTGCATAAGCTTCCTGTGCTTCTTTAAACTTTTCTTCAGCATCTGGTTCTTTAGATACATCTGGATGATATTTTTTAGCTAGTTTTCTAAACGCTCTTTTTATCTCATCTTGTGAAGCGCCTTTAGAAACTCCTAAAACCTCATAATAATCTCTTTTATTCATACTACACCTACTTTCATACTAACTTTTTTAATTCTTCTAATTTATCTTTAAATACTTTTAATGCTTTTTCTATAGGTTCCTTGGTAGTCATATCAACTCCAACTTTTTTTAATATATTAAGTGGATAATCACTTGAACCACTAGATAGGAATTCTAAGTATTTATCACGGGCACCGGCTTTTTCGTTTAATATATCTGTTGCGATTGCTAATGCTGCTGATAATCCTGTTGCATACTTATAAACATAAAATGATGTATAGAAATGTGGAATTCTAGCCCACTCATATCTTATTAAATCATCTGAAACTACATTATCACCATAATATAGTTTATTAAGTTCATAATAAGTGTTAGAAAACTCTTCTTCTGTAAGTGGAATACCTTTATCCTCTTTATCATGCATAATCATTTCAAACTCAGCAAACATAGTTTGGCGATAAATAGTCGCTCTAATCTTATCCAACATTTCTGTTAAATAAAATATTTTTTCATCTTTACTACTTGCATTTTTATACATATATTCATTTAACAATACTTCATTTACTGTAGATGCAATCTCTGCTAAAAATATTGGATATTGACTATTAAAATAGTTTTGATTTTTATCTGAATAATATGAATGCATAGAGTGACCTAACTCATGAGCCATAGTAACTACACTATCAGTTGTATTATTATAATTTAATAATAGATATGGATAAGTATCATAACTCCCCCAACTATAAGCTCCCGACTTCTTACCTTTATTAGGATATATATCAATCCATCTCTCATCAAACGCTTTTTTTAGATCATTAATATAGTTTTCTCCTAATGGTTTTAAAGCATTAAATACAATCTCTTTTCCTTTTTCAAATGGAATATCATCATTATCTATTTTAACTAAATCAACATATATATCATACATATGCATCTCATCAATATTTAATACTTTTTTTCTTAAATCCATATAATCATACATTAAATCCATATTGTCATGTACAACATCAACTAAATTTTTATATACA
>CADCIZ010000012.1 GCA_902801685.1 uncultured Erysipelotrichaceae bacterium | reverse complement strand
TTTCCCCTATATAAAATCTATAACGCACGCCAGCAATTGGGTACAATAGCGTTATAGATAATTTTATGACTAAAATTATCTATAACTTTCTAGACATTACATTAATTTTTTTTGAAAAACATTTAAAGTTCATTGCTTAAGATAAATAAATGTGATAAAATTAACTCAAGAATGTTGGTGATTAAATGGAGAAGTATGTACCTGATTTATATCAAAAAAATATATTTGAAATTAATTATAAAAATTTATCTAGTAGGGGTATTAAGTTTTTAATATTTGATCTTGATAATACTATTGCGCTTATTACTGATAGACATGCTAGTGAAGAGGCAATTAAATTGTTTGAAAAACTTAAAAAGAAATTTAAAATAATGATTGCTTCGAATAGTATTGGTGTTAGAGTTAAAGTTTTCGCAACTGAACTTGGAATAGATTATAGGAGTAATTGTCGTAAACCTAAGGCCAAAGAATTAGAACAATTTGTATTAAATTCAGGGTATAAATTATCAGAAATAGCTATTATAGGGGACTCTATGATGGATGATGTTGTATGTGGTAATAGAATTGGGATAACCACTATTTTAACAGATCAATTAGGAAAAAAAGAATTTATAACTGCTTATTTAAAAAGAAGAAAAGAAAGAAAAGTGCAAAAGAAGTTACGAGATAAAAACTTATTTACTAAGGGTAGATATTATGAATAAATGTGTAGGTTGTGGTGTTTTAACTTCTAATAATCTATGTGAAAGGTGCTTTAGAATCAGAAATTATAATGAGTATAAGAAAGTTGATGTTAATAATAATTTTCTTAATAATTTAGATAAAATAAGTAGTGATGATTTAGTAGTTCTTGTTGTAGATTTATTAAATATACCAAAAAACTTTGAAACTATTAAAAATAGAATAAAAAATAAAGTAATTCTTGCTTTAAATAAATTTGATTTAATGCCTACTAATAATATAGATAGATATAAATCTTATTTTGATAAATACAATTTAAATATTATTGATACAATGTGTGTTAGTAGTAAGAATAATTATAATATAGATGAACTTTATGAATGTATTAGAAATAATGTTACAAATAAAGTATATTTTATAGGTTATACTAATTCTGGTAAGAGTAGTTTAATAAATAAACTTATTTATAATTATTCAAGTATTGATACTAGTATTACTACTAGTTATCTAGCTAATACAACACTTGATTTAATAGAGATTAAATTAGATACTTTTACTCTTGTAGATACACCGGGAATTGTTACTGATAATAATCTTAATAATTTAGGTGATAATATATTAAAAAAATTATCTAAAAGTAAGATAATTAAACCAATTAGTTATCAAGTAAAAGGTATGCAGTATATATTTATAGAAGATATTATAAAAATAAGCGTTAGTGATAATGATATTATTATTTATGTTCCAAGTAATATCTGTGTTGATAGATATTATAAAGATAAGTGTTTTACCAGTATTAAAAGTATTAGTTTTAATATAAATAAGACTAGTGATATAGTAATACCTAATATTGGATTCATTAAAGTTAAAAGCAGTAAAATAAATATAGAACTAAATAGTGATATAGATATATATGTAAGAGAACCACTTATATAGGAGGATTATGAGGATTAAAAAGGGAACAATAGTTTTAATTATAGTATGTGTAATAATTGTAATTGTAGGTATAATATCTATGCCTAATATCTATAAGATGTTAAATACTAGCGGAGTTAATATTAGTGATAATAATAAAGAAAAAAAAGATAGCAATGTTAAAGAAGAAATAACTATGGATAGTGAGATTGTTAATACTTTAGTATATCCTGTTATGCATAATGATGTTAGCGTCATAGATAATTATTATAAAAATAATAACATTACTGTTGCAGATTTATCTAATAATGATATACTATATAATGCATTTTTAAATATTTATAGTGGATATATAACTAATGATGGAATAGTTAGTTTTGATAGTAATTATCTAATTTCTAGAATTGAGAATATGTTTGGACCTAAAACCGGTTATAACTTAATAGATTTTACAGTACCTAGTGGTTCATTTAGTGAATATACAGGAGTATTTAAGTATGATGCCGGTAGTAAGAAATATGTATTTAATAAAATAGATTATAATTCTAGAGTTATTTACTATGATGTAAAAAAGATGTATGATGCAAGTAGTCCAAATGAGAATACTATAAATACATCATTTAATATTGCTTTTGTTAAGATAGAAAATAATAGATATACACTATATAGAGATTATAATTATACTGAAGAGATTAGTAATGGTGAATATACAAATATGGAATCACTTGAAAATATGTTAGGAACATTAGATACTAAAAAATATCAATATACATTTAGAAAAGATACATGTAATTATGATTCATATTGCTTTTATGAGGGGAAATGGATAAATGAATAATTTAGAAGGATATAATACAACTGGACATGAGTATAGAATGTCACAAATTGATAGAAGTAATTCAAGAAGATTAAAATGGATGATGAATGAAGCAAGAGATATAGTTAAAAAGCAAGATGAAATTAAGAAAGATAATAATAAAACTATTCTAGGCGATAAGAATATTACTCCGATGCTTCATGGTAATTCAAATAATAAAACAACTTCTAATGTTAGAAAGAATATGTTTAATCCAAGTACTGTAAACAAATTTGTAAATATGAAAAATAATAATAGTTTTAAATAATTATAGAAATAGATAATGGGAAAGAGATAATGGAAAATAAACAATGGAAAGAGGTATATATGAAGAAAAATGCTTTTACGCTTATTGAATTATTAGCTATTTTAGTTATTTTAGCTGTTTTAGCAATAATTCTTATTCCAACAATAAAAAATTCTATTGAAGATGCAAAAAAATCTGCTTATAACAATCAAGTTGCGAGTATAAAAAGTGCAGCTGAAACATATTTTGTTAATTCTAACTTTAGAGTAGATAGTACTACTCCAAAAGTAATGTATTTAACTGATATAGTTAGTAGTGGATATATAGAAAGTAGTAAAATAACTAATCCTGTTACAGAAGAAGCAATGATGGGATGTGTACTAATTAAGTTTTATAGTAATCAATATCATTATGATTATATTGATTCTAATAATGAATGCGAGAAATATCAAAATATTAGAGAGTAAATATTTTTCAGGGGGATTATATGAGTTTTAGTTTAGGTTATTTATATACTAATTATATAAATAAAAGTGTAATAATAGATGAAGAATTAGATTGCGAAAGAATTGTTGAATTAAAAGATATTGCTGAACGTTTTAAAATACCTTTTGATAATACAAGGATAAATGATTATCAAGTGGTTAAACTAGATGTTTCGGTTGATAGTGGTTCTATGGAGATTTATGATAAAAAAAACAATACAAAATATTTTTCTGAATTTTCATATTTTTCTAATATATGTAATTTTAATGATGTCTTCAATGTTACAAGAAATGAAACACTATCACCAACTTATGTTAATGTTACAGTAATTAATGATAAGAGTAAATGTGAGTATACATATTTTGTTGATGGTAATACTCCCATTGCAGAAAGATTAAGTTATGTAGATGGAAAAGGAAACGACTTTTATGATAAATTACAGATTACAAAGTATAATGGTATAGAATATAAAAAAACAGTTCCTAGCGTATCTAATGCTAGAAATGAGTGTAGTTTAGAATATATAAAGGGAATTAATTGTGATATTTTTGGTGTATCAGAGACTGTTTTGTTAAGAAAAGAATATATGAATTTTTTTAATAATAAATCTAATAAATTTTTTAATGAAGTTAAAGTCTATCCATCAATAAATAAAAATTTTTATGAAAGAAGTATAAGTTTATATAATAACAAAATTAATTATTATATAAAATCTTTATATGATTATAATAAAGATAATGATTTTTGTGGCTTATGTTTAGAAGATGTAAGAGAAGTAAAAATTTTTAATAGTTCACTTTATAATTCTCTAATTGGATATCACAACCGTGCATCTTATCATGAAGTATCACTACTTAATAATTATAAAGATGTAAAGGCGTTATTACTTTTTTCACAAAATACTGATTATAATGTAGAAGATTCTTCTGTAAATGAAAATATATTAGAGGTATTTAAAACAGATAAAGATATAGTAATCAGATATAGTGTTACTCCTGAAACTATAGTATTTCATAAATATAAACACGATAATATTTATACGAAAGATACTGTTATACCAAAACAAGTTGATGAATGTTTTAGTAAAGAAGAATTGGGTGCTATTGCTATTGAAATTGCAAGTTTAAATGATGATGATTTTATAAAAAGGGTAGTATATGAAATAGATGAATATAAAAATATGTTGCAATTTAAAGGTAATAATTATTATTTTGATGATGCATTATCACCAATTCTATTATCAAATATAGAATTGTCTGATATAGAAAGAATGATTTCTAGAAATTCAACACATTATTTTAATATTATAAAGAGAGAGTTTGATAAAATAATTAATGATACATATATATCTAATGATGAATTAAATAAGACTAAAGTATTAAAATGTAATAAAAATCCAAATATTGTGGAATAAAAAAAATCTTCCTATTCATAATAAGAATAGGAGGATTTTTATATGGAAATAAATAAATATAATGCAATAGTAAAAAAACATACGCCTAAAGAAAATATATTATTGAATTGTTTAATTAGTTTTATTGTTGGTGGATTTATGGGAGTTGTAGGAGAGATTTTAATAGAATTATATGCTTATTATCTTCATATTCCAACTAAAGAAGCATCAACGTTTATGATTATTACACTAGTGTTTTTAGGATGTTTCTTTACCGCACTTGGTTTCTTTGATAATTGGGTGAGGTTTGCTAAATGTGGTTTAATTGTTCCAATTACTGGTTTTGCCCATGCTATGATGAGTGCGGCTTTAGAATACAGACGTGAAGGATTTGTTACAGGACTTGGTTCAAATATGTTTAAACTTGCTGGTTCAGTAATACTATTTGGTGTTGTTTCAGCATATGTATTTGGAATTTTAAGAATTATATTAATGGGAGGCTAACTATAATGACACAAGAATATGAAAACGTATATATAAATGATACTGCAACAATCTCTGGAACTTATGAAGCAAAAGGACCTTTATCTAATTTTTTTGATAAAAGTTATAATGATTTATACTTTGGCTCAAAATCATGGGAGGATGCAGAAATTAAAATGTTAGGTGAGTGTATAGATATATTACTGCAAAAAACTAAAAAGAAAATAAGTAATATTGATGCTCTAATATCAGGAGATTTATTAAATCAGATTGTAAGTAGTAGTTTTAATGCATCTAAAGTAGGTATTCCATTTATTGGTATATATGCAGCATGCTCTACAAGTACTCTTGGATTATTGATTGCATCTAATATGATTGAAGCAAAACAGGCTAAAAGTATAATTACCTCAGTATCATCACATAATTGTACATCAGAAAAACAATTTAGACAGCCAGTAGAATATGGTGGCCCTAAACCTAAAACTGCAACATTTACTGTAACAGGTGCGGCAAGTGCTCTTGTATCTTCAAAAAAATCAAAAATCAGAATTACATCTAGTACCCTTGGTAGTGTTGTTGATTCTGGGGTTAAAGATGCATTTAACATGGGAGCAGTTATGGCACCAGCTGCAGCTAAAACTATTTATACTCATCTTGTTAATACTAAAACTAAAGTAGGTGATTATGATTTAATATTAACTGGAGATTTAGGTAGATATGGCAAAGATATTTTAAAAGATTATATGGAAAAAGAATATGGAATTGAGTTAAATAACTTAGATGATACTGCATGTATGATATATGATATTGATAAACAGGATGTTTATGCGGGCGGAAGTGGCCCTGCTTGCATTCCGCTTGTTACATATGGGTATATACTAGATAAAATGAAAAAAGGAAAACTAAAAAAAGTATTAATGGTCGCAACAGGATCATTACACAGTCAAGTAACAGTTAATTTAAAAAAGACAATTCCAGCAGTTAGTCATGCGATATGTTTGGAGGCAAATTTATGATATATGTAAATGCATTTATATTTTGTGGTATAGTTTGCTTGATAGGACAATTAATACTAGATAATACAAAATTAACGCCAGGACATATTACAACTATGTTTGTAATTATAGGAGCATTCCTAGATTCATTTAATATCTACGATAAATTTGTTCTTTTTGCAGGTGGTGGCGCACTTGTTCCTATTACATCATTTGGCCATCTACTAATTCATGGAGCCATGGATACAGTTAATACATTTGGTGTAATGGGTCTATTTATGGGAATGTTTGATTTAACTTCGTCAGGAATAGTCGCCGCAATAATTTTTTCATTTTTCTTTTCTTTGTTTTTTCAACCTAGAGATTAATTATTAATAAAAATTAGAGAAAAAAAATAATATAGAATGAGTAAGTGCTAAAAAAAATCAAGAATTATGTACTGGTGAAATAGTTAATGAGAAATACACTCACTTTTTAATTAAGAAAAAATGTTGATAAATAGAGTAATTAGCTCTATTTTTATATTGGCGCTTACTCGATAAATTTCAAAAAAACAATAAACTTTCGACTGTAGACTGAAAGTTTGGCAAATTAAAAACTCTGTAATATAATTAAATTAGGAGGAATAATTATGATAAAAAGAGGAATTTATTTGAAAAAATTAAGAGATTCTTATGACAGTGAACTAATTAAAATTATTACGGGTGTAAGACGTTCTGGAAAGTCTGTTTTAATGATGCAAATAATCGACGAAATTAAGAATAATGGTATAGATGAAAATCATATAATATATATTAATTTTGAAGATTATGATTATTCTGATTATACTGACCCTAAAAAATTTTATACTTATGTTAAATCTAAAATTATAGACTAAGAAAAATACTATTTGTTTTTTGATGAGATACAAAATGTATCTGAGTTTGAGAAAGTAATTAATTCCTTTAGAGCAACCTTAAATGTAAGTATATTTATAACGGGATCTAATAGTAAAATATTATCTAGTGAATTATCTACTCATTTATTAGGTAGATATATAAGTATAAAGATATTATCATTTAATTTTTCTGAATATTTAGAATTAAATGACGATAAAAAGAGTATTGATGATAAATTTTTAGATTATGTTGATTGGGGAGGAATGCCTCAGATATATAATACTGATTCAATACAAGAAAGAAAAATATATTTAAGAGATTTATATAATACAGTTGTATTAAAAGATATTATTGAAAAAAATAATATAAAAGATATAAATTTATTAAATAGAATAATACAGTTTATTATGGAGAATATAGGTGGTGTTATATCAGCTAATTCCATTACTAATTTTTTAAAAAGTGATAAAATTAAAACAAGTGTTGATACATTTTTAAACTATATCGAATGTATAAATAATTCTATGATAGTAAGTAAAGTTAATAGGTATAATATTAGGGGGAAATCAGTTATGTCGTTATATGAAAAATACTATATGTCTGATTTAGGATTTTTACATTTAAAAAGTTCTCCAATTGAAAAAAAAGTTGGAGGAAGAATTGAAAATATAGTATATAATGAATTGATATCTAGAGGTTATGATGTATATATTGGTAAAATTGATAATGGTGAAATAGATTTTGTTGTTGACAATTTTGGTGAAAGATTTTATATTCAAGTATGTGAGTATTTATCAAGTGATGAGGTTGTTGAACGAGAATTTGGGGCATATAATCAAGTAAATGATAATTATCCTAAATATGTTCTTTCAATGGATAAAATTGATTATAGTAGAAATGGAATTATTCATAAAAATATAATAGATTGGCTACTGGATAAATAAATAATTAAATATATCAATGTTAATCTATTTTTTGATTATCAATATAGTATGAGAGGAGGAATAATTATGGTATTTGCTCATGAATTTCTGGTTAAACCTTGCGATGATAAAGATAAAAGAAAAAGAAAATTTTATCCTGTTGCTCCTGCAGCGCCAGAAAGATCAATGTTCTATAATAGAGCATTGAGTCAATCATTTGGAAGTAGATTTTCATTTGAAAAATTTAAAAATAATGCAGGTGAAAATCAAAAATTAGGTACTGGTGAAGAGGCTAATAAAAAAGATGGTTATGCTTTAGTCAAGAAGAAACAAAATTGGAAATAAGGTTAAAAATACATATTATTGTATTTTTTTTCATATTATTAAATAGGTGATTAGAGTGAAAGAACAGTTTAAAGAATTTGTTAAAAAGAATCCAATCCTAATCAAATATGTAGACTCTAATGAGATGAGTTGGCAAAAGTTTTATGAGATGTATGATTTATATGGCGAGAATAATAATGTGTGGGATAAATATTTAGTAAGTGAGACTAAAAAAGATAGTGCTTTAAAAGATATTACTAAGACTACGGCTTTCGCTGATTTTATTGCTTTTTTAAAAACTATTAATCTAGATTCTTTGCAGGAAGGTATCGGTAGCATTCAAAGAGTGTTAGGCGTATTTCAAGATTTTACTGGTAATAAAGATAATAATGCTAATACAGAAAAAAAAGAATATAAACCAAGACCTTTATATAAACATTTTGAGGATTAATGACTTTAGATATTCAATTTAAATTAAAGAGTAATAAAATGTATTTAGATTACCTTCATACTCATTCTTATTGGTATAAAATTCTTAATAGAAATCCGGATAGTTTTAATAGTTTTGTAGATAAAGTAAAAGAAGAGTATCACTTAAGACCAATAGATAGAATTAATAAAACTATGGACGCAATAGACATGGTTAGTACGATAATATCTACTTTAAATAGTTGACAATATAATTCATTGATTATATAATTTTTTTAGGTGTTATTATGAGAGTTATAAGTGGTAAATATAAGGGTAAATTACTTGATGGTTTTGATTTAGAAGGCACTAGACCTACTAAAGATAGAGTAAAAGAATCTGTATTTGGAAGTATTCAGAATAAAGTTAAAAATAGTATTTTTTTAGACCTTTTTGCAGGCAGTGGTTCTATAGGAATAGAAGCATTATCTAATGGAAGTAGTAAGTGTTACTTTGTTGAAAATGGTGATATATTAAAAATATTAAATAATAATTTAAAAGGGATAGATAATAGTATTGTAGTTAATAAAGATTATCTATATGCACTTGATTTTTTTAAAAATAAAAATATAAAATTTGATATTATTTATATCGATCCTCCATATCATTTAGGATTAATGAATAGGGCTATAAAATATATTGAAGATAATAATTTGTTAAATGAGGATGGGATAATTATATGCGAATACGAAGAAGAAAGTCCAATGTGTAATTATCAGTTGATTAAAGAGAAAAGATTTGGGAAAACAAATATCAAAATATTTAGAAAAGAAGATAGTGAATTTCATGATATTATAACTAAAAAACTATTAGAAGCAGAACAAGAGATGAATAATACATCTAAAAGATATACTTTAGAGGAAGTAATAAACAGTATGAATGATATTATTGGATAGATATTAAACGTAATTTTAAAAGTACATGATTTGATTATTTATAATAATCTATGTACTTTTATTTTATAATTTGCTATAATTTTACTGGTGGTAAAATGAAATATGTAAAAATAATGCTAGTTATATTAATGGTTGTAGTATTATCTGCATGTGGTAATAAAGAGAGTGATGCAGTAAGGTTTAAGAAAGAATACGAGTCGCTTAATGGTAAAACATTAAAAGGTAGTAGTCATAAAGTTAAAAGTTTAAGTATTAGTAAAAATAATCCAATAAAATATGCAAGTTATGATGAAGTGATTGATGTTATAAAGAAAGGTACAGGCATTATTTATTTAGGTTATCCAGAATGTCCGTGGTGTCGTTCTGCGCTTCCTGTATTATTAGAAGCAGCTAAAGATTATAAAATCGATACAATTTATTATATAAATATGCACGATGAAAGAGACTATTACGAAGTAAAAGATGGAAAACTTGTTTATAAACAAGATGAAGATGGAAATGATATTAAAGGTACTAAAGGATACTTTAAATTACTTAAGACATTAGATAAAGAATTAGATGATTATGTTGTTACTGATAAGAATGGTAAAGAATATAACACAGGTGAGAAAAGAATTTATGTTCCATACATTATATTTGTGCATGAGGGAAAAATAATTGGGACACACCTATCAACTGTAGATTCACAAGAAAGTGGTTATGATGAATTAACTGAAGAAGAATATGATGAATTAAATGGAATATATGCAAACTATATAAAAGAGTTAGTTAATAATTATTGCGATGAAGCATGTTGAAAAAAATCAAATTTAGTATTATAATTGGATAGCTTTATTTGTTAAAGCTATTTTTTTGGAGGACAAATGAATTATCAAGTTGAGATGGAAAAAATAATTAATAATTTAGATTTTAAACCCAGATTATTATTACATGTTTGTTGTGCGCCTTGTTCATCATATGTATTGAGTGTGCTTGCCAAATATTTTTATATTGATATTAGCTATTATAATCCTAATATTAATACTAAACAAGAGTATGATAAAAGGTTAGAAGAGTTAAAAAGATTAATAAATACAGTTAAGTATGAAAGCGAGATTAATATAATAGATTGTAATTATGATAATATGGATTTTTTTAATGCTGTTAAAGGATTAGAAAATGAACCTGAGGGTGGCAAGAGGTGTTATGAATGTTATAAGTTAAGAGTTGAATATACTGCGAGAACTGCAAAAGAGTTAGGTTATGATTATTTTACAACTTCTCTATCTATCAGTCCTTATAAAAATGCTAATTGGTTAAATGAAATAGGTATTAATTTACAAAGCAAGTATGGTGTTAAATATTTGGTTGCGGACTTTAAAAAGAAAAATGGTTATAAAACAAGTATAGAGTTATCTAAAAAATATAATCTATATAGACAAGATTATTGTGGATGTATATATTCTAAAATAGAAAGAAGAAAGAAAGATGAAATTAAAAGTAAACAAAATAGAAAAAATGAAGAAAGTAAAACTAATTAGAAATTGTTTTGTTCTAACTGCATTATTTCCATTTGCTTTATCAGGTTGTGATAATGTAAATACAAGCGATTATTACTTAGTACATAACAATAATAAGTATTATATTTGTACTAAATCTGTTAAGTATGTAAATAATTGTGATTATGAATATAATTCTATTATAGATAATAAAACTGTTGGAGCAATATGTTCTTTAAAAAACAATTTTGATTATCAAACTCATCATTTTTCTACTGATTTTTTAAGTGAAATGCAAGTTGTTAGTTTGGAAGAATTAATAAATGATAAGTTTGCTTCTTATAGTGATATTAAAAATCTTGTTGAAACTGATAAAATAGATGAAATAGGGGATGAGTATTTTAAAACTAAAAAGTATTATTTTGAATATCAATCTGATTATTATTATCCTACAGAACTTAAAATTTATAAATTTGATGACAATATAATACTAGGATATGATGTATCCCCAAAAAGACTTAGTGGATCAAATGATTATGTATACTCAATAAATGATAATGATGTAATTAAGTTATCTGATAATGATATTGATGTATATGATATAAGTGATTATTTTAATGGAAATAATTTTATTTCTTACGATACTGTATTAGAATTATCTACTAATAAAAAATTAGAAAAAGTATTAGAAAAATAAGTTAAATAAGACTTATTTTTTTTGAAATTTTTGTGAGAATTAATTTGACAATTGTCATGTTTTGTGCTAGTATAGTCGCCATACAAATTAATTTTGTTGGGGGGAAAAGGAAATGAGTAGATTATTTAAAACTTTTTTAAGTGTACTTATTGCATTTATTAGTGTATTTAGTATTGCTAGCGTGCAAGCAGCTAGTTATCCTAGTAAATTAACAAATGTAAGAAAAAACTATTTAATTAATTATAGCGGATTTAACCTATACTATAAAACATATAGTGGAGGTTATGCTTTTTGTACATCATTTCATGTACAAGGAGTAGGTACAAGTTGTACTTTAAGTAAAAATCAGTGGAGTATCCCTGTACAAGTGGGAGTTGCTGCTGTTGTAAAAAAGTATAATAGTAATAAAACTGCAAGAAATTATTATTATGCTGAGCTTGCAATAAATGAATTCTTATATTATTACTCAGGGAAAAATTCTGTTAATAGAATTAGTTCTTATTATAATGTAAGAAATTTTACTGGTGTTAAAGATTTTTATAATGCTGCAGTCGATGCTTATAATGAAGCTAAAAAAGAATATAAATTAGAATTAACACCAAGTAATATAGAGTTTAAATTATCTGGTGATTATTATGTATCAGATAAGATTACTGTTAAAGCTACTGAAGGTGAAGTTGGAAAATATTCGGTTTCTTTATCTGGTGATGTTAGGGCCGAAATTTACAACAAAGATGGTAATAGTTTTTATGTAAGAGTTAATAAGAGTGACATTAAAGTTGGGACAACATCTAATATAAAGGTAACAGTTAATGGTGAAAAAACTATGTCAGTTTCTAAAAGATTTAGTTGTGGAAGTTATAATCAAACATTAACACCTAATACTTATGTTGATGAAGTAATTGCAACTGCAACTGCAAGTATTAGTGGAAGAATTACTTTAAAAGGGAATAAAGTTAATATTACTAAAATTGATTCTGAAACTAAGAAGAGCGTTAGTGGAGCAGTATTAGTAGTTAAAAATGCAAGTGGTAAAGAGGTTACTAAATTTATTACGAGTGATAAAGCATATGAACTTAAAAATTTAGAAGCTGGAATATATACTATATCTGAAGAAAAGGCTCCAAATGGTTATAAAAAATCAGATGAAAAAGTAAAATTTACTGTTGGTAATGATGATAAAACAGTTAATGTTGAGTTTAAAAATGATAAGATAAAAAATCCTGTTGAAATTAGTAAGAAAGATGCAACAACTAGTAAAGAGTTACCGGGGGCACATCTAGTAGTAAAAGATTCTAATGGTAACATAGTTGATGAGTGGACTTCAACTAGTGTTGAACATAAAATCAAAAATTTAAAAGCTGGAGATTATTCTTTAACAGAAACAATTGCTCCAGAGGGATATAGATTGTCTACTACAACAGTTGAATTTACTGTAAAAGGTGATGGATCAACTACTAAGGTAGAAATGTTAAATGAACCAATGAAAAACACAAAGGTTAAGATTAATAAGATAGATAGTGAAACTAAAAAGACTGTAAGTGGTGCAATAATTGTAGTTAAGAATAATAAAGGAAAAGAAGTACTAAGATTTAAATCTAGTGATTCTGTAAAAGTAATTGATAATCTAGAGGTTGGAGAATATACAGCAGAAGAGGTAGAAGCACCATATGGATATCAATTAAATAAGAATAAAGTATCATTTAAAGTAGGAAAAGATGATAAAACAGTTAATGTTGAAATATTAAATACAAAGTATGTAACAAGAGTTGAGGTTAGTAAGAAGGATGCAACAACTAGTGAAGAATTACCAGGCGCACATTTAGTAGTAAAAGATTCTGATGGAAATGTTGTTGAAGAGTGGATTTCAACAGATAAGGTACATATCATAAAAGGTTTAAAAGAAGGTAAGTTTACATTATCTGAAACTATCGCTCCAGAGGGATATAAATTATCTACTACAACAGTAGAATTTGAAGTAAAAGCAGATGGAACTACAACTAAGGTAGAAATGTTAAATGAACCAATGAAAAACACAAAGGTTAAGATTAATAAGATAGATAGTGAAACTAAAAAGACTGTAAGTGGCGCAACAATTGTAGTTAAGAATAATAAAGGAAAAGAAGTACTAAGATTTAAATCTAGTAATTCTGCAAAAGTAATTGATAATCTTGAGGTTGGAGAATATACAGCAGAAGAGGTAGAGGCTCCATATGGATATCAATTAAATAAGAATAAAGTATCATTTAAGGTAAATAAAGATGATAAAACTGTAAGTGTTGAAATATTAAATACTAAGAATGTAACAAGAGTTGAGGTTAGTAAGAAAGATGCAACAACTAGTGGAGAATTACCAGGCGCACATCTAGTAGTAAAAGATTCTGATGGAAATGTTGTTGATGAGTGGATTTCAACAGATAAGGTACATATTATAAAAGGTTTAAAAGAAGGTAAGTTTACATTAACAGAAACTATCGCTCCAGAGGGATATAGATTGTCTACTACAACAGTTGAATTTGAGGTAAAAGCAGATGGAACTACAACTAAGGTAGAAATGTTAAATGAACCAATGAAAAATACAAAGGTTAAGATTAACAAGATAGACGCTGATACAAAAGAATCATTAGAAGGAGCAACTTTAATTATTAAAGATTCAAAGGGTAATGAGGTAAAAAGTTTTGTTACTACTAAAGATTCATATGAAATAACTGATTTAGCTAAAGGAATTTATACTGTATCTGAATCTAAGGCTCCAGCTGGATATGAATTATCTAATGAGGTAAAGAAATTTACTGTAGGACAAGATGATAAAGAAATAACTGTTGATTTTGTAAACAAAAAAACACCTAAAGTAAATACAGTTGAAATAAGTAAACAAGATGCAACAACTTCTGAAGAATTACCAGGTGCTCATCTTGTAGTTAAGAATTCTGAAGGTAAGGTAATTGATGAGTGGGTATCAACAAGTGAGGTACATATTATAAAAGGTATTGAAGCAGGTAATTATACATTAACAGAAACGCTTGCTCCAGAGGGATATGTTCTATCTTCAAGTACAGTTGAATTTACTGTAAAAAGCGATGGAACAACTACTAAAGTAGTAATGTATAATAGTAAAGAAAAAACACCAGTTCCACCATCTCCGGTAAATCCGTCTAAACATCAAGTTGAAATAAGTAAACAAGATGTTACTACAAAATCTGAGTTACCAGGTGCAACATTAATTATAAAAGATGCTGATGGTAATGAGATTGATAGATGGGTATCAGGAACTACTCCACATTATATCGAATTAGATGAAGGAGAGTACACATTAACAGAAATACAAGCTCCTATCGGATATGATTTAAGTTATGAAGTAGTTAAATTTACTGTTACAAATACAACAGATATTACAAGAGTAGTAATGTATAATTCTAAAACACCAAATACTTCTGATAGAAATATTACAAGTATTCTTGGTATGATGTTTATATCATTATTAGGTATTGGTGGATCAGTATTTAAATTAAAACTAAAAAAGAATAACTAAGATAGAATCAGTTATTCTTTTTAGTAACTATTTTAATCATTTCATTAGTTGCAAAATTATTAGTTAAATATGGTTATGTTGATAGTGTCAAAGAAGCATTTAATAAATATCTAAATCCTGCATATAGTAAAACAAGAAAACTAATAAAGGAATAAGTTATGAAGAATGTATTAGATTAATTAAGGATGCAAATGGATTATCTATTCTCACTCATCCAAATCAATTATTATTAAATGATTATGAATTAGAAAGTACATTAAAATATCTTATCTCTTATGGACTTGATGGTATTGAAGCATATCATAGTAGTCATTTCAAAGAAGAGATAGAGAAATATTTATATCTTGCAAATAAATATAATTTACTTATATCTGGTGGTAGTGATTTTCATGGAAAAGATAAAAAGAAGAAATATTTAACTAATATTAAGCATAAAATAAAGTGCGTTAATCTGCACTTTTTACTATTTTGCCTGGTATTCCAACTGCAGTAGAATTAGATTTTATATTTTTAAGTATTACTGCGTTAGCTCCAATTTTAACATTATCACCAATACTAATATTGCCAAGTATTTTCGCACCACTTCCAATAAAGACATTATTACCTATAGTAGGATGTCTTTTTCCTTTTTCTTTACCAGTACCACCTAGTGTTACACCGTGAAATAGTGTTACATCATTACCAATAATAGCAGTTTCTCCAATAACTACGTCTGTTCCATGATCAATAAAGAAATTACTCCCTATAGTTGCCCCAGGGTGTATTTCAATTCCTGTTTTTCTTTTTGCTCTTTCACTTAGAAATCTTGCAATAAAATAATGCTTTTTTAAATAGAAATAATGAGATATCTTATAATATATTAATGCTTTAAAAGAAGGATATAAGAATACTTCTAAAGTACTATTAATTGCTGGATCTTTTGCTTTTATTACTTTTATTTGTTCTTTGATATACTTAATCATAACTCCTCCTTTGCTATAAGATATTCAAATTAGTTACTAATAATCATTATAATTGTTTATCATTAATTAATCTTTTAACTAATTTTTTGGCAATTTCTTCTTTTCCATAAGCAATTTCTTGATTATTTTTTTTATCAATTATAAATGCTTTATGATTTCCTAATTTTATATTAGCGAGGTCGTTTGCAATCACATAATCACATCTGTTTTTATCTCTTAATTTCTTTGCAACCTTAATTAGTTCTTTTTCTTCTACATTATCTAATAATTTAAACCCCACTAAAGTAGTTGTTGGACTGATTTCTTTTATAATAGAAATAATTTTAGGTGTTGGTTTTAATACAAGTATTAAATCATTTAAACTGGAAGATATTTTGGATTCATTAAATCTATTAGTATTATTAAATAACTCTTTAATGGAATTATTATTATTTGATTTAAATTCTTTATCAAGATATTTAATACATGTTACATAATCAATTGTATAATCCGATACTGCCATAGAATGTATGAAAAAATGTATCTTATTATTTTTTAAAATATCTTCTATTTTTTGTTTGGTATCAAATGCTCCTTCAACCTCAATTATATTAACGAGTTTTGAATTAGGTCTTAATGCTCCTTTTGGACATATATAATATATATTATCTATATTACTTTCATCAAGAAATGTATTTGCGATAATCATGCCAAGTTTTCCAGTTGATGAATTGGTTATTTTTCTAACTTTATCTATGTGTTCACTAAGTCCTCCTGCAGTTATTACAATATTCACATTTATCTCCTCCTTAAATACTTTTTATTAATATAAGTTTTAGTAAGTATTTTGTTAACATCTTCATCTGATATTGGATAAGTATTAGACTTAAATTCTGCTTCAACTTTATCACTATTTATTTTTAATTCATCTTCCATATTAACATCTATACTTATATTATTAGTATAATTAAAGTATAATTGACCAATATATAGTTTAAAATTAGTAATATTTTTAAATATATCTCCATCAATTCTTGTAAGTAATACATTTGTGGAATCACCAAATACTAGTTGATTTTTTAAATAATTATATATATTAAATAAATCCTCATATTTTTCAAATAAATCTAGTATTTCAATAATTTTTATATCTTCTATTTCAATAATCTTATAATAATAATATTTTCCAAAACTATTGTTAGTTATAAATGCCATCGATTTTTCTTTATCATTTCTTAAGTAAAACATAGTTTCTTTATAATTAGCCATTAATGGATTTTGTAAATATAATCCTAAGCATCTGTAATCTTCTTTTTTAGAGTAACTAACGAAATCAATTTTTTCTGCTAGATTAATATTAAGATTGTTATATTCAGTTTTAAACTTTTGATAAACTGTATTAAATTTGTTTAAAAGTTCATATAAGCTTATTGAGTTGTTATAATTAATTTCTTGCTTATCTAAATCAAAGTCAACTACACAAAAATCATCACGTGTAAGTGTATTTGTAAATACTAAATTCATTTCTTTTATAAATTTATCTAATTCATTCATGTTATTTCTCCTTTATTAATTGTTTTACATTTTCAATTATTGTTTTAGTTTTAGGAAGTTTTCCTAATGCTTCATATCCACATGCTAGATGACCATAGTCTGGTTCTATAAACATATAACCAAAATGCTTTAATCTTGTAATATTTTCCCTAACAATTCTATTTTCATACATATTGTTATTCATTGCTGGTGCGAATATTACAGGTGCTTTAGTTGCCATAATTGTAGTTGATAACATATCATCAGCAATCCCCCATGAAACTTTACCTATAATATTTGCAGTAGCAGGAACTACTAAGAATAAATCTGCTTTGGTTGCTAGAGTTATGTGTTCAACCTCTCTGCAATCGGGCCTTTTAAACATATCTGTTATTACTTTATTACCTGATAAGGTCTCTAATGTTAGTGGCGTGATAAAATTAGTAGCAGATTTAGTCATGATTATGTCTATATTTGCTCCTTCACTTTTTAAATAGTTTATAAGTCCACATACTTTATATGCAGCAATTCCTCCTGTAACTCCTATTACAATATTCATATCTTTAAACATAATATCTCCTCCCAAGTTCATTGTATGATAAAAACGTTGATAAGTAAAATATATATATGTTATAATACCTATAAGGAGGACTTATAGTGAATGTAGATTTAGAATTATATAGAATATTTTATGTAGTAGCCAAAAGCAAAAATATGACACGTGCTGGTGAAGAGTTATTTATCTCACAACCAGCAATTAGTCAGGCAATAAAAAAGTTAGAAACAGAACTGGGTGGAACGTTGTTTCTAAGAAGTAATAAAGGAATGGAATTAACCGAAGAAGGAAAGATGTTTTATAGTTATATTAAAGATGCATTAGAATTAATAAATAATGCTGAAGCAGAATTTACATCTTTTAAGGATTTAGATAAAGGAGAAGTTAAAATAGGTATATCTACAACTTTAACTAAATTAGTATTAATGGATACGATAAAAGAGTTTCATAAGAATTATCCTAATATAGATATTAAAATTACTAATGAACTTACAAGTAATTTAATTGAAAATTTAAAAAGAGGGAAACTTGATTTTGTTATATATAATGAAAGTGATATTAAAGAGATAGGTATAGAATTAAAAGTAATAAAAAAATTGAAAGAAGGTTTTATTTATAATCCATATTTTTATAAAGATGATATAAAATCAATAAAAGATATCATTAATTATCCTTTAATCTTGCAAAAGAATGAATCAAATAGTAGAAAACGTCTAGATAACTATTGTCTTTCTAATGGAATTATATTAAAACCTAAGATGGAAGTAGTAAGTCAAGATTTGATACTTGAGTTTACTAATGCTGGACTCGGAATTGGTTATACATTAGTTGATTTAGCAAAAATAAAATACCCCGAATTAAAAGAACTTAGTATTAACAAAGAGATACCTAGAGTGGATATTATATTAGCTACTAATAAAGGTATTAATTTAACATTTGCAGCTAAGAAATTTTTAAACAATTTAAATAGCGATTTATATTAAATTTTCTCTTTTAATACTTTCTTAACATTTATGTAGTCATATATTGTTACAAACAATATATTCGCACTTGTCGCAATAACAAGAGCCCACATACCTAGTTTAAATGATAATATAAATAATAATAAAGTTCTAATGATTGTACCATATACTGTTCCTTTAAAAGACGTTTTTGCTTGATTCATTGCCTGTAATGATGATGATATTGGAGATTGTATATAGTGTAGTAAACAAATAGGGGCTAAAAATTTTATATAGTTAACTCCTTCGTTGGTATTATAGATCAGTTTTAATGGAACTTCTGGTATTATAGTAAAGATAATTGTACATGGAATGCCTATAATTAAAGAAGCAATTATTGCTTGCTTTATTTTTCTTTCTACTAAATTATACTTATTCTTAGAATAGTTTTTACTTACGTTAGGTATTAACGCTTGTGATAAAGCGGCAGTAAAGAATGATGGTAGTAGTATTAAAGGTAATACATATCCATTAATTATTCCATATTCAGTCACGATATAATTATTTGTATATCCAATTTTATAAAGAATTGAGGTTATTATAATTGGTTCTAGAAAGAATCCAATAGAACCTACTATTCTGCTACCAGTAGTAGGTAAAGCTATATTAAGTAATGATTTTATTATACCCTTGTTAGGTTTTATATCTTTTTTCTTACAAGTAAATTTCGGAAGTAGTATTATAAAGCCAATAATAGATGTTAATTCACTAAATATATTAGTAATAACAATAAAAAATATTGCTTGACTTATTCCTTTAGATAGAAAGTAGGGTAGAAATAGTAGTATTAATCCTAGTTTGACAATATCTTCTAATATATTAGTAATAACATGTGGTAGCATTCTTTCTTTTGCAAAGTAATAACTTCTAAGAATATTAGATATACTAATAAAAGGTAATATTAATGATATACCTAATAGTCCTAGATATACTCTTGGTTCTTTCAATAAATTAGTGCTTATATATTTAGATTCTAATAATAGGAATAGTGCAATTATTAAATCTAGAGATAAAGATATAATTAAAGAAGCAGTTATTAGTTTCTTTGTATTTTTATTTTTTGCTATTAAAACATTTAAAGCAGTAGGAAGTCCTAATTGTGATAATGATATTAATAACATCATAGTAGGCATAATGAGAGCATATAATCCATATCCAGAACTTTTAATCATACGTGTTATTACTATTTTAATAATCATTCCAAGTATTTTAGTAATGAATCCACCAATAATTAGTATAATAGTTGATTTAATAAATTTATTCATATTATATATTATTCTTGCAATTATTTTTTTTTATATTATTAATTTGACATATTATGCATAGTATGATAAATTATTGGTGAAAGGAGTGTTACGATGAAAAAAAGAAGTATTGGAATGTCTATATTTTTAACAATCATTACATTGGGAATCTATGGAATTTACTGGTTTATTTGTATGACTGATGAAGTAGTTGCTTTATCTAAAGGTAAAGTTTATAAAACATCAGGTGGTGTTGCATTTTTACTTACACTTGTTACTTGTGGAATCTATGGAATTTACTGGGCATATCAAATGGGTAAATCAATGTATATCGTTGAAAAAGAAAAAACTGACTATGCATCAGATAATTCAGTATTATACTTAGTATTAGAATTATTTGGATTAGGTATTATTGTATATGCTTTAATTCAAAATAGTCTAAATCATCAAGTTACAAATGAACAAGCTTAAAGAATGTATTATTTTAATTACATTCTTTTTCATAGTAATTATACTATACTATTTAAAAATACCTATCCCATGTATATTTCATAAAATTACTAATCTTTATTGTCCTGGTTGTGGTGTCACTAGGATGATTGATGAAATAATTCATTTAAATTTTAAAAGTGCATTTTCATATAATGCATATGCTTTTATATTATTTATTTTAAGTATAGTTTATTTAATTATTAGTATAACTATATATATTGTTTTTAAAAGATTTATTAAGATACCAAAACAAGTTGCGTATGTGTTGATAATGTTGGCCATAATTTTTACAATTTTAAGAAATTTGCCTTATTTTGAATTTTTTGCTCCATAAATATTGACATATACAAAAAAGGATAGTATACTTTAATTGTAGTACGTTAGTGGTGTTAGTACTACAGGCTCAATTAGAGTAAACCGTTTTTTCTTTTTTGGTTTACATATTACCTCCTTTCTATATAGATATAGTGGAGATTAGAGATTTTGAGAGTGGAGCATCTTTGCAGATTGGGTGCTCTTTTTTTTGTATCATTTTAATTATAATTGTGATATAATTTTAATAGATAGAGGGTGTATTATGATTATTAACTTTATAAGAGGATTGTTTATGGCGCTTGCAGATAGTGTGCCAGGAGTATCAGGTGGGACTATTGCATTTATTATGGGATTTTATGATAAATTTATAAATTCACTTGATGGACTTATATATGGAGATAAAAATGCAAAAAAGGAATCATTAATATTTTTAATTAAACTAGGTATTGGATGGATATTCGGAATGGTGCTTGCATCATTAATACTAGCTAGTTTATTTGAGAAAAATATCTATGAGATAAGTTCATTATTCTTAGGATTTATAATGTTTTCAATTCCACTTATAATTAAAGAAGAAAAACAAGAGTTAAAAGGTAAGTATAAAAATATAATATTTACAATTATTGGAATTGCAGTAGTAGTCTTAATTACTAAATTAAATCCAGTATCTTCTAAAGAAAGTGTTGTAGATATTACTCATTTAAACATCGGATTAATACTTTACATAATGATTGCTGGTATGCTTGCTATATCGGCCATGGTATTACCAGGTATTTCAGGATCAACTTTACTACTTATATTTGGTTTATATATTTCTATATTAACCGGTATTAAAGAAACATTACACTTTAATTTCTCATACCTTCCTGCACTTATAGTATTTGGATTAGGGGTAATTATAGGAATATTATCTATTGTAAAAATTATTAAAAAAGCATTAAAGAAATATAGAAGCGCGACCATATATTTAGTAGTAGGTTTAATGCTTGGAAGTATTTATGCCATAATAATGGGACCAATTACTTTAGAAGTACCAAGAAGTCCACTTAGTTTTAATACATTTAATATTCTATTCTTTATTATAGGTGCGATTATAATAATCGGACTAGATAAAGCAAAAGTATTATTAAGTAAAGGCAATGAATAGCACGTTGCCTTTATTATTATTTAATGATATAATCTATATAGAATAGAGGTGTAACATGAATTGTCCTTATTGTGGAGAAAAAACAGATAATAGTGAGTTCTGTCATAAGTGTGGTAATAGATTAATAACTCATACTATAACGACTGATTATGAGTTAAGTGATACTAAAGAATTAGAAACATATATTGATAAAAATAGTAGTAAGATATTAAATAGAAGGTTTTCTATTCCTAGTTTCTTTTTAGGAAGTTTATATTATTTATATAGAAAGATGTATTTCTTGGCAATATTTTTTATTACATTATCATTTGCATATTCCATAGGTATTTATTATATACCAGAAGATTACAAATTATATATATCATTAATATACTTAGTATTTTCTATTTTATTTAATATAGTAATAGCTATAAAGTTTAATAGTATTTATATAAGTCATGCAAATAAAAGTATTAATAAAATAAAAAATAGGTATAAAGATAAAAGTAGATTTGAAGTAATGGAGAGAATTAAATATAGTGGATCTACAAACTTATTTGCTCCAACTTTAGCCATCCTTATTATTGGACTTCTTAATACATATATTATATATAAACAAAATGATGTGGTAGATAACTTATCAAATGCTAAATATAAGGTTGCCGAAGGATATAGAGAAACAGATGCAGAAATAGAATTAAATGAAGATAGTTCATTTATATGGTATTCAAATAACAATAACAAAGAAGACAATTTTTTTGTTGGAAAATATCAAGTTTATGTAGGTAGAAATGCAATAAATGAAGCTAAAAGATATAAACTATCTACAGATAGAATTCAAGATAAAAATAGTTATTATATTTTAAAACTAAATATAAATAGACAATCAGTAAATGGTGAGATAATTAATACAAATACTACACTAATATACTATGGATTATATGATAATAAATATCATACAATAGATTTAAATAGAGTAGGTATGAGTGATTACTTTAGATTAGTTAAAGTTAAATAATAAAACTATCAAAGATTAACATATAAGTCTTTGATAGTTTTTGGGTATAACTAGTTTTTTGATATTACCTTCATATTTAGATATTATCATTATTCCATCTTCATTATGGGGATATCTGATGTTAAAATCATTGATTATTTTTTCTAAGTATATTTTATATAAGATATATTCTCTTAGCTTTTTTAACTTATTTAAATCATTTGGGATTGTTGTATTTTTATCTATGGTATATATATTATTTGTAGGTTTAATTGTATTGGAATCATTTAGTCTTATTTCTAATACTGGGTATGTAGAGTTTATGCAGGGAAACAGCTTATATTGTTTATCTGTTGGTATATATTTTTTTCGAACTAATTTTCTATAATTACCGAATCCAACCTTATCTATAATTTCATTATTATCAAGATAGTACTCCGCTATGCATAAACTGTCGATATTATGATTTAGATTTAATACTAGCTTGGCGATTTCAAAAGCATCTTGGGGATAGTAATAAAAATACTTATATATTCTATCTTCATTAGGAAAAGTATTTACTTTATATAAAGAATTAGATTTTATATTAAACATAGGTTCATTATCATAGTATACTTTATTATTCTTGTAATAGTTTAATTCATTATTATCTATTATAATTCTATAGGCTAACATTTTAATCACCTAGTTAATAATATTAAATATTATATTCATTAATACCATAAACATTATTAGATTTATCTAAAAATATATAGTTATGTATTGGATGATATGTTAGATATCCAAACAATATATAAGATAATATGATTAATATAAGACTTATAATATTTACATACTTAATATGATTATGTTTTAAAATATAATAACTTATTACCTGCGATATAATTATTACTATGATCATAAGAGTAATACTAAATATCATGTTTTCACTAATTAAGTTATATACTGGTAAGAATATTAATAGGTATATAACTATGCTTGCAATTGATGTTATAAATAAATTAAATATAAAATTATTAAATGATACTCTAGTCTTAGATAGTATTATATAGTCTATTATTCCATAAAAACAAATAGATGATATAAATAGTTTCATATGTTCCCATATTGATTCATTAACAGGAAAGAATATTGATGTAATAGTATTTGGTATCCATTCATATAGAAAGTGAAATAGAAAACATAGTAATATAATACCTATAGTACTTATAATTTTATCTTTTTTTAATGTCATAAAAAAACTCATTCCTTTCATAATAATAGTGGTGATAATATGAAGATAAGATTAGGTTATGCCTGCATATCTAATGCGCTTGATGAAACTTCATCTAGTTTAGTTACTTATAGTTATTTTAAAAAGTTAGAAGATAATAAAAAAGGGGCAGGCTATAATAAATTAAATGAAGTAATAATTAGTAATTTTAATAGTCTAGAAAATATATTGCAATATAATATTAGAAACGATATTCATTTTTATCGATTATCATCTAATATAATTCCACTACTTACTCATCCAGAAGTAGAAATAGATTTAAATAAGTATAAAAGTTATTTTTCTAATATTGGTAAGATTATAAAAGAAAATAATATTCGAGTTGATATGCATGTTGATCCGTATTATGTGTTGAATAGTGTATCTGATAATGTAGTTAAATCCACTATTAATATATGTAAAATTTATCATAATATGTTTAAGTTAATGAAAATTAAGTCTAATTTAATATTTCATGTGGGTGGTAAAACTATAAGCAAAGAAGAGGGAATAAAAAGATTTATAAATAATTTTAAGTTGCTTGATAAAGATATTCAGGATATGATAATGATTGAAAATGATGATAAGATATATAATATTATTGATTGTATTAATATTTCTAAAGAGATAAATTGTAAAATATGTTTGGATTACCATCATTATAAGTGCAATAACGATAAAGAGGATATTAGTAATTATTTAGAATATATATTTAATACATTTGATGGTATTCCTAAAGTACATTTTTCTTCTCCTAAAAGTAAAAAAGAGTATAGAGCCCATCATGATTTTATAGATATTAAAGAATTCGTTAAGTTCTTAAATATGATAAAAGTTTGTGATAGAGATATTGATATAATGATTGAAGCAAAGATGAAAGATGATGCATTATTTAGATTAATAAGACAACTTAAGTATTTAGGTTATAAAGTAAGTGAAACTACAATTTATTTGTAGTTTTTTCTAAATATAAAAAGGAAATTTAAAAGTTTTGTCGTATATTATTATTAGAGGGGAGAAGACTATTTATTAAGAAGGGAAGATGTTATGAATAATGATATTATAAAAACTGAAATGATGGTTAATGATCAGAAAATCAATGTATTAAGAATTAATAATAATGATTATATCTCACTAACTGATTTAGCAAGATATGCTGATAATGAAGAACCAAGATTACCAATTAGAGATTGGATGAGAAATAAAGATGTTATTTCTTTTTTGGGACTGTGGGAACAATTGAATAATGAATATTTTAAAGGGGGCGAATTCGCTACGTTTAAAAACGAAGCAGGTAGTAATAAATTCAAAATGTCCCCTCAAAAATGGATTAGAGAAACAAACGCAATTGGAATTATCTCTAAATCTGGCAGATATGATGGAGGAACATTTGCTCATCCAGATATAGCTTTTGAATTTGCGAGTTGGTTATCTCCAGAATTCAGATTATATGTAATCCAAGAATTTCAACGATTAAAGAAAAATGAGGCATATAAAAATAAACTTGATTGGAATGCTAATAGAGTTTTAACTAAAGTTAATTACTTAGTACATACTGATGCAATTAAAAGTTTTATTGTTCCAACACTAACAGAAAAACAAAAAAGATTTGTATATGCAGAAGAAGCTGATGTATTAAATGTTGCTTTATTTGGCATGACAGCTAAAGAATGGAGAGGAAAGAATCCGAGTGTTGCTGATAAAGGTAATATTAGAGACTATACAGATTTATTACATTTAGTAATATTAAATAATTTGGAAAACATTAATGCAGAATTAATTGGAATAGGAATGTCTCAAAGAGAAAGACTTATTAAATTAAATAGTATGGCCAAAAGACAAATGGATTTATTAAGTAATAATAAGTCTTTTGATAATCTACAATATATAGAAAACAAAATTAATAATAATATTACATTAGTTGAATAATTGTGGAATCAAAAAAAGTGCCTAAGCACTTCTTTTGATATCCATCATCACAGGTGATATAATAGGTTTTCTTCCTGTAACTTCGTAAATAAAACTTGATAGATCTGTAATAATGTTAGATTTAATTTCGTTAAATGAAACATGTGTTTTAATACTATTTAAAATAATCTTTTTAGACATATTTTCTAATTTGTTTATTAATTCATAGTTTTCTTGAACATATACAAATCCTCTAGTTGTAACATTAACATCTCCAAGTAGTTGTTTGTTTTTTGCATCAATATTTGCTATTACAACAACTATACCATCATTAGACATATTTTTTCTCTCACGCATAACTGCTGCCGATATTTCACCAATACGATTACCATCAACATAAGCATCTCCGGCTTGAATGTGGCCTTTTCTTTGTATTCTACCTTTTCGAATAGATAAAACATCTCCGTTTTCTAAAATAAAAGTATTTTCTTTAGGTATACCACACTCAATTGCAACATCAGCATGGCTTTTAAGCATTCTAAATTCACCATGGAATGGCATAAAGTATTTAGGTTTAATTAATCTTAACATTAACTTTAATTCTTCTTGATTACCGTGTCCTGATGTATGTACATCAGCTAAAGATGTATTAGAACAAACCTTTACTCCTTGCATATAAAGTTTATTGATTGTTTTAGATATACTTAATGCATTACCAGGAATTGCAGATGATGAGAATACTACAAGGTCATTACTTTGTAATTTTATTTGCCTGTGTGAACCATTGGCAATTCTAGATAGTGCGGCAAGTGGTTCTCCCTGTGAACCGGTACATAGTAGACACACTTGATTTGGTTCTAATCTATTTGCTTCTTCTGGAGATACAAATATTTCTTTGTGTTTAATATATCCTTCTTTTAGCGATATTTCAATATTATTCTCCATACTACGACCGAATATCGCAATCTTTCTTTTATTTCTTTTACAAGTGTCAACAATATGTTTTAATCTATATATATTAGATGCGAAAGTTGCGATAATAATTCGACCTTGATGTCTTAAGAATATTTCCGATAATGTTTCATCAACCTTAGATTCTGATGTACTCATACCTTCGTTTAATGCATTAGTACTATCACTAAGAAGTAAAGTAACTCCCTTTTTACCAATTTCAGCCATTTTATGTAAATTTGCCATAGGGCCAATTGGCGTTAAGTCAAACTTGAAGTCTCCGGTTGTAACAATTGTTCCATTAGGTGAGTGAATTACAATACCATGCGAATCAGGAATAGAGTGAGTAGTTCTAAAAAATTCAATAGTGAAATTTCTAAATTTAACTTTAGTATTTTCATTATATACATATAAGTTTTTATAACTAATACTTCTATCTTCTAATTTTTTCCTAATTAATCCTACTGCTTGATTAGGGGCATATATCACTGGAATATTTACTGTACTTAACAAAAATGGAATACCACCGATATGATCTTCATGTCCGTGTGTTATAAATAAAGCCTTTATTTTAGATTCATTTTTCTTAAGATAAGTAAAATCTGGAATAATATAATCTACACCAGGTAAATCTCCTGTTGGAAAAGTAATACCAACATCAGTAATAATAATTTCATTACCACATTCAAAACAGTACATGTTTTTACCTACTTCACCAAGTCCGCCTAAAGCATATACTAACGTATCATTATTTTTTATTAAATTCATGCTACCTCCTTTCTTTTGCGACTAACTAATTATACTATTAATTTTAGTATTTGTCCAGTTTGACAAAATTCGTTATTTATGTATAATATTTTCTGGTGATTTTTGTGAAAGATTATATTAAAGAAGGAAATTTATTAATAATGAAAGATTTATATGAAGCTTTCAACTACTTTTATAGTGGTAATAAGGCTATAGGTATGCTTGCAACTAATCCTACTGTTGCAAAGCCACACTTTATAAAACAAGAAATAGGTAATAAGTTTATGTACAATTGTGAAAACTATGGTATTAAATTTAATCAAGTATTTGAACTTGTATTTAGATGCGAAATAACTAGGTATGTCGTAGAAAACAATAATGAAGTAATAAAAGATAGACTAGGATTTACCTATGATTTTATGAATGATGAGTTAATTAGAGTGGATTATTTATATACACCTTATTCTACTTTATCTAATAAAGAATCAGTAAAAGTTTTATTTAAGTAATACTAATGTATTGCTTTTTATTTGTTTTTTTTTGTATAATCTTATCTTTGACAGTTTTTGAAAGTAAAAAAGCTCCTATCCCTTATTTTCTGGGCTATTTGGAGCTTTTTAATATTCAAAAAAATTGCGTACCTAATT
>CADCIZ010000011.1 GCA_902801685.1 uncultured Erysipelotrichaceae bacterium | reverse complement strand
ATGGCTGGCAAGAGCTAAATCAGGAAGTAAAAATAGATATAAGATAAAAAGAAAACTTCAAACAGTATATAAAAAAATAAAAAATGCAAGGAAATTTCTGTTGCATAGTATTAGCAAAGAATTGACTGATGATAATGATATTATTGTAAGTGAAAACTTACATATTAAAAATATGGTACAAAACAAACACTTATCAAAATCAATCTATGATGCATCTTGGAGTGAATTAATAAGACAACTTAAGTATAAATGTATTTGGAAAAATAAAAGATTCTATCAAGTTAATGCATATTATCCTAGTAGTCAAATATGTTCAAGATGTGGATATAGGCAGTCTAAAGTAAAAGATTTAAGTGTGAGAGTGTGGGAATGTCCAAATTGTACTAGTAGAAATAATAGAGATTTAAACGCCAGTATAAATATAATGTTTGAGGGAGTTAAAATGTACATGGAAAGGGAATTAACAGAACTTCAAGTAAACTAAATTTTGACAATGATAAGAATTAGGGTAGCGACTATCCAATACTGGTCTATGGAGAGACATAAGTTTCGGTGAAGTAGAAAAAGCCTACCGTGAGGTAGGCAGTAGTCAAAATTTATTTTGACTTTTTGTTCTATAGTATTGTATAATGACGTCAAGTGAGGTGGTTTTAGTCTAAGTGGCGTTTGTGGAGGATACTGTTATAATGGTTGTTTAAAAGAATTAGTATTTAAATTAAAGTAGATTGAAAGGAGTTTATATGGAAGTAATTTTAAAGACAAATAATCTTACTAAAGTTTATGGAGTAAGAAAAGTTGTTGACGGTGTCAACATGACAATTAAAAAAGGGGAAATATATGGTTTTATAGGTAAAAATGGTGCAGGTAAAACAACATTTATGCGTATGATTTTATCTTTAACTAGTGTAACTAAGGGTGAAGTTGAATTATTTGGTGGTAAGAAAATAGAAGAGGTTGGCTGTAAGATTGGATCTTTAATTGAAGCACCAGGTTTATATAAGAATGCAACTGCCTATGAGAATTTAAAACGTTTTTCAATACTATATGGCGCAGATGAATCTAAAATTAATGAAATACTAAAGTTCGTTAATCTTGATAAAACTGGTAAGAAAAAAGCTAAAGATTTTTCTTTAGGTATGCGTCAAAGATTAGGAATAGCTATTGCTCTATTAGGTGAACCTGAATTCTTAGTTTTAGATGAACCTATTAATGGACTTGATCCAAAAGGTATTAAAGAGATTAGAGATGTTATTTTAAAATTAAATAAAGAAAAAGGTATTACATTTCTAATTTCTAGTCATTTACTTGATGAACTTTCTAAAGTAGTAACTAGATATGGTATTATTGATAATGGAGTACTTCTTGAAGAGATAAGTTCTGAAAAGTTGATTGAAAATTGTAAAAATAAGTTAATTATTAAGACTAATGATAATAAAAAAGCAAAGAAACTAATTGAAAAGGAATATGATATTACTGATATTGACGATGAAGATGATACAATTGTCTTATATTCTAATTTAGATGATAGTGCCGATATTAATAAGTTTTTAATTGATAAAGGTATAAAGGTTAGTGAAATATACACTAAAGTTGATAGTCTAGAAGATTATTTCATTAGAAGGATAGGTGAATAAGATGGAAAGATTAAGAAAATTTCAATTACATAATTTATTCAAACAAAAATCATTTTACGTTTGTATGAGTGTTATTCTTGGACTTGCTGCTTTAATGACGATATCAAGTACTTTATTATCAAATCTAACTAATGTTAAAACGGCAAAATTAGATTCTAATGTTACGCTTTTATCATTTATTAATCCAGGACATTTTGATACACTTTTAACTATATTTGTTGCATTATTTTTCACGTTAGATGTATCCAATGGAACAATGAAGAATATTATTGCTCGTGGTTTTTCTAGAAAACAAGTATTTATAACTAAGTATATGGCAACTATTGTTGGTGTAACTATTATGTTTATTGCATCGTTTGTATTTTCTTATTTAATTTGCATTATAGTTGGAGGTAAACTAATTGCTTTAGATGGTGATACATTATCTAAAGTAGCAGTTTATTATGTAAATATTCTTGGACTTACATCATTATATAGCTTAATTTCTACTATAACATCTAAATCAAGTGGTGCATTAGTAGCATGTTTATTAACAAGTTTTTTAGCACCCAGTATATTAACCTTAATTGATGTGTTATTAAAACTAAAAAAAGGTTTTACAATATCAAAGTTTTGGATAGCTAATGCATCTAATAATGAAACTATGCTGGCTATTATAATTGGACTAGTTTATATTGTTATAGCGATTATAGTTGGAATTATTATAAGTAAACGAAAAGAGATTAAGTAATTAACAATAAAGTGGACATAAATGTCTGCTTTTTTCTTGACTAATAATAAATGAAGTTATATGATTTAAGTGGTGATTTAATGGAAATAAAAAAGATAACAAAATTAAAAAATGGAAAATATAAAATTAAATTAGATAGTTATGAATTTATAACTTATGATGATATTATAATTAATCATAATCTTTTATATAGTAAACAAATAGATGCTGAATTATTAAATATATTAAGTTTAGAAACTGCTTACTACGAATCATATAATAAGACTTTAAATTATTGTATGAAAAAGGTTAGGTCCGAAACAGAAGTAAGAAAGTATTTAGATAAATTAGATATAAAAGATATTGATAAAGAAAGTATTATTAATAAGTTGAAAAGTATTAATTTAATTAATGATAGAGTGTATGTTAAAAGTTATATAAATGATAAATTATTTTTGACTAAAGATAGTTTAAATAAGATAAAAAAAGATTTAATTAATAGTAATATTGATGTTAATCTAATAGAAGATGAAATAAGTATAGTAGAGTATGATGAGATAGAAAAACTTGAAAAAATGATTGTAAAAAGAATAAATAGTAATCATAAATATTCTAGTTATATACTAAAGAATAAGATTATAACTGAAATGATGAATCTTGGATATAATTATGATGATATAGTGTATTTATACGATAAAAATTCTGTAGATAATTATAATATTCTTATAAAAGAATACAATAAATTGTATAATAAGTATTCAAAGAAACTTAAAGACAGTGAGTTAGAATATACTATAAAAAACAAGTTATATTTAAAGGGATTTGATTACAATGATATAAAAAAAGAAGATTTGCGTTAATCTTCTTTTATTCTTCAGAACTAGTTTCTTCAGTTTTTTCTGATGATTCAGTGTTTGATGATTCAGTGTTTTCAGTACTTTCTTTCTTTTCAGAAGAATCTTCTTTCTTAGTTTCTTCTTTCTTAGAACCATCACTTACTGTTTTCTTGTATGCTTTTTCTACATCTGTATCATTAATTTTTAATTTATATTTCTTTCTTAATTTATCCCATGATTTAACTTGTAGTGTAGAATCTTCATTTAATTTCTTTTCTGCTAAGTCTTTCTTAATAGTTTCTTTAACATCTTTATACTTGTTAGTTTTGCTAGAAACTTTTAAGATTACATGATAACCATATTGACTCTTAACAGGTTCGCTAGTGAATTCACCCTTTTTAAGTTTCTTAGAAGCGTTGTAGAATGCTTCATCAACACCACTCTTAGAGAAATCTTTAAATAATCCACCATCTTCATAAGTTGCTTTATCATCAGAATTATCATAAGCTAAATCTTTAAATTTCTTTTCTAACTTATCAGCATCATCTTTAACCTCATTTAATTGATTAATTAAATCTTCTGCTTTCTTTTTAGCATCTTCTTCAGAAGTTTGATCATTAACCTCAATTAAGATATGTCTTACAGTTAATTTTTCTTTATAGTTTTCATTAAATTCTTTCTTTAATTCTTCTTCACTTATAGTAGATGCTACATATTTTTTAACTGCAAGTGTTTTCTTATAGTCTTTAGTAACATATTCTCTAAATTCTTTTTCATTAGTAACTCCTTGGATACCTACATATTGACTTAAGAAATCTTCAAAACTTGCACCATAGTATTCAGCATATTGCTTATAATAATCAACTACTTGATTAACATATTTTTCATCATCTTTAGTTAATTTCTTAACATAATCATTTGCAATATACTCATCAATCATGTTAATTACATTAGTAGTGCCATATTGATTCTTTAAATCTTGATATAACTTATCACTTGTAACAGTAAGTCCATCAACACTAGCTAGTACTTCTTCACCATTTTTAGTTTTTGGAATTCTTTTGCATAAAGCAAGTAACACAATTATAACTGCAAGTATCGCAATTATAATACAAGCAATAACAAATTCTCTTCTTTCTTCCCAGTTCTTTAGAATATTTTTCTTAGTTTTTGAAACAAAACCATCATTTCTAGTAGATTTAGGTCTTGAAGTTTTAATAATTTCTGGTTTAACCTCTTCAACTTTAACCTCAGGAACAACTTCCCTTTCTACTTTTTTTACTACTGGCTTATTTACACTTTTAGTATTAGCTGATTTCTTTGCAGTTGCAACTCTTTTAGTGTTTTTCGCTGTAGTTTTTCTTGTACTATTTTTAGTACTTTTCCTTTGACTATTATTAGTCTTTGCCATATAAAAAATCTCCTCTCCTAATACGATGTAATATGCACCATACGAATTAATCATAGCAGAAAACAAAAGAAAAAACAACATTTATATCACAATTTTAAAAAAAATTCATAGAATACTATGAAAATAGTTAAAGGAGGAGTGAATATGTGTTGTAATCATGGCGTATCTGGCGCAGCTATCGTATTAGTATTATTTATCTTATTAATAATCATACTAGGAGCATATATTTAAGGAGGTGTAACTATGTGTGCAAATAATCAAAACAACAATAATTGCGGAACAACTAATAGATGTTGTGGCAACAATAGTTATATTATAATTATTGTTCTATACATCTTACTTGCAATTATACTTGGATCTTGTTTATTCTAAAAGAGAGTGATCTCTTTTTTTCTATACTAAATAATATTAAAAAAAATTAAATTTATGCTTTTTAGATAAACTGTTATATCTTTTAATACAGAATTTAAAAATTTACTTGTAGTATTTTATCTTTTGTAAGAAATGATATTACAAATAATTGTAAACTGCTTGTTTGATTATTATATTAAACTATGATATAAGATTTATGGACTTCCAAAAATTGTGGTAATTTCTTACGATTTTTATGTATTATTTCATTCATTGTAATTCAAATCTTACTCCTGTTATTTCAATATAAATGTTATTTATAATAGTCATATTTTATGTTTTCTATAGATATTTTTGGAAGTTCTAAATAAAAAAGTTGACAATACTGAAAAAATGTATTAAAATGTTGTTGTATATAGATAGGGGGAACAGAATGAGTTCTAAAATAAAAAATTTAAAAATTTATAGTTCTGTTGATAATCCTGAAGTTATAAAATCAACTATTTTTTCTGGAGAGTTAACAGGGTATCCAAGTATTGATAGGCCATGGCTTAAATATTATCCAATGGATTTAGTTGTTAAGGATTTGCCTAAATGTAGTATATACAGATATATATATGATAATAATAAGAAGTATTTTTATCGTACTGCGCTTAATTATTTTGGCAATAAGATATCTTATGATGAAATGTTTAGGAATATAGATAAGACTGCTGCTGCGCTTATTAGTATGGGAGTAAAAGAGGGAGATATTGTTACTATTAGTGCGCCAACACTACCTGAAACAGTATATTTATTTTATGCACTTTCTAAAATAGGTGCGGTATCTAATATGATTGATCCTAGAAAAAGCCCTGAAGAGATTGCTGAATATGTTAATTTAGTAGGCTCAAAGAAGTTTTTTGCAGTAGACGTAGTTGCTGATAAGTTAGTTAATTTAAAAAAACAAACAAATATTGAAGATATAGTGTTATTCTCACCTGGTAATTCACTACCTAGTTATTTGAAATATCCTTTTAAATTAAAAAATACATTATCTTCGCTTTCTAAGAAAAGGGAAACTAAATTTAAAGATTATATTGATTTTTCCGAATTTTTAGAAATGGGAAAAGGATATATTAATGATAATATAGAGGCTAAATATGAAAAAGATAAACCAGTAGTAATTGTATATACTGGAGGTACTACGGGTAGAAGTAAAGGCGTTATGCTTACAAATGATAATATAAATGCTGCATCTTTCCAATGTGAAAATTGTGGTTTTGATTTCCAACGTCAACACAAATGGTTAAACATTATGCCACCATTTATTGCTTATGGAGTCGGAAATGGATTGCATCTTCCTTTAGCCTGTGGTATGGAAGTTAGTCTTATTCCGCAATTTAATCCAAATGAATTTGATAAGCTACTTCATAAGAATCGTCCTAATCATATGACTGGTGTTCCAACGCATTACGATTCTCTGCTTTTAAGCAAGATTTTAAAAAATGAAGATTTAAATTTTATTTTTTCTGCTATTGTTGGTGGAGATAAATTAGATGTTAATAGTGAGGTTAAAATAAATAAATATTTTGACGAGCATAATTGTAATTATAAAATAGCTAAAGGATATGGGCTTACTGAAGTATGTGCGGCTGTATGTGCAACTTCTAAAAGTGAGTGTAATAAAATTGGTTCTGTTGGAATTCCCTTTTCACATACTGTAATGGCAATATTTGATCCATCTGATATGAATAGAGAATTAAAATATGGTGAAGTAGGTGAAGTATGTATAACAGGGCCTAATACTATGTTAGGTTATTATAATAATGATCTTGAAACTAAAAATATGTTAAAAAAACATAATGATGGTAAAATTTGGGTTCATTCAGGAGATATTGGATATATTGATCAAGATGGATGCATTTATGTAATTGATAGAATGAAAAATATAATTATAAGGCATGATGGATTTAAGGTTTATCCAATTCAAATTACTGAAGTTGCAATGAAACATCCAAATGTATGTGCAAGTACGGTGATTGGTGTTAGAGATAAAAACTTTTCACAAGGTGAACTTCCTAAATTATATGTTGTATTAAAAGATGAGAAAAAGAAAGAAAAAACATTGCAAGAATTAAAAGATTTATGTAAAGAGATGTTAGCAGAATATCTAATTCCTACAGAAATTGTTGCAATCAAAGAGCTTCCAAAAACATCGATTGGTAAAATAGATTTTATGAAATTAAAAGAAGAGGAAGAAAATAAAGTTAAAAAACTAACTAGAAATTCAAGAATTTAATAAATCTTGAATTTTTTTAACTAATGAAATTTACATCCAAGTTTATTCGTGATATAATTTTATTAAGGATAGGTGATATGATGATTATTGGATTATCGATAATTTTAACTAATTTATTGTACTTAATTCTTGTTGCGATTGTTTATTTTTCTAAACCAAGAATTAGAAATGTAGAAAACAAAGTGTATAGTTATTTGGTACTAATAAGTATATTTAATTTGGTATTAGAGGTATGTTGTTGTTTCTTTGTCGCACATCGTAGTTCATATGTGGTAATTAATGCAATTGTTAATAGAGTTTTTTTATTAGGACTTCTAGGATGGCTAATAATATTTACTCTTTATATGATTTATATATCTTTTTTTAAGGGGACAAGTTTTTATCAAAAACATAAAAAAGAATGTGTTGGTATATGTTTTTTTACATTTATGGTTTTATTTGCTTTTATACTTATTGCTCCAATTTATTATTTTAGTAATAATGTATATACATATTCCTATGGACCAGCTGCTGATTCATTATTAGTAATGGGTGTTATAAGCATAATTATAGATTTAATATGTTTAATTAAAAACTATAAGAAGATTAAGCAGAAAGAAAATTATCCATTACTTGTTTTAATACTAGTAATGATAATTGTTGCAACCTTAAGAGAAATTAATCCTGGAATTATTGTTATAAATTCTGCGTTTAGTCTTATAACAATTATTATGTATTTTACAATTGAGAATCCTGATGTTAAGGTTATTAATGAACTTAATAGAAATAAAGATATATTAGAGAAGAATAACGAAGATAGATCTAATTTCTTATTTAAGATGACACAAGAAGTTAGAAAACCAGTTAGTAATATTGAGAATCTTGTGAATATGATTGATACAGAAAAAGAGTATGTTAAGTTAGAAGATATTGTAAGTGCGATTAAATCTAATACTAGACAAATATCTTATATTGTAAATGAAGTATTGGATGTATCTGATGTAGATGTTAGAAAAATTAAAATTGAAAATAATAAATATGATGCCAAAAGATTATTTGATGAAATTAATTTATTTATTAAGGATAAAGTAGATGTTAATGTTACTTATAATAGTTCTATTAGTAGTGAACTTCCTAAGTATTTAAATGGAGATAATATTAAGATTAAGCAAGCTATTATGTCAATTCTTATGAATAGTGTTGAAAATACTAAAAGAGGATTTATAGATTTGAATGTTAGTGTAATGGTTAAATATGATATGTGTCGTTTAATTATTACTGTTGAAGATTCAGGATGTGGCATGAACATAGGGAAGATTAATGATATTCTAACTCTTGATAAACCACTTGATGAAACTGATGAGAAACGTCTTGAAAATATGGATGTTGATCTTAATATTACTAAGAAAATTATTAATATTATTGGTGGATCGATGATGATAAAAAGTGAAGTTGATAAAGGTTCTGAATTTATTGTTGTAATTGATCAAAAAATTGTATCTGATAAAAAAGACAGTGAAAAAACTAATTATAATAATGATAAAAAAAGGGTTCTTATTGTTGATGATGATTTAGATGTATTGAATATTGAAAAAGAGATATTTCTAAATAATGATATTGATGCAGTAGGAACTATGTATGGACTTGATGCATTAAATAGAGTTCGTAATGGTGAGAAGTTTGATTATATTCTTCTTGATGATGATACAGTTAAAGGTAGTGCGAAGAGTACTTTAGATGATTTAAAAAATATTAAAGGATTTGATATACCAGTAGTTGTTATGCTTGAAAAGAATAAAGTGATGATTAAAGATAAGTATAAAGAAATAGGATTTAGTGATTATATACTTAAAGATAATATTGAAGAGAGTATTAATAGTTTTATAAAAAGAATGAAATAGCTAAAATTTTTTCAGCTATTTTTCATTTACAAAGGTATTTTGAAAATGCTATAATTATTGTGTTGAAAGATGGTGATATTATGGTTTATTTAGATTATAGTGCGACAACTAAAGTAAGTGATGAGGTTATGGATAGCTTTATTAAAGCATCAAACTATTTTGGTAATCCTAACTCATTGCACAAATTAGGGCTTGATGCAAAGAATTTAATAGATGCATCAACTAGTCAGATTGCGAGATTACTTAATGTTGATACTAGCGAGGTTATTTATACAAGTGGAGCTAGTGAGTCTAATAATACTGCAATCATAGGTACATGTATGGCTCATCCAAATAAGAAGCATATTATAACTACGCCTTTTGAACATTCATCAATATATGGACCAATTAATTATTTAGTTGATTTAGGTTATATTGTAGATTATGTTAAGATTGATAATAATGGTTTAGTTGATATAGATAATTTAAAAAGTTTAATTACTGATGATACAATATTAGTTAGTATTGGGTGTGTAAATAGTGAGATAGGTGTTAGACAACCTGTAGAAGAAATAGGTGAGTTTTTAAAAGAATATAAGTATTTATATTTTCATTCTGATTTAACACAAGCTATAGGTAAAGTTAAAGTAGATTTAAAAGATATAGATTTAGCTAGTTTTTCAGGACATAAGATATTTGGATTTATTGGTAGTGGATGCTTAATAAAGAAAAAAAGTGTATCTATTAAACCTTTAATTCATGGTGGTAAAAGTACTACAAGTTTTAGAAGTGGAACTCCAGCTACTGAACTAATTGTGTCTTTATCTAAGGCATTAAGACTTGCTTTAGAAGACTTAGATAAAAAATATGATTATGTAAGTGAGTTAAATAAATATTTAAGAAATAAACTTGAAAAATATGATGGAGTTTATATTAATAGTAATGATAAATGTATTCCTAATATTCTTAATTTAAGTGTAGTAGGTATTAAACCAGAAGTTATGCAACATGCTTTAGAAGAATATGAAATATATATATCAACGCAGTCTGCATGTTCAGTATCAAGTGTATCTAAGGCGGTAATGAGTCTAACTAATTCTAAAGAAAAAGCAGCAAGTAGTATTAGAATAAGTTTGTCATATATTACTACTAAAGAAGAATTAGAATATTTTGTTAAATGCTTTGATAAGTGCTTTCGAAAATTAAAGGAGTTATCAAGGTGAAAGTAATTAGAATTAGTGCGGTATGGTGCAGTAGTTGTATACTTATGAAAAGTAGATTTAATGAGATTGCTCGTGATATGAATATTGATATAGTTGATTTAGATTATGATCTAGATTATGAAGAGGTTGAAAAGTATAATGTAAGTGATGTTTTACCTGTATATATTAAGGGAGATAAAAGATTACAAGGAGAACACACTAAAGAAGAGATTAGAAAGTTTTTGAGTGATTAACGTGAAGAAGTTTATATACAGTTTAGTGATTGTTTTTACAATGTTTTTTAGTATTAGTTATATAAGTGCGAAAGATGTAAATTTATATTTATTTCATAGTTCAACATGTCCACATTGTAAAGAAGAAAGGGTATATTTAAAAAAATTACAAAAGAAATATGATTATTTGAAAGTTAAAGAATATGAAGTACATGATAGCATGAGTGTAACAGAACAAGTAAGAGATGGATTTGGTATTAAAGAAAGTTATGTACCTATTACTATTATTGGAAGTGATTATATAATTGGCTTTAGTAGTGTTACTAAAGATGATATAGAAAAATTAATAAAAGAATATAAAGATAGTGATTACTGTGATGTCGTTAATGCTATTATAAAAGGTAAAGATGTAAAAAAATGTAAGAATATTAATAAGAATATTGCATCTAAATCGACAATTAAGAATATTCCAATAATAGGTAAAGTTGATGTAAAAAAAGCATCTCTTCCTATTATTTCAATCGTAATAGGTTTAGTTGATGGATTTAATCCATGTGCTATGTGGGTGTTACTATTTTTAATTACAATGCTTATAAATATGAAAAATAGAAGACGCATGTGGATTTTAGGTTTTACATTTATTCTATCATCCGCACTCGTTTATTTAATGTTTATGCTGGCTTATTTACATGTTGCATCAGCATTAATTCAGACATGGTTTAAATATATAATTGCACTAGTAGCTTTAGTTGGTGGAATAATCAATCTAAAAGCATATTATAAAGATAGAAAAAAAGATATAGGGTGTAGTGTAACAGATGCAAAAAAAAGAAGAAAGATAGTAGATAAGATAAAGAAAATATTATCTGAGAAAAGTTTTATCTTTGCTTTTGTTGGAATCATATTTTTAGCCTTCTCAGTAAATTTAATAGAACTTGCATGTTCTGCTGGACTTCCTGTAATGTTTACTAATATAATTGCGATGAATAACGTTAGCGGTATTGAAACTGCACTATATTTCTTCTTATATTTATTATTCTTTATGATAGATGATATTATAGTATTTACGATTGCTATGATTACTTTTAAAGTAACAGGCATATCTAATAAGTATAGTAAGTATTCCCATCTTATAGGTGGTATAATAATGGTAATTATTGGATTACTTATGGCCTTTAAAACAGAATGGTTAATGTTTAATTTTTAGAAATTCTTATCTATCTGGTTATACACAAATTAATAGAATATTGGAATATTGTAAGGAGCCTAAGTCTGCTAAAGAAATTAGAGATTATATTGGCATTAGTTCGAAAATATATTTTGCTTCAAATATAATTAAATTATTGCTTGAAAAAGGATGATACGAGATACAAGTATGTAGGATATCTGAATAAGCACGTTAATTGTCATAATAAAGAAATACGTGATGAATTAGATAATGAGATGTTAAGTATTATTCTATACAAAAAAATTATTAATCAATGGTTAGAATATGTTTTAAAATAAAATAATGAGTAGTTAAAGGAGTTGATTTAATTGACTAATAATTTAATTGTTCGTAGTAGCAGTGCAGAGTTTTTGATATTCGAAAGACAAAAGGGAGAAAAAGGAATTGAGGTAAGATTTGAGAACGGAGATTTATGGTTAACTCAAAAAGCAATTGCAGATTTATTTAATACTAGCAAACAAGATGTTAGTTATCATTTAAAAAATATATTTAGTACTCTTGAATTAGAGGAGAATTCAGTTGTCAAAAAATATTTGACAACTGCTAGTGATAATAAGAAATATAATACAAAATACTACAATCTTGATGCGGTTATTTCTGTGGGCTTTAGGGTGAATTCAGATAGGGCAATTCAATTTAGAAGATGGAGTATAAATATTCTTAAAGAATTTTCTAAAAAGGGTTATATAATTGACAAAAAAAGAATGGAAAATGGCATTTTTTTTGATGAAGATTATTTTGAGTCTTTACTTGCTGAGATAAGGGAAATAAGACTTTCAGAAAGAAGATTTTATCAGAAAATAACAGATATATATGCAACAAGTATTGATTATGATAGAAAATCTCCAATTACAATTAAGTTCTTTAAACAAGTGCAAAATAAGATGCATTATGCTATTTCTCATAACACAGCAGCAGAAATAATATATAATCGAGCAGATGCAGGAAAAGATTATATGGGATTAACTTCTTGGAGAAATTCTCCAAATGGAAAAATTTTAGAAACTGATGTTGTAGTTGCTAAGAACTATTTATCAAAAGAGGAAATTGAGGGATTAGAATTAATTGTCTCATCATTTTTAGATTTAGCTGAATCAAGAGCTAAAAGAAATATTCCTATGACGATGGAAGATTGGAGTAATTTATTAGATAAATATTTGTTATTAGATAATAGAGATTTATTAAAAAATGCTGGTACAATATCACATGAGATTGCAAGAGACAAAGCATTAACAGAATTTGAGAAGTATAGAGTAATGCAAGATAAAATATATAAATCAGATTTTGATTTATTGTTAGAAGAAAGTGGGAGTGATTAAATGGATATTAGAATTAAAGAGGCTCTTGATAATGAGTTTAAAAGGCAAAATGATAATGTAGAGTTGATTGCATCAGAAAATTATGTTTCAGAAGATATATTGAGGTTGCAAGGAAGTATATTTACTAATAAGTATGCAGAAGGGTATCCAAATCGTAGATATTATGGTGGATGCGTTAATGTTGATACAGTTGAGTCTTTAGCAATCTCTTATGCATGTAAATTATTTGGCTCGAAGTATGCAAATGTACAGCCACATAGTGGATCATCTGCGAATATGGCTGTGTATCGTGCTTTGTTAAATCCAGGAGATACTGTTCTTGGAATGAATCTTACTGATGGAGGACACTTAACACATGGCTCTCCCGTTAGTTTTAGTGGAATTGATTATAATATTGTTGATTATAAAGTTGATAGTAAAACTGGGTTGATTGATTATGATAAGGTAGAAGAGATTGCTCTAAAATGCATGCCTAAAATGATTATTGCAGGTGCATCTGCATATTCGAAAGAATTAGATTTTAAACGTTTCCGTGAAATTGCTGATAAAGTCGGTGCATACTTAATGGTTGATATGGCGCATATTGCTGGATTAGTTGCGGCTAATCTACATATGTCACCTATACCTTATGCGGATGTAGTTACATCAACTACTCATAAGACACTTCGTGGACCTCGTGGTGGATTAATTTTAACTAATAATGAAGGTATTATTAAGAAAATTAATAAGACTATTTTCCCAGGTATTCAAGGTGGACCATTGATGCATGTAATAGCTGCTAAAGCAGAGTGTTTCTATGAAGCTATGCAAGATAGTTTTAAAGATTATATGAGGCAAGTGCTTGCGAACGTACAAGTAATGGTTAAAGTATTTAAGGATAGTGGTATTAAAGTTATATCAAATGGTAGTGATAATCATTTACTTCTTCTTGATGTAACTAGTATAGGACTTACGGGGAAAGAAGCCGAAGAAGTATTAGATAGGATTAATATTACTGTAAATAAAAATACTATTCCGGGAGAAAAAAACAGTATGAATATTGCAAGTGGTATTCGTATTGGAGCAGCTGCAATGACAACAAGAGGGTTTAAAGAAGGTGAATTTGAAATTATATCTAAAATTATGGTACAATGTTTAAAGAATAGGGAAGATAGTAATTTATTAGAAAAATTAAAAGAAGAAGTTTTAATGCTTACTAGTAAGTTTCCTATTTATAAGGAGGATATAAATGGATAATGTAATTGATGGAAAAAAGATTAGTGAAGAGATTAGATCTGAACTTAAGCAAAGTATTAAGTATGAGATGTTAAAACCTTCTATTGCGGTTATTCAAGTAGGGGATAATGAGGCTAGTAATACTTATGTAAAAATGAAAGAAAAAGCATGTGATGAGGTAGGTATTTATTTTCGCCACTTTAAATTTGAAGAAGGTGAATCAGAATTATCAATTATTAATAAGATTAAAGAGTTAAATAATGATGAATATGTAAATGGTGTAATAATTCAGTTACCACTACCAGATGGTTACAATGAAAAAAGATTAGTTAATACTATTATTAATAGTAAGGATGTTGATGGACTTACTGATATTAATACAGGAAGACTTGTAAGTGGTAGAAAAACACTTGTACCTTGTACTGCTGCAGCCGTAATTGAACTTCTTAAAAGGAGTAATGTGGAAATAAGTGGAAAACATGTTGTCTTAGTTGGTCGTGGAAAATTAACGTGTAGGCCTTTAATTCAATTATTCTTAAATGAAGATGCAACTGTAACTGTATGTCATTCTAAAACAAAAGATTTAGGCTATGTTACAAGGCATGCAGATATACTTGTAACTGCGGTAGGAATTAATAATATTATTACATCCGATATGGTTAAAGATGGAGCGGTAGTAATAGATGTTGGAATTAATTATGAGACTGGTAAAATTAGTGGTGATGTAGACTTTGATAATGTGTCTAAAAAAGCATCATTAATTACAAAGACTCCAGGAGGAGTTGGCCCTATGACAGTAACAATGCTTCTTAAAAATACTGTATATTGCTACTTAAATAGAAAAAAATGAAATTTTCAAGTTCTTTTAAAGTAATATTTGGTTTTCTTGCTATATTATTAGTTGCAGTTATATCTAGTGTATATCATATTGATTTTACTAAGTTTATAAATAATGTAAATGATAGTTTAACTAATGATTCTAGTACTACTAAGAAAACTAAAGTTAGTCTTGTAGAATGTATTGATGGTGATACCGCTAGATTTAATGAATATGGAAATATATATACTTATAGATTTTTAGGTATTAATACACCAGAAGTTAAAGATAATCCTGAAGAATATGGAGTAGAAGCTAGTAGTTTTACTTGTAATAAATTAATGAGTACAGATAATATTTATATTAGTTATGAAAAGACTAGTACACATACTGATAAATATGATAGACACTTAGTCTGGGTATATGTAGATAATGATTTATTACAAAAACTATTATTAGAAAAAGGTTATGCTAAAGTACAGTATGTATATACTAAATTAACATATTTAGATAAATTATATAAAGCAGAAAATATCGCTAAAGATAAAAAAATAGGTATATTTAAAAATTATAAAGAAGAACAATATAATGATAATATATATACCGTAATATTTAAAAATGGTAATAATAAAAATGAAGTTAATGTAAAAGAAGGAAGTAGAGTAGATATAATAAATAATCCTAAAAGTGATATATCATTTTCTGGATGGACTATAAATGGTAATTTATTTGATTTATCAAAACCTATTACCAACGATATAATACTTGAAGCAAGTTTTGATTAGAAAATTGTGCAGATAATATGATTTTTTGAACTAAACATATTGTAAATAGATAAATTAATGCAAAAATAATAGGATTAAAATACGAGAAATCGTATTTTTTATTACATACGCATCTTGGTAATTTCATCTATTTATGATACAATTTATACGAGTGATAATATGTTTGAAAGATTTGAATTATTAGTTGGAGATAAAATAAATGATATTAAAAGTAAGAAAGTATTAGTAATTGGTGTAGGTGGAGTAGGTAGTTATACAGTTGAATCGCTTGTTAGAAGTGGTATTTCAAATATTACTATTATTGATAATGATGTAATAGATATAACTAATTTAAATAGACAGCTTATGACTACACACGATAATATTGGTTTATCTAAAGTAGAAGTATTAGAAAAAAGAATTAAATCTATTAATCCTGATTGTATTGTTAATGCTATAAATACTTTTGTTGATGATAGTAATATAGATTCTATTATTACTGATTATGATTATGTAGTTGATGCATGCGATACAGTTAAGACTAAGTTAAGTATTATTAGAGTATGTAATAAACTAGGTATTAAATTAATTTCATCCATGGGTACAGGTAATAAAATGAATCCATCGCTACTTCAAGTTACAGATATATATAAAACAAGTTATGATCCACTTGCTAAGTTAATAAGAAGTAATTGTAGAAAGATGGGGATTAAGAGGCTAACTGTTGTATGCAGTAAGGAAATATCGATAAAAAAAGGTATTAAAACAATTCCGTCTAACTCCTTTGTGCCTGCTACTGCTGGATTACTAATTACAAGTTATATAATCAATGATATAGTAGGTGATTTGCATGTTTAAATATTTATTCGATGAAATAAAAAAGATGGAAGGTAATGTTCTTGCACTAGGCATAGATGATAAACTGATTAATGTATTAAAAAAGAATAAAAAGGTTAATGCTTATGAAATAAGTAAGAGTGAAAGAATTAGTATATTTCAAAAGAAAAGGCGAAAGTTAGAATCTAATGGTAAAAGTATTAATATAAAGAAATTACATAAGTATTTTAAAAAGGATAGTATTAATTATATTATTTGTGATTATGAACAGATTATGAAGCATTATAAATATGTATTTAAAGATTCTATTTATTTATCTAAAGGTGTTATATATTTTTATGTAACATCAGATATAGATACTGATTATTTACTTAAATATAAAAGGTATAATAGTAAGATTAGTATTAAAGAATATGATAATACTAAATTAATTATAATAGATAATAGTAATGCAAAAAGTACTAAATTTAAAAATATAATGTATTTAATCAGTGATACATTTAATAATTTATTAGATTTTATTAGTAATATAATAGTTGGGTAGGTTAGTTATGAAGATATTGGTTAGTTCTTTTAGTGATATAGTTTTTGTAAATGAATTAGATAAGAATATAGAGTTAGTAAATAAATTTGTAGATGATGGAAACATGTTTATAATAGATACTGGTAAGAATATTAGTAATGTTAATAGCATTCTTAATAATAAAGAGTTAAAGTGTAGTTATTATATATGTAATGATGGTGCGACTATATTTGATCAGTTTTTAAATGTAATATATAGAGTTGATATAGATAAAGAGTATGTAAGACCTATTTATAATGCACTTGAATCTAGTAAATATATTGACTATGTTAAAATAGATGTATCAACAGGTTTTGTTAGTGATTACTTTAGATCAGCTAATAAAATAGTTGCCAAGTATAGTAATAGAGTAGTTGCGCAAAAGATAGAAGAAGCTTTAAATGAGAAGTTTCATGGACTAAATACTTATGTATCTAATAACTTTATTAATATTACAAGTAGCAAAGTATCAAAAGCAAAAACATTAGATTATTTGCTTAATTATTATAACTTAAGTGATAATAAAGTATATACAGTATGCAAAAATGATAATGATATATCACTTGCTAAATATAATTCATATGTAATAGAAAGTAATAATAATAAATTCTTACACCATGTAAATAGTTTTTCTGAGGCATTAGAAAAGATTACCCAAGATTAGTAATCTTTTTTCTTTACTTTAACTTTATATTTCTTATTAGTTAATGTTTTTTTATAAGTGATTATTTTTGTTTTTGAATTAGTTTTATTTTTTTCTTCAGGAATATTTATTACTTCTTTTTTACTATTATCAATAATACTTGCTTGTTTATACTTTGATATTGTATATTCTGTTAGTGTTGCTGCTTGAAGCATTGTAGTTATTAATACTGTTATTGTAGTAATTATATTTAGAGTTTGATTTATTGGTGATAAAAAACCTAAAAATAAACTTAAGAATAATGGCCATTGCTTGATTCTACCTATTAGAGAACTTTTATCATTAATAGTTGGATATTTATGCTTGTAAAACATATTTACCCCTGCAATACCAAGTTCAAATAAAATTATTGGAATATATATTGGATTAATAATAGAAATAGAAATACTAATCATTCCGGCAAAGAATTTATCACATACTTGATCAAGTAATTTCCCATACTCACTTGTTGCGCCATATTTTCTAGCTGCCTTCCCATCAAAATAATCAGTAAGTCCACCGTAACCAATAAGCGCGCTAGAAAGAATTAGTAAAGGTATTATTCCATTAATTAATCCAATTAATGATGTAATTAAAGTAACTATTGGAATAATCAATCTTTGAAATGTCCACATGTTTGCTCTTTGTCTTTTATTAGTTTCCTTATTAAAGAATTCTTTAAACATAGTTTTAGTACCAGTTTTAAATGTTTTTAGATATTTTTTAATATTCATGTAGCCTCCATTAAATGACAAAATATTAATTTTATTTGTATTATATTATAAATGGTGATGATATGCAACGATTTAAACCAAAAAGAAGAGTAAAAAAGATGGCTCTATTTAAAGCGATATTATTAATAATAATTACTATATTTATATTTAAGTTTATTACTAATTTGTTTGCTCGTCATAAAGATTTAGTGATTAGTTCTATGTTTTTAGATAGAAAGTATAGTTATGATAAAAAGGATGAAAATATATTTAGTAAATTTTATGATTATGCTAAAGAAAATATAATTAATACTCCAAGTAATATGTTAGTAAATAGAGCAGTTTATAAAGAAGAAATTCCTAGTGGTAGTAAGAATAAAGATGATGTAAAAGAAGAAAGTGTTGTAGTTAGCAAAGATAAGAATGAAGAAAAAAATGAAAAAGTAAGTGATGATGCTCTTATTTATATATATAATTCTCATCAAAAAGAAGAATATAGTAAAGAGTATATGGAAGATTATAATGTTCAACCTAATGTGTTTTTGGCTAGTCATATTATGCAAGAAAAGCTTAATAATAAGGGTATTAAAACAATAGTTATGGAAGATGATATAACTGCTTATTTAGATAATAATAAACTTGATTATAGTAAGTCTTATCAAGCAAGTAGGTTTTATTTAAAGCCTGCATTAGATAAATATTCTACTGTAAAATTATTTATTGACCTGCATAGAGATTCTACACCTAAAGATGTATCTACTACAACAATAGATTCTAAAAACTATGCCAAAGTAATGTTTGTAATAGGTAAAGAATATGATACATATGAATCTAATCTAGCTGTTGCAAGTAGCATTAATGATAGAATAACATCTAAATATCCTACGCTATCTAGAGGAGTATTACAAAAAGAAGGATACGGAGTAAATGGAGTATATAATCAAGATTTAAAAGATAACATTATTTTAATTGAATTAGGAGGAGATAAAAATAATTTAGAAGAGGTTACTAATACAATAGATGTACTTGTAGAAATTATAGGAGAGTATATAAATGAGTAATAAAAAGAAAAATCAAGTATTTAAAGTAATATTTATATTTTTATTTATTGCCTATATTACAATTTATACATCACAAAAATCTGGATATATGGATTTTCAAAATTATAAGAAAATGAGTCTTACTAAAGAAAAGATTAAAGAGTTTGAAAATGATGTTAAATCTGGCAAGAAAGTAGATCTTACTAAATATACAACTACAACAACTAAAAACTATAGTAATAAGTTATCTAATGCTGGTTATAGTATTTCAAATGGAGTAAGTACTTTAGTTAATAAAGGAGTAGTTGGTTTCTTTGATACTATTGCGCGTTTAGCAGAAGAGTAGTAGTTGTTTAATTATTCATTTTTAGTTAGAAGCAATCGCTTCTTTTTTCTTTAAAACAATTTACATTTTTTACTATTTATTATATAATCAATATAGCTTGAGGAGGTATTTATGAATGCTCAAAATAAAAGTATTACAAAAAGAGATGAAGATTTTGCTAAATGGTATACTGATGTAGTTAGATCTGCACATCTTTGTGATTATACATCTGTTAAAGGATGTATGGCAATTGAACCTAACGGGTATGCTATTTGGGAGAAGATGCAAGATATATTAGATAAGAAATTTAAGGAGTTAGGACACACCAATGTTTCTATGCCGCTATTAATTCCAGAAAATTTACTAAAAAAAGAATCAGAATTAGTAGAAGGATTTGCTCCTGAGGTTGCTTGGGTAACACAAGGTGGTTCTAAAAAATTAGAAGAAAGATTATGTATTAGACCAACTTCAGAAACATTATTCTGTGATTACTATAAAACTCATATTACATCTTATCGTGATTTACCTATGCTTTATAATCAATGGTGTAATGTATTAAGATGGGAGCGTGAAACAAGACCATTTTTAAGAAGTCGTGAATTTTTATGGCAAGAAGGTCATACTATGCATGCAACAAGTATTGAAGCAGAAGAAGAAACGAGAAAAATGGCTGAGGTATATAAATGGTTCTTCCATGAAATACTTGCAATACCTTCTATTTCTGGATTAAAAACAGAAAAAGAAAAATTTGCAGGTGCAGAGTATACTATAACTAATGAAGCATTAATGTATAATGGTGTTGCACTGCAAGCAGGAACTTCTCATTACTTTGGGCAGAAGTTTTCAAAAGCATATGATGTTAAGTTTTCTAATAAAGATAATAAATTAGAATATGCTTATCAAACATCTTGGGGGACTACTACTAGAATGATTGGTGGATTAATTATGGTACATAGCGATGACTATGGACTTGTATTACCTCCAAAAATCGCTCCAAAACAAGTTGTAATTATTCCAATTGGAAACAGTGATGAAGTAGATAGTTTATGCGAAAAAGTAAAAGATGAACTTAATAATAATGGTATTACTACTTATATAGATAAAACAGATAAATCACCTGGATTCAAGTTTGCCGAAGCTGAAGTTAATGGGATACCAGTAAGGATTGAGATTGGTGCGCGTGATTTAAAGGAAAATAAAGTAACTTTTGCACGTCGTGATACAAGAGAAAAGATAGTAGTAGATAGTAATATTGATTATGTAAGTTACACTAAAGAGTTGCTTGATACTATTCAAAAAGATATGTATGAGCGAGCTTTAAAAAGACGTGATGAATTAACATTTACTGCAACTAACTTAACTGAGATGGAGGAAATACTTAATAAACAACCTGGATTTATTAAAGCAGATTGGTGTGGTAAAAAGGAATGTGAAGAGAAGATTAAAGAGATTCGTGGTTGTAAATCTAGATGTATTACTGAAGATAAATTAATTACAGGTAAATGTGTATGTTGTGGTAGTGATGCTAAGCATAATGTAATATGGGGAATACAATATTAGGTGGTTTATGAAACAGTTATATAATATGACTAAAGAAGATAATATATTTTTTGCGAAAAGAAAAATAATAGATAATATTTATAAAAGTGCGAATCTTGAAGGTATTGCAGTTACATTTGCTGATACGGTAGATTTTTATAACAATGTTAATAATGGACATATATCGGTAGATAATATGCTTAAACTTAAAGGTTTAAAGGATGCATGGGAGTATGTTATAAATACTATAGATGATAAGTTGACAATTGATTATATAAAGAAAATTCATTTTGAAATATGTAAAGGACAGAATGTTTATCCACTTGGAGATTATAGAGAACATGGAGTAGGTATCACTGGTACATCTTGGAGACCAAAATTACCTTGTGAATGTGATTATGAATCTGAACTTGAAGAAATTCTAAAAAATAGTGATAAGCAAGATATGGCAATTAATCTGTTTTGCTGGATACAGAGAAGTCAAATGTTTCAAGATGGTAATAAGAGAGTTGCTAATTTAGTAGCTAATAAGGAATTTATTAAAAATGGACTTGGTATTATTAATGTTCCTGTTGAGTTAATTGGGCAGTATTTTACTTATTTGATTAAGTATTATGAAACTAATGATAATAAAGAGTTAAAAAAGTTTATAATTGATAATTGTATAGATGGAATAGGAGAATAAATATGGATGAAATATTAATGAATGTAGAGTTAGAAATGGATAAATCAATCGAGGCATTAGAAAAAAGATTTAATAATATTAGAGCAGGTAGAGCTAATCCTGCAATATTAGATTCAGTTATGGTTAATTATTATGGTGCGCCTACACCTTTAAAACAACTTGCAACTATATCAGTACCAGAAGCAAGAAGTATGCATATTAAACCATTTGATAAAAGTAGTTTACAAGCAATTGAAAAAGGAATATATGAAGCAAATATAGGTCTTACTCCAAATAATAATGGTGAGGTTATTATTCTTAATATTCCTGCACTTACAGAAGAAACTCGCCGTGAGTATGTAAAACAAGCAAAAGGATGTGCAGAGGATTGTCGTATTGCTTTAAGAAATATTCGTCAAGATGCGAATAATGATATTAAAAAGTTAGAACTTCCTGAAGATGAAATCAAAGCAGGTCAAGATGATGTACAAGAGCTAATCAATAAATATAACAAAATAGTTGATGAAAAGTTTAAAGAAAAAGAAAAAGACTTAATGAGTGTGTAAGTCGTTTTTCTATTAAATACAGTAAATTTCTTGGAGGTAATATGCTAGATAATTCAATTAAAGAGATAACAGATAATATTAAAAATATGGTTAGTAAGACTCAATTAGATATAATGGCTGATGCTAATGCAAAATTAATTCATTTATATTATAACATTGGTAAAACTATATCTGATAATTTTAAATGGGGAAATAAGTTTGTAGATACTCTTGCTTTAGAATTAAAAATTTCCTTTCCTAGTTTAAAAGGTTTTTCTGCAAGAAATTTAAATTATATGAAGGCTTTTTATGAAGAATATAAGGATAAAGATGAATTTTTGCACCTAGGTGCAAAAATACCATGGAAACATAACCTAAAACTTATTGAAAAGGTAAAAGATTTTAAAATTCGTAAATGGTATATGGAAAGGTGTATTATAGAGGGATGGTCAAAAAGTATTCTGATATATCAAATAGATACGGATCTATATACAAGGCAAGTAAAGAGTATTAAACATAATAATTTTGAAATTACTTTAAAACAAAATAGCGATTTAGCGGACAACCTAATGAAAGATTCATATGTATTTGATTTGATTGAATTAAATAATGATTATAAAGAAAAAGAATTAGAAAATAAAATGTTAGATAGACTTAAGAATGTTTTATTAGAATTGGGCACTGGCTTTTCGTTTGTTGGTAACTAGTATAAAATTACTGTTGATAATCATGACTTTTATATTGATTTACTTTTTTATCATGTGAAATTAAAGTGTTATATAGCAGTAGAGTTTAAAGTCGTAGAATTTAAGCCAGAATTTGCAAGTAAGATGGCTTTTTATCTTACTGCACTTGATGAAGAGGTTAAAGATGGTAATGATAATCCATCTATTGGTATTATATTATGTCAAGATAAAAGTGATAAAATAGTTGATTATACTCTTAAATATATAAATAAACCAGTTGGTGTAAGTGAATATAAGATATTTGATAAACTATCTACTGATTTATTAAAAGAATTACCAACTAAAGAAGATATCGAATTACATATTGATATTGAGGAGGAGTTATGAGAGAAATTGAGATAAATAGAGTTTATAAACACTTTAAAGGCGACTGTTATTTAGTTGTTGATGTTGCAAATCACTCTGAAACAAAGGAAAAGTATGTTGTTTATAGAAGATTATATGGTGATTATAGTCTTTGGATTAGACCACTTGATATGTTTCTAAGTGAAGTAGATCATAAGAAATATCCAAATGTAGAACAAAAGTATAGATTTGAATTACAAGAAATAGATAGTGTAGCAAAATAGTCATATATTTATATGTAATCAGGAGGTTTTCATGCAAACATTACAAATAAGAAATTCGACAGCAGAATTTTTAATATTTACTAAACAGAAAAAAGAAAAATCTATTGAGGCAATAGTTGATGATAAATCAGTATGGTTAAGTCAAAAATTAATTGCTGAACTTTTTGAAACTACAAGAAATAATATTACTATGCACCTTAATAATATTTTAAATAATGAATTAGATAAAAATTCAGTATGTAAGGATTTCTTACATACTGCTCGAGATGGTAAAAATTATAAAACTAAATATTATAATTTGGATGCTATTATTGCAGTTGGATTTAAAGTTAATAGTAAAAGAGCAATTGATTTTAGATTGTGGGCAATTAATGTTTTAAAAAATTATACTATTAAAGGATATGCTTTAGATAAAGAAAGATTAAAAAATGGTGCTTTTCTAAACGAAAATTATTTTGATGATTTATTACAAGAAATAAGGGAAATACGTATTAGTGAAAGAAATTTTTATCAGAAAATTACTGATATATATGCAACCAGCTTAGATTATAATGTATCTTCACCTATTACAAAAGAATTCTTTAAAACAGTTCAAAATAAAATGCATTATGCAACTCACGGAAACACTGCAGCTGAGGTTATAGTCAAAAGAGCGAATCATAAAAAAGAAAACATGGGACTTACAAACTGGAAAAACTCTCCTAATGGTAAAATAATGGCATCTGATGTTGTGATTGCTAAAAATTATTTAACAAAAGAAGAGTTAAAATCTTTAGAAAGAATTGTTACAATGTATTTAGACTATGCTGAAGACCAAGCGGAAAGGCATATACCAATGACAATGGATGATTGGAAGAAAAGATTAGATGTTTTTTTAGAATTTAATGGAAGAGAAGTGCTTAATAACCCTGGTAAAGTAACACATAAGATTGCAGAAAGTTTTGCACTATCAGAATTTGAAAAATATAGAGTTGTTCAAGATAAAGTTTTTGAATCTGATTTTGATAAGTTTATATTGGATATGAAGAATGCGGATATTAAGTAATTAATTAAGATTTTTTAAAGAGATATATTCAGGAGTTTTGTTATGAAAAATAAAGAGAGTATTTTAAATAAGATTAATAAGTTGATAGATAAATATAACAGTATAAGTGATAATAAAATAGGTTTAGTTCAGAATGAATTAATAAATACTAAAGATTTATGTGTATGTGTATATGATGATAATCAAGTTGGACTATTCAGAAAGAAAGGATATTATAAAAAATTTGAGTATGGTTATTATGATGACTTTGATGTTTACTATGGTATTGATACTGATAATATTACTGCTCATATAAATCATTTTATTAATAAGCCATGGGATTGGTGGTATAAAAAAGGAGAAAGAATGTCTGCTTATAATAAGCATATTTCAGCAACCTGTACAATAAATAAAGAATACCATTTAGAAAATATTAGATTAGAGATGTATAATGAAGGTAAATTAGATAATTATCAAGTTGGAGTTATAACATCTAAAGAAATACCGGAAATACTTAACTATGTTTATAGTAAAAATAATAAAAAGAATAAACAAAAAGTTTTAAAATAAAAAGAGTATAAGGAGGGCTTATGCAAAAGTTAAAAGATATTAAAGATAATATTATGAATAAGAGGAAAGTTAATTATAAAGATTTAAATGATATACTAAAGATAAGTAAAAAAATACTTAATGTGTTTTTGGTACTTATTATTGTTCTTGCAGTATATATTTGTCTTAGAGTATTTAAAGAGTTAAGTGTATTTAAGATAATATTAAATATATTATCCATATTAACACCTTTGTTTATTGGTATAGTTATAGCTTGGCTTTTAAATCCGGTTGTTAATTACATGCAGAAAAAAGGTATTAGAAGGATAATTGGAGTATCATTATCCTATGTAGTTTTAATTGCGATTATCTATTTAATACTTAATAGTATTATTCCTCTTGCTTATAATCAGATATCAGATCTTTCACAGTTAGTTCCTAAAATAATAACTAATATTGAATCGATAATTGATAAGATTCTAGGACACTTTAATAATATTGATGCGATTAATGCAAGTGATTTAAAAGATAAATTATTATCTATTACAAATAGTTACGCTAACGGAATTTATAATGATTTACCTAATCATATAGTTGGTATAGTAAGAGGGTTTATAGCAGGTGCAGGCACATTCTTGCTTGGCATGTTAATTGGTTTCTTCTTACTTCTTGGATTTAATAATGTAGGAGATTCTTTAATGATATTTGTACCAAAGAAGTTTCAAGAATCAACTAAAGCATTAGCAACCAAAATTACAAAAGCACTTAGAGGATATGTAAATGGTGCGCTATTTGATGCAACTATCATATTTGTCGCATGTTCTATTGCTTTTGCGCTTATAGGTTTAAAGTCTCCATTATTATTCGCATTATTTTGTGCTTTAATGAATGTTATTCCTTATGCTGGACCTTATATCGGAGGTGCACCAGCTATTATAGTTGCATTCTCTCAAGGAATGGGAGTAGGTATTGGAGTAACTTTATCAATTATTGTAATTCAAACATTAGAAGGTAACATACTATCTCCAATAGTGATGAGTAAAACTACTAAACTACATCCTGTTACAATCATTGTAGGATTACTTGTATTTGGCCATTTCTTTGGTATAGTTGGTATGCTTTTATCTACACCTATAATTAGTGTTGGTAAAGTAATAGTAGAGTTTGTTGATTCTAAATTACATATATTTAGTAATAATGAAGAAATTATGGAGGAAGAATGAAAATATTTATAATAGGTGGTAAAGCTAGACAAGGTAAAGATACAGTGTGTAGTATGATTAGAAAATATTATAGTGAAAAAGGTATTAAAAGTATTAATTTACAGTTTTCATCTTATATAAAAGAGTATGCTAAAAAGATATCTAATTGGGATGGTGATGATACTGATAAACCAAGAGAATTATTACAAGAATTGGGTAGTGAAGTTATAAGAAAGAAAATAGATCCATTATTCTTTGTAAAAAGAATGATTGGTGATATAATGGTTTACAGACATTACTTTGACGTAATTACGATATCAGATGCAAGATTTAAAGTAGAAATAGATAGTGTTAAAGAGAATTTTGATAATGTTGTTGCAATCAAAGTTGTAAGACCTAATTTTGATAGTGGACTTACGGATGATGAGAAAAAACATTCAACTGAGGTTGATTTAGATGACTATGATTCTTTTGATTATGAAATTATCAATGATGGTAGTATAGAAGATTTAAATAAAAAGATTAATGATTTAATGAAGGTGATAAAGTGAGTAAAGTTGTAAAATTAAGAGATTTATATATAGATTTCTTTGTAAGTAAAGGACATGTACAAATCCCATCAAGTCCAGTAGTGCCAGAAAATGATCCATCAGTATTATTTAATACTGCAGGAATGCAACCATTAATTCCTTATTTAAAAGGTGAAAAGCATCCTCTTGGTACAAGGCTTTGTGATTATCAAAAATGTATTCGTACTAATGACTTAGATGAAGTAGGAGATAAAACACATCATACATTTTTTGAGATGCTTGGTAATTGGAGTTTAGGTGATTACTTTAAGAAAGAAAGTATTACATGGAGTTATGAATTTTTAACAGATGTTTTAAAAATTAATCCAGATAGACTTGCAGTTACTGTGTTTAGAGGAAATGATTTAGTTGATGCAGATAAGTATTCTGCTAAACTTTGGGAGAGTCTTGGTATAAGTAAGGATCATATTGCTTATATGGATGAGTCTAATAACTGGTGGCCTAATATGGAATTAACTGGACCTTGCGGACCTGATACTGAAATATTCTATTATAGAACTGATGGAGATGTGCCTAAAGTATTTAATCCAGAAGATGATAACTGGGTTGAAATTTGGAATAACGTATTTATGGAATATATGCATAATCCTGATAATACATTTTCACAACTACCTCGTAAAAATGTTGATACAGGTATGGGACTTGAGAGAGTCCAAGCAGTATTAGAAGGTGTTGATGATAACTATAAATCTAGTATTTGGACTAATATTATTAAAAAGATAGAAGATGTATCTAATAAAAACTATGTTGGTAATGAGAAAAGCATGCGTATTATTGCTGATCATATGCGTACTGCTGTGTTTATTTCAGCAGATTATGCATCAATAAAACCAAGTAATACTGATCAAGGATATATATTAAGAAGATTAATAAGAAGAGCAATTAGACATGCTAAAAAACTTGAAATAGATATTAATAGTGACTTTGAAAGCGTTATTGCTCTTGCAATCATCGATGAGTATAAGAAGTATTATAAGGAATTAGAAGAGAATAAAGATGTTGTACTTACAGTTCTTCGTGATGAGAAAGTTAAATTTAATCGTACATTAGAAAAAGGATTAAGAGAGTTTGAAAAGGCAACAAGAAATTTAGAAGGTAATATGATTGATGCAACAGTTGCATTTAGATTATATGATACTTATGGATTTCCAATTGAATTAACGGAAGAACTTGCTAAAGATAATAATTTAGAAGTTGATGTAGAAGGATTTAAAGAAAGATTTAAAAAACATCAAGAATTATCAAGAACAGCATCTGCAGGAAAGTTTAAAGGTGGTCTTGCATCAAGTGGTGAGGTTGAAACTAAATATCATACCGCAACACACCTTCTAAATGCTGCTTTAAAAGTTGTAGTATCACCTGATTGTCATCAAAAAGGTTCTAATATTACAGCTGAAAGAATGCGTTTTGATTTTTCATGTGATCATAAGTTAACTACGGAAGAAAAAGAACAAGTTGAAAATCTAGTTAATAAATGGATTAATGAAGAACTTGTTGTTACAAAAGAAGAAATGCCCAAACAAAAAGCAGTAGAGATAGGCGCAGAACATGAATTTATAGATAAATATCCAGATATTGTTAATGTATATAAAATTGGAGATGTATCTATGGAAATATGTGGAGGACCTCATGTTAAAAACACTAAAGAACTAGGACACTTTAAAATAAAAAAAGAAGAAGCTAGTAGTGCAGGTGTTAGAAGAATAAAAGCAGTATTAGAGTAGTTAATTCTACTTTTTCTTTTTATATAAACTGTAAATCATGTGTAAAATTTTAAAAAAAGGCTTGCAATATATATATATAGTATACTATATTCATAAGGTAAGGAACAAAGATACCTTATTAGAAAGAGAGGTTATATATATGACAAAGTTAAAAAAGAGAGGATTCACTTTGATTGAATTGATTGCAGTATTAGTAATTATGGCTATACTTGCTCTTATTGTTACCCCACTGGTAATGAACATAATTAGGAAAGCAAAGCTAGCAGCAGATAAAAGAAGCATTGATGCATATGGTAGATCAATTGAACTTGCAATTGCTGGATATTTATTAGATACAGGTACATTCCCAACTTCAGTTGAT
>CADCIZ010000010.1 GCA_902801685.1 uncultured Erysipelotrichaceae bacterium | reverse complement strand
CACTTCCAATCCATACAGAATAACTTTTACCAGTAAATGTACCGCCATTAACAGTAACAGCCGCTTTTTCCGGATCAACTCCTCTTGCATCATTAGAAACATATAAACCATAGTATTCAGTAGAAGTATATTTTCCACCATTAACAACTGCAGTTCCAGAGTCTATTGTCAGACCTCCATGTGCACCTGTAACGATTGGATTGTTATTTAATGTAATATTGCCAGATGAAATAATTGCATATGTTCTTCTATTTACACTTTCAAAAGTTCCACCATCAATAACAGCAGTTCCACCATTATTTAAACATCCTGCACCGTACGTATCTTTTGGTGACCCTACGTGAGTTGTTTTTAATTTTCCGCCACTAATTTTAAGATTATCGTCATTCCAAATTGCTGCTCCACCATTAGAATCTATCGCAATAATCTCACCAGATAATATAGTCATATTACCACCAGTTAAGTTTTCAATTCCTCTTGCGCTTATATAGCCTCCACCTATAGAATCTTTTAAAGTAAATTTTCCATAATTATCAATTGCATAATAATGTCTTTCAGCCTGCCTTAATCCTGCTTCGATTGAATGACCATTTAAATCAAGAACTACTTCAACTCCACTTGATATTGTTACAGTTGAAGTATCTTTTAAATCAGCAGTTAATTTATAAGTACCACTTTCTTTAAATGCATTACTAAATTCTTCTTCTGAAGATATTTCAAAACTTTTCGCTCCAACTATTCCAATAAAAGCAAATAACAATACTGGGAATAAAATTAATTTAAAATATTTTTTCATATACACACCTTCCTACAATTAAATTATATAGTATGTATCTATAATTCACAATACCTAATTGATATAAAAGCATATTTTTTACATTTTATTTACACATTTATCGAAACAAAATGATTTTTATTTTTCAGGGAAATGTGCTATAATATAGCCTGGCAGGTGATATTATGTTTAAAAAACTAAATATCTTGGATGAAAAAGAAAAATCACTTAGAAAAAAAAGTGTAGAAGCAACATTACCTATAAGTGATGAATATAAAAAAATTATTAAGCAAATAATTGATGAACTAACATATAGTCAAATAGAAGAATTAGCAGAAAAATATGATTTGCGTCCAGGAATGGGACTAGCTTTTCCCCAACTTGGTATTAATGAAAGAATAATAGTCATAGTCCATGAAGTAGATGATGGTAAATTTGATGAATATGTTGTAGTAAATCCTAAAATAATTAGTTATTCAAGTGAAATGATTGCAGCAGAAGCAGGAGAAGGATGTTTAAGTGTAAACCGCGATGTTGATGGTCATGTAAAACGTCATGCTAGAGTTACCATCGAAGGATATGATATAAATGGTAATAAAATAAAGATACGTGCTCGTGAAGAATTAGCAATTGCTTTCCAACATGAAATAGATCACTTAGATGGAATATTATTCTATGATAGAATAGATAAGAATCATAGATTTTATGGAGAATATGAATTGAGGTTGATATAAATGCTTAAATATATGTTAAAGTATATAATTCTTGCAATAGTAGCATGTGCACTATCAATATTAATTTACTATACTGCGTAACAAAGGAATAAGCAACTCACTTATTCCTTTTTATTTTATTTGTTTTAATTAGCATTTTTTGATTAACAGTTTTATCTTCACCATTTTCTGTACCATTTAATTCTATTGGTAAAATAATACTATTAACACTTTTATTACTTTTCTTTAACATATGAATATGCTTCTTATTCATTTTTAGTTTTTGTTTAAGTATTTTTTTATTCTTTATTAAGAATAACCTTTTCTTTATTAATTCATTTAATTTATTTTCTAATAAAGCATTCCTATTAGCAATTATTTTATATTCGTTATAAATTCTAAAAATATCAGATTCATTTCTAGTCTCATATCTAATTAAATCATTTAAAGTATTTTCATATATATAAATTTCTATATCAATTTCAGATATTTCTTCAGTAACTTTTTTTATTTCTAAATTAAGTATATATATATCCTCAGTTATTTGAATATTTTCTTTAATTATATTAGTTATTAAACAATCTGTTTTTTCATTAACCATATATTGTCATTCCTTTAGTATTTTATCTTTTTAACCTTAGGCATAATGAATGATTCTAGCGCTTTATCAGTTTTATAAAAATATATATTGTCAATTCTGTTTAATGTTTTGTGACATTTTTTAATATTGTAATTACAAATATCTACATTACTTACACATCTATTCACTTTTATATTATATTTTTTCCTTTCTGACACTAATACATTTTTTCTATCTTTATTATCTTTAAGATTATCTCTTAATTCATCTCTATAACTAATTAGTCTATTTAACTCATCTATAATCTCAAAATAAAAATATCTAGCATCATTAATCTTATTAATACTATTTTTATCTTTATTACCTAATAATAAATTATGATTATAAGCAACTAGAGATTTTCCCTTTTCTAAAGATGATATTCTTTTACTAAGTTCATTTATCTCATTAATAAGTTTATCTATTTCTTTTAATACAACACTTAACTCTTCATTAACACCATTTAATTTTGTATTATAATAATTAACATACCTTATATTATCTTGCTTCATAGCTATATAATAAGATAATATATTTCTAGTATTATCACTATATTCTTCAATATTATTTGTATTTAATTCAACATATTTTCTTTTCATAAACCCTCCTGAAATCATATTACCATTTTATTAATTTGTTGTCAAAAAATTATCTTTCTTATCTAAATAAACTACATCCTTATTCTTCATAAAACATATATCTTTATAATTACAAAACTCACAACCTATATTCTTACCTGCTATATTTTTAGGATTTATATTAAAATTAGCATTAACCACTCCATCAATACACTCTTCTACCTTATTGCTTGCAAGGATAATTAAATTGTTAACCTCATCATCACTTAATACCTTACTAGTAGAATAATATAAATCATCACTTTTTATTTTAAGAGATTTAATCAAACTACTATCTTTATATGTTTTATCAAACTCTCCTATATATTTTGTATTACTATATCCAACAAGTTTATATTTAGCCTCTAATTTAGATATATCTTCACTCTTACCTACTTTATTTAAAATGTGTTGCAGATAGAATCCTGCAAACTTTGCTCCTTCAAATCTATGTGATGCGAGTAATAAATATATAGCTAACTGCATATTTATTCCATAATAATTAAGTGACATATCTATAGAATCATTGCCTGTTTTATAATCTATTAAGGCATATATATCATTATCATACATTATCTTATCTATTATACCTACAAAAGAAATATCTATCTTATTATGATATTTAATTTCAATACGCTCTTCATAAAGTCTTTTCTTTAGTTTTATAAAATCATCTTGTTTTCTAATAATCTCTATTATAAAAGGTAATTCTTCCTTTAACTTATCTAAAAAGAATAACTCTTTATCACTTAATTCTATACTATTATCATTTAAATACTTCGTTATAGTCTCATTAATATCTATATCACTATCTAATCCTCGTTCTAATACATAATGAAATATAGAACCAATATACCTAGTAATAATCTCTTTATTAATATTAATTTTTAGTATATACTTTAAATAATACTTAAATGAACATTTATAATAATCATTCATACTTGTATAAGATAGATTTAATTTATTACCTAGATATTCATATAAATCTTTAGTATTAATTCTAATATATTTATTGTCATAAGTATTATAGTCAATATGATAATGTTTATTATATAAAGATAAATTACTATTTATATTACCATACTTAATTAAATCATCTAACATTATTGTTAAATTAACCTTATTACTAATATTAGAATAATTATACTTAGTAGGTAAACTACCCTTTATAGATTCTATATCTAATACATTAGACTTATTAAAAGAAGCGAATGGGCTTTTAAGTTTATATGTTATTGTTAAATTCTTAATACTTTCTAAAGCTCTTTTTATATTAATTCTCTCTTTTTTATTTAGTATTTCTATTTTCTCTAATCTAGTTAAATCTCTTATATCATCTGTTATATAATAGTCATCAATATGTATTTTAGGAATATATTCTTGATTGTAGTTTAAATAGAATACATACTCATCTTTTATATTATTATTCATAATATCTATTATTTCTATCTCGTTATCATAATGAATCTCTTTTATAATACTTTTTAACTCACTAATAATCATATCTTTAACTAAATTATAATCATCAACAAAGTTATAACTATTTACGATATCTATTAGTCTATCAATAGTGTCTCTATCACACTTATTACTCTTTAGTAATTCAATAGTCTTATTAATATCACTATTAAAGTTTTCTATAAACATTCTAACAGTATTAGTAGAATATAAGTTAATACTCTTACCTATTTTTAAATTATACATATCAAATATTCTCTTAATAGAATTATCATAATCATTATTAATACCAGATATCTTTATATTAGATATATCAATACCACTATCAATTAATTCACATATCTTAATAGCTACATATTCTACTTCTTCATCCATTGTTTTAAACTCTATTATTGTTGGAGTATATTTATTGTATTCTTTTTCTTTTATAGTAACAGAAGTAATATTCTTTAACTCATTAATCATAATATTATCTGCCTTAGTTAAATCAATAGAATCAAATACTACTTCATTACTTTTTAAATACTCTCTAAATAATTTATCATATATAAGTAGATTATTACTATCTAAATAATTCTTAATACTAACTAACTTATCAAGTTTCTCATTATTATATTTCTTATTATCTATATAGTTAATATTTTCTAAATACATTAAAGCAGCATCATAAGAATAATCATACTTTCTACATAATTCATATATAGTCCTCTTATCATAATCAAAGAAAAACTTACGAATAAATTCTTGCTTACTCATATATTTAACACTACTAAGTTTATTTCTATTATTCTTTAATAGTTCATCTTTTCTATAATCATCACATACTATAACCACAGTACCACCAACTAAATTATACACTATTTTAGTTAAAAGAAAAAGAACTTATAAATAGTCCTTTAACTTTTCAACACATTCTTCTTGCATTGTTACATACTTACTCATAATATCTTTTACTTCATCATCTAATTCTTTATTATTAAGTATTCTTCTTCCTTCAATTATTCCCATGTTTGTCCCCTGAAGTAATAATTCTGCAATTTTGGAATCACTTTTATCAGTAAGTGTTTTCATCTCTACTCCATACCATGTCATTACCTTATTTACTACACTTGTTTTATGAGGTTCATCTTCACTATTATATTTATCATATATTTCATTAATATGTTTAGAAATAGCCTCATAATCTTTATACTGCTTATCTACTACACTTTTAAAATCACTACTATCAATCTTATCAATAATAAAATGTATTGCATCCATTCCCATGGTTGCGCCTTTATTTATTTCATCTAAAGCATTAATATTTTCTTTCATGTTCGCCTCCACTATTATAGTGTGAAATAAGTAAAATTCTATACATTGTTATTGACAAAATTTAAATTATTACTATAATAATCATGCAGAAAGGAAAACATTATGAAAATATTAAATAAAGAAGATAGTGTAAATAAACTTTATATTCAAAAAAATGACTTAATAATTATTAAGGAAAAGTATAATACTATACCTGAACAATTGGATATGGTAATCAATAATGATGAGATAAATGAAAATAGTTTTGTCGAAATAACTGATAAAGGATTAATAGGATATATAAATTTATTTAAATGGATAATAGATTATAAACAATATCAAAATATAAATGTTAGTGAATATAATAATTTATATGAAAAATATATTCATGCATTATCAAGGATTAATCAAGAAATTTATTTCAAAACAAATTCAAGTGACTTACAAGAAGCATTAATTAGAAAAAAAATAATATCTAAGCAAATTAATGATATATATTTAATTCTACAAAATGTGTATACTAAAAAAAGATTAAATTTACCAGTAGTTGTTGATTTTGATAAGGAAGGATATAAAGTTACTGATAATAATGAGACTTATATAATTAAACAAACCCTTGATTCAAATACAATTATAGTTGAAAAAGAAAATAAAGGAATTATTAATTTAAATGATTATACAATAAGTATGTTTAATGCAATTATAAATAAAGGAAGGGAAAGTTTAAATACATATGATGAATATCAATTAACAATGAATGAAGATAATACAAGAGCTATTATAAATTTTAAACAAAGTAGTAAAGAAAAAGAATTAATAAAAGCAAAGTCAATTTAGGCTTTGCTTATTTTTTAGTTATTTTTTCTTTTACATTTTTAAAGAAGAAAGTTCTTACCATATCTACAAACTCTTTAAACATCATACTAGCTGTACTATCAACTTTAGATGTATCATTTAAAAGTTTAATAAACATTTTAGGATTATGTGCGATTTGCATAAGAGATGTAATATTATTCTTATTGAATACTTCAAATATTTCTTCAACAAATTTTTCTTTTTCTTCTTTATTATATTTTTCTAACCATTTATCCATTCTATTTTTTAAATCAATTGATGATTTTTTTAATTCATCATCTATTAAATCATTTTCATCCACTTGCCAGTTTAAAGCAAAATGAGAAAGTACCCCAACATAATTTGTCTTAATAACTCTATTGTTTGTTGAATAAAGCATTAAACCAACAACAGAATTATTAGGAATAACGTGTATAAATCTATCTTCTATTTTTTTATATCTAGAACTATTTAATTGTTCTTCTAAAAGTCCTTGCCCATCATAAGAGTAAATCTCTATGATTTTATTTCTTACCAAAAAATTAGAATACATAGCTGCAACGAGCGAAAGATTACCACCTTTAGAGTGACCACCTAATATTAATTTACAATCTTTAAATGTAAAATGAGCATTCATATAATTAATAGCACTTTTTTGGGATTTAACTGGAAATTTGTAACACATTTCAAAATCTTCTTTCCAACCAATTACTAAATCATCAGTTCCTTCAAATGATACATAAACAAGTTTTGGTTTAATCTCTATTGAAAGTGCCGAAAACTGTTCTACATCATTTATTATACTTTCATAATTGAATAGAAGTAAATCTTTATATCTAGCGGTTTTATACATTGCTTTAAGTAATTTTATACCACCTTTTACTGCTAGTATTTTCTTACCCTTATCATAATTATTAGAAAAAAATTCTTCTCCAGCTTCTTCTAATCTTATTTTAATAAAACTATTTTTAGCAACAATATGTTTAAAATCTACATACGATAAATTACTAAGTATTAATTTATCTACTCCATTTAATGGTTTATCATCAAAAGTTTTATTACCATATTTTTCAATATAACTTATTAAATTCATAAATCACCATACTACATATTATTTTTATTTACAATTTTGGTGCGATAGTTAAGATAGTCCGAAACCATCACAACAAATAAATAAACAATTTAATTCTGTAACCATTATAGCACATATTTTTATTTTATCATCAATAATTTTGATAAACTTTAACATATTCAATTTCATAAATAAGTGGAATGTCACTATCTTTTGGTTTTAACCCTTTTCTACCAATAGCTAAATTAAGTAATATATAATATTTTTTCTTAAATTTATTTCCTTTTATTTTGCTAATGTTAATTTCATTTATTAATTCATTATCAATATATATTCTCATATAGTTCTCTTGCCAATCTAATTTCCATATATGAAATTTATTTTCCCAATCATTATCTTTATTTTTAAAATAATCAATTGAAATATTTTTAGATGACCAATTATATTCACCATTATTTGACCACATAAAATTTGCTAATATTGATGGACTATCACCACAAAGATAATACTCCATAACATCAACCTCATCACAAAAAGGATATTCTTCTTCACTACCTAATAACCATATAGCAGGCCATGAACCATCAGCAGTTGGTATTTTTGCTTTAACTTCTAAAACACCATATTTGAATTCAAATTTTTCTTTAGTATTTATTGATGATGAACTATATTCAGAATATTTTCTATTTAATTTCCAATCATCACTATTTAAAACATATTTCTCATTTATAATTCTTTCTTTTTTACCATAAATTTTTAATCCATTTGAAAACTCTACATTTTTGTCTGTATAATATTGTAATTCATAATTTCTTACAAATCCTTTTTCAAAATTCCAATTATCTAAGTTATGAAAATATTCTTCAAACACTAGTTTCATACTATTTTCCCTTCTATAAATAATTTAATTTTCAACTAAACTGTAATATTTTCCTTTCTTATCCATTAATTCATTATGACTACCATTTTCTAAAATTCTACCATCTTCCATATATAGAATTTTATTGCAATTTTTTATAGTTGTTAATCTATGTGCAATTATAAAGCATATTTTATCTTTTGTAATTTCTTTTATTGCATTCTTTACAAGTTCCTCATTTTCATAACTTAATGAAGATGTTATCTCATCTAATATTACAACACTTGGATTTTCAACCATTATTCTAGCAAAATTAATCATTTGCTTTTCACCTAAAGAAAATAAATCTTGATTTTTGTTTAAATTTAATTTATAACCCTCACTAAAAGACATAATTTTATCATGTAATTTTAATCTTTTACAAATATCTTGAATTTGGTTTTCGGATATATTTTTATTTGCATAATTTATATTATCATAAATATTACCATCAAATATTACAACATCTTGCATAACATATCCTATATTATTTCTTAAACTTTCTAATGTATATTCATTAATATTTTTCCCATTAATTAAAATATCACCTTTTGTTACTTCATAGAATCTACATAATAAATTTACTAATGTAGTCTTTCCACAACCAGTTCTTCCTACTATAGCAATTTTATCATTATTTTCAACGTCAATTAAAATATTACTTAATATTTCTCTATCATTATTATAGGAAAATGATACATTATTAAAATTAATTTTCTTAATATCTTTTAATTCTAATTCACCTGTTTCCACCTCAGGATCATATGATTTTAGATAATTATATATTTTTTTCATAGATATAAATGATTCATTTAATCTAGGTAAATGCATAACTAAATCATCACAATAACCTTTTATAGATGTAGTACCATTTATAAAAAGCATTAATGTTCCGTAAGATAAAATTGATGTTGATAAATCATAACCACCTATACAAGTTGTAGTTATACTTGCTAAAAAAGAAAATAATGTATATGCAAAATTATATTTTCTAATTAATTTATCTAGATTTTCACTTTCAATTGTATACTTTTCTAACAATTCGTTCATTTTGTTTAATCTTACATCTTCAATGTTTATTGATTTTATAAGTTCAAAATTATTAACTTGTTCAGTAATCCATTTAGTAATTAATATATTTAAATCTCTTATTTCTGAAATTATTTTAAATGTTTTCTTATTGGATATAATTAATGATAAATATCCAATTAAATAAATTATTATTAAAATTGATGTTAATTTAAAATTTATAAATAACAAAATAATTAATAACAATGGAAGTTTAGCACATAAATTACCAAAAGAAATTAATCCATTTTGTGTAAAAAATGTAGATGCATTTCCAGTGTCATTCATTACTAATTCTAACATTTCACCAGTATTGGCATTGTCAAAATAAGAAATTTTTGTATTGATAAATTTTGAAAATAAATCTTTTCTCGCATGGTTGGCATATTCTCTTTGCAAATGATGTCTTACCATACAATGAAATATACCTTCAGTAGTTTTAAATATTTGTTTAACTATAACTAATATTGCGACAAATACTAAAGTTTTAGCACTATTTTTTGCTATAGCATTATCAAATACTGAATATGTTAAATACTGATCTATTAAAAGCCATATAGTGCATGATAAAAAGTACTCAACAAAAGCAAATATTATTCTTTTCTTAAACCTACCATAATTTGACATATACTTAATGCTATTCATACAAACCTCCCACAACATTCTCACAAATATCAATTAATTTTTTATAGTTCTTATTATCTTTTTGTAATTTTGTATTTGTTGAATCAATAACAGTTTTATTATCAATAAATAATACTCTGCTTCCTTTTGGGATTTTAAGCAAATCATGTGTAATAAATATGTTTATATTATCTGGAAAAGATTCATTTAAGTTTTCTACTATTTTATTTTTAGTATTATTATCAAGTTTGCTTAAAACATCATCAAATATTAAAACCTTTTTATTTTGAATTAATAATCTAGCAATATTAACTCTTTGTTTCTGTCCTCCTGACAAATTTATACCTCTTTCTCCTAATAATTCATCATATTTATTAGGATTTTTTTCTATCTCTTGATCAAGTTCACATATTTTACATATTTGTTTTATTTCTTCAATTTTTTTATTTTCAAAACAATCTATATTATTTTTAATTGTATCTGAAAATATATATGGTTTTTGAAAACATAATCCTATATTTTCACGTAATTTAGTTTTATGTAAATCTTTTAAGTCTATATCATCTATAAAAATATTACCTTCATACTCTATAAATCCTAAAAGTAATTTAGTAATAATGCTTTTACCACTACCATTAGAGCCAACTAAATAAACGTTTTCGCCTTTTTTTATTGTAAAGTTAAGATTTTCAAATACTACTTGATTCTCAAACTTGACATTAACATTTCTAAATTCAATTTTTTTATAATCAGATGTAACAATATTTTTGCACACTAATTTTTCTTCATCTAAACTTAAAAATTCTTTTATTCTTTTAGCCGGTACTAAAAAACCATTTATTCCTTCAACAGCATAAATCACATTTTGAAAATAGTTTAACATAGTTGTTGAATATGTTAAGATAGCCATTAGTCCACCTACTTGCATATGTCCATTTATTATCATGATTCCACAAACCAAATATATAATAGGAGAACTTAAAGCTTTTATTCCGCTTGCAATTAATTCATAGTAAATTAAATAATCAATTTCTTTTATATCATATTTTAAATATTCTTCACTATTATTATTAAATTTTTCTATTTCATTATTTTGATTATTTTTCATTTTAATCATTTTAGGATTATAAATTGAATTCATTGTCTTTTTTATTAATCCCTCAGATAATGTAACTTTTTTATTAACTATAGTTTTAGTATTTATACAATACCATACCGACATTAAAACTACTATTAAAATAATAACTGATAGTATTAAACATACTTTAAAATTTAGTTCGATAATAACATTTAATGAGAAAAAAGTATAGAAAACTGTATTAAGAATTAAATTTAATTTGTCATTTATATAAGAAATATAATTACTAGAATCACTACTAACTCTTTGTAATATTTGACTATTTTCATAGCCAACATATTTATTATATTCTAAATAAGTCGCATGTTTTAATAATAATTTTTTTATGTTTCTATTCATACCTAATCTTAACTTAGTATTATATTTGCTTCTAATATAGTTAAATATTGAAATAATAAGAGCCATAGTAATCATAAGAATAGCAGCAATTATTATTTTTGAAAATGTATCATCACTATAAAAAAGCATTGTTAAATAACTAGGTAATTCAATATTTTTCATAACAATTCCATCTATAACATATACTATAAATTTAGCAATAATTACATTAAAAAAACTAATTATTCCAGATGAAATTACTATCATTAATATTACCTTATATAAATTTTCAACCGTTGATTTAAATAACTTCATAAAACCACCACTATATTAATTATACACTATAATCATAATATTTTAGTGCTTAATTTTATTAATTGTTTTAAAAAAGCCCATTTTGGGCTTCCTGTTAATGAACCATTAAATTCGAAATTGCTCTATTGACTTTATCTAATTCTAAACCTACTATATCTTCTCTAGATTCACCTAATAATTCTTCTGGAATTAAACTACTAGTTTTTAATTTTACAAGTATTATTTTTTTATTTAATTCTAATGCTTTTCTGCATTCCCAATTTTGCCAATTTATACAACCTATTTCATTTTTATCCTTATGAGGGGTATTTATATAATCTCCACTAATAACAAGTAAAATATTTGATTCGCTAATTTTAGTTGTTAATCCTGCCTTAATTCTACTTATATTATAAGTATCTATTTCGCTTGGTGTTTTATCAATTATATCAAAAGCAATATACTTATTTTCATTCCATAATCTAATGGCATTACGAGAATACTTATCATTTTCATAATCAAAACTAACACATATCTTAGGCCTTGACATTTTTATTTCCTCCTTTCCTTAGTTTATAGTTAAATGTAAAATACGATATATTTATAATTATTAAAAATATTGATACAATAATTGATATTATTAAAAATGGAAAACTTAATTTATTAATTATATTAAAAATAACCTTAATAATTATGCATACACTGAATAAAACAGGAAAAACATATTTATAAAAAATATAAGAAAAAGTTAAAAACATTGGATATTGTTCTAAATAATTTTTTCCTTCTCTATAAATAAGTAATTTATGCTTTTTTTCTAACATATCTTCAATATCATGAATATACTTATAATTTTTTTCTATATTGGCATTTATTTGATAATATCTTATAGTTAAATATGAAATAATAAACCAGTTAAATAATTCTAATACTTTTAATTCAAATTTAATATTTATTCCTAAGTTATCAGAAAAGAATTCTTGTAGATTTTCATATATGTTATTTGGATATATAATCATCAACATTAATATTAAAATACAAATACACAAAACTAAAAACAGTTTATTCCTACTTTTTTCATTCTCTTTTTGTATTGAAAATGTATCTTTATAATGATCATATAATATATTTAGTTTATCCATATTTACCCCCTATGACTATTTATTATACCATGCTTTTACTTTGTTTGTTAATAAAAACATTAATTATCTTTCAAAGTCATCTTTTTCTTTGTTTAAATCTAATTCTTCTATGTCGTCATCATCTAAAACATCATCGTCATACATTTCATTAACAACATCGATATATTTATCATCTTTATCATACCAACTATGAAGTTTATCGTGTAAGAATGAAATTAGTTTTTCAAACTTTTCTTTCCAATAATCTAATGTATTTTTCAAATTCTGCATTTTAGATTTTAAAAATGATATTTCGTTATCTTTTTCTTTAATTTTATCATTTAAACTTTTTATTCTTAAAATAAGTGCTTCATTATTTTCAGTAAGCATTTTAATCTTATTATTTTTGTCTTTTAATTGTTCGTGTGCATTAAATAGTGTGTTAGATAAAGATTGTATTTTATCATATTCTTTATTAGTACTATCTACTTGTTCGATAAAGTTGATATAAGAATCTTTATCTTCCTTTGATAAAATATAATTATCTTTATTAAATCTAGATACTTTTAATTTATCAATTTTATCTTTTATATCTTTAGAGTTTTGTTTTAACTCTGAAGATTTTTTATTTGCTTGTTTTAAATTTTCAGTATTCTTTTCAATTTGCTTTTTCATTTCTATATAGTTATCCATATCAGATACGTGAATATCTCGATTTCTACCTTTTTGTTTTTTCTTTAAAGTAGAATCTAAACTATATACTTGATTAAATTCTTGAATACATAAAGTTCTCATTTTTTCTTGTAATCTAATTAGTGATTCTTTAGTAAATACATCTGATTTACCAACTTGTTTTTCCATACCATTTTTATTTTTGTACTTAATTGGAACACCAACAATATGTAAGTGTGGACTTGTTTCATCATAATGAATAATAGCACTAGCTACTTTAAAATTAGGAACAAGCATTTCTAAATCATCAACTTGTTTTTTATATACTTCAGACATTCTTTTCTTAAATGTTTCATCTTTAGTATCCCAGTATTCTTTATCTCCAAGTTCAAGTATTATTTCACAAGCAAGATCCTTTTTCTCGTTATTAGATACATTATCAAAATAATTATCTATCATACGACTAGGTCTAGATTGTTTAGAATTGTATTCTAATCTTGCTTCTTCAAACTCACTTAAATATAATTCTTTTACATCATTAAGTGGAGAAGAGGTACCTCTTACTATTTCTATTAAGTCTTGCTCATTATCATATTTTCTATAATTATGTTTATCTACTTTTGATAATTGTCTTACATTTTGAATAGCATTATTTGGTAAAGAAGTTGTTCCACTTAAATTGTTTTTACCATTTTGTTTAGATATATTTTTTCTGTTTTTATCACTACCTAAATGTAATGAATAAGCAAGTTCTTGCATAAGTTTCCTCCTTTCTAGAAGTGACCACTTTAGTGGCCATTTTGGTCATCCAAAATTTCTAACCCCCTAGGAATTTTGTACGCCGAGCATACAAAATATCCAGTGGGCTAAGGTTTAACACCTTAGAATCCGTTTACTTTATTTCGTAATAACTATAAACTTCGTAAATAGTTAAAACTACATAAAGTATTAATTTTTAAATTGCTATCGCCACTTTCATTTACTTCGTAAACAAAACGTGCCACGCATTTTAAAAATCTTCTTCAGTAACATTATCGGGTATTGTTTCAAATGCATCTCTAATATTTACCTTTATATCATTTGGATTATTCTTTGTAGCGAGCATTCCCATTGATAACCAATTATTATCTCCATTATTATTTCTTTGTAATGGGAATATTCTTACTGGTACTTCATCTTTTAATATCGGTCCAATGCCTAATTTCTCTGTATCTTTATAAAATGTTCCTTTATATAAATTAACTTCATAACATTCATTTAATCTATAAAAGTTTTGCATTATATCTTTAATACTAGTAAACTCACTATATCTTACTGGTACTGAAGTTTGTATTCCATTAAAGTCAATAATCATTTCTCTTTTACAATCAATGTAACCTTGATTAAATAACATTTTAAAATCTTCATAGAATGTACTTCTAAAATTTACTTTCTTAACAACACACATATTATTTATTTCTTCAAGTTCTATATCATCAATATATCTCATTACTATATCTGCTTTATCATCTCTATCTAAATCAGGCCAGCATTCTTCAAAAGCATGATAAGTAAGTGGTAATTTAATTTTATTAATGTAATCCATATCTCTTTTTAGTAATATATCATCAACAGTAAAATTTAATTGTTCTGCTTGTTGATTAGATATTATCTTTTCTTCTAAATCTTTAATTAAGTTATCTATTTTTTCAGTTTCTTCTTTAAATTCTTCTATTGTAAATAGTTCATTAACAAATCCTTCTTTTAATCTTTTCTTTTTATTATTTAGTTTCTTAATTTCTTCTTCTAATTCATCTTTAGGATTTTCTAATTTATTTTTAAGTACTGGTAGAAAGAATTCATTAACAACTGAATCATATTCAAATACATCATTTAAAATATGCATTATTGCTTCTTCAATTTTATTTTCTTTAATATTATTTTTACAATCTTCACATCTATAATAGAAATACCATTTATCATTTTTAACTTTATGAGTTGCTCCACCTGCAAGTATTCTTCCACATTTAGGACATTTTAATTTTTGTAAGAAAAGATAAGTTTGAGTTCTCATATAATTTCTAGAATTCTTTTTCTTTTGTACTTGGCAATTTTCCCATAGTTCTTTACTTACTAATGGTTCAACTACATTTTCATAATAAACGGAATTACCACTTCTTTTACCTGATACATAATCTCCTTTATAAATCTCATTAGATATAATTTTTAAAATAGTTGTGTCTCTCCAATTTGTTTTACCTAATACTTTTTCCTCATTATAAATTTTTGCTATTTTAACATAAGTACAACCTTCAAAATATAAATTAAATATTCTTATAATAATTTCTTTAGTAAGCGGATCTGGTACTAATAATCTATCTACATGTTTATATCCTAGTGGTGCTCTTGCTGGAATATGTCCTGCTTTAATTGCTCCAGATAATCCAACTTTCGTTCTTTCACTAGTTCTTTCTATTTCTTGTTGAGATACACTCATTAGTATTCTTGAAATCATTTTTCCATTTGCATTAGTAGTATTAATATCATCATTAGCACAATCCAAATAAGCATTATTTTCTTCTAAAAATTTAATAATATTTTCCCAGTCATAAACACTTCTTGTAAGTCTATCTAGTTTTAATACTACAATAGTATTACATTTCTTATCTTTAATATCTTGTAATAGTTCTTCAAATGCAGGTCTTTTATTTCCAGTTTTAGCACTTATACCAGCATCTTTATAGACTTTATATATTTCATAACTTTTATACTCACACATAGTCCTTAATCGCTTCTCTTGTTCTGGTAAACTAAATCCTTCTCTTGCTTGATCCTCGGTACTAACACGAATATAAAGTCCTGCTATTTTCTTTTCTTCATTCATAATCTTTCAACTCCTTTTCCTACAAAAAAGGGAGTCAAAAATACTAGTTCAAACTAATACCTTTGACTCCACTTAATTTCATATTATATTTTTTATTAATTGTGCTTTTGACCATAGTGTACCTCCTTTTTAATAAAAGACGGATACTGCTTGTCATTTATTGGTTTTATATAATATACTCAAAAGTTTATTTTGTCAATTCCCTGTTTAGGGTATAGATATTAGTTATGTTTTAAATAGTTTTCTAATTCAGATAATTTAATCTTATTATTTAAGTTTTCAATAAATATCTCATTAGAATAATTAAAAGCTAAAAAGGTTATATCATTAATTATTATTCTATGTGGTTCTAAATAAGTAAGATTTGTTTTATCAATAGTTCTTAAACTACCATTAATAATAATTGGTTTAACTCTACAAAAATCACAAATAAATTCTAATCTTTTTCGCAAGTGTTCTTCCATTCTAACTTCTTGCTTGATAACATTTACCATTTTAATCAATCCTTTCTTCGAAAGACTTTTTTCTAAACAAGAAAAAATCAATCCTAATTTAGAATTGATTGTTTATTTATTCTCGAAACTATAAAAAGTTCGAGCGGATTTCCCTATGGTGCAAGAAAGGAGATTTGAACTCCCACGAAATAATCACTACCCCCTCAAAGTAGCGCGTCTACCAGTTCCGCCATTCTTGCAAGTTATGGTGCTGGAAATAGGAATCGAACCTACGACCTTTTCATTACGAGTGAACTGCTCTACCGACTGAGCTATTCCAGCTTTTCAAACAAATAAAAAAATGGCTGCCCAAGAAGGATTCGAACCTACGCATAATGGAGTCAGAGTCCACCGCCTTACCGCTTGGCTATTGGGCAATATTTAAAACCAAATTAATTTTACCACAGTACCTACCTTAAGTCAATTGCATTTGACAAACACATGATTAAATTATATAATTTACACATAAAGTAGGAGGAAAATATGAATGATAATTTTATAAAAGTAAAAACGGAAAACGGAACTAATATTATACTTGAAATATTAGATATGGCAGATGATATATCTAATAATAAAACTTATATTCTATATAAACTAATTAATAATGAGGATATTTTTATTTCTAGATTAAATGAGAAAGAAAATAGTTTTTCAATAGAGACTATAGATGACAAAGATGAATTTGATGCTATTGAACAATTCTTTATCAATAAATTAGAAGAAAACTCTGGAGAAATGTCATTATGATAGGTAATATAGATTATGATAAATCAACAAAAATAATCCAAGCTTTTCTTAATAATAAAGAATTTACAGACAGAATAATGAAAGAATATTTAGTTGTAAACGATGCAAATAAAATGAGAGATTACCAAGTTTTTGTCGAGGCATATAATGCTTTTAAAAATAATAAGCCTACTCTTTCAAAGGAAGCTATTGCTTTAATTGAAAAAAATAAAGATGAATATATAAAGGTTATTGATGAAATAAATAATAAAAGTAAAACAACAACTAATCAAAATAGCGAAACTTATATTTTTAATGCAGAATCGTTTGATACTTCGAATTTTAATCCCAATTCATCTTCTAACACTTATACTGGTGTTGATGAACAGTCTATTCCAATTAATCTAAATAGTAATTCTAATGAACCTACTAATAATTCAAATGATAATCAAGATATTGATTATTATGATTACGAAAATGGCCATGTATATAGTAGTACTCACGCTAAAAGAGAAATCGAAAAACAAATACAAGATTTAGATAAAAATATTGCAGATATGGAAAATAGTATTCACTCATCAAAAGAAAAGCAAAGTAAAAATAATTTCTACATCTTACAAGAAATGAGAGCCAAAAAAGAAAATTTAGAAGAACAGTACAAAAGGATTAATGATTTATCTAAAAATTATAATGATAAATTAAGAACTAAGTTATTTGACAACATGATAAACCATTATCAAGATAAAATAGAGAAAAAAAATATTGCTATAAATAATGCGAAATTCGATTCAAATAAAGAAAGAATGAAATCAAAATTAGAAAAACTTAAAAATAAACAAGGTGAGATAAAAGACAAGCAAAGAAAAAGTATTGATAAAAAAATTTTTAAGATTTACAACAATGATCGTAGAAAAAATAAATTAAGGAATAAAACTAAAGCATTAGAAGAATATAAAAAATATAGAGATGAATTAATTAATGCGAAAAGGAATCAGTCTAGTATTGAAATTATTAATAAAATAACTAATAAAATATATGATATAAGAAATATTCCGCTTGAATTACAAATTGCAACAGTAAAAAGATTACAGAAAAAACAAGGCACTATTCAAGATACGTTTATGAAAAATAAAGCTAACAGATTTATGCAAACAACTAATAAATATCAAGCAAGGCATATGGCGGCTTGATATTTTTCATGCAAAAAGAACTATCGCTCTAGTTCTTCCTCAATTCTAATTAATTCATTATATTTGCAGATTCTATCAGTTCTAGACATAGAACCTGTTTTTATTTGTCCTAAATTAAGACCTACTGCAAGATGAGCAATTGTAGTATCTTCAGTCTCACCACTTCTATGAGAAATAATTGTTTTATAGTTATTAGTTTTAGCAAGTTCTATTGTTTCTAAAGTCTCTGTAATAGTACCTATTTGATTAACTTTAAGTAATATTGCATTACCAGCATGATTATCAATACCCTTTTGTAAACATTTCTTATTAGTTACAAATAAATCATCACCTACTAATTGAATCTTATCACCTAGTCTTTCGGTAATTAATCTAAATCCATCCCAGTCATTCTCATCAACTGGATCTTCGATAGAAATAATTGGATACTTATTTACTAACTCTTCATAATATTCAACAAGTTCTAAAGTAGTTAAACTTCTTCCTTCTCCAACTAGATTATACTTTCCTTCTTCATAGAATTCTGATGCTGCAACATCTATTCCAAGCATTACATCTTTACCAGGAATATAGCCTGCTTTTTTTATTGCTTCCATAATTAATTCAAAACCTTCACTGTTAGAATTTAAATCAGGAGCAAATCCTCCTTCATCACCTACTCCAGTAGATAATCCTTTTTCATTTAATACTTTCTTTAAGTTATGAAATACTTCCGCACCAATTCTTACTCTTTCTTTAATAGTGCTTGCTTGTGGTATAATCATAAACTCTTGAAAATCTAATTTATTGTCTGCATGCGCACCACCATTTATAATATTCATCATAGGAACTGGTAAAGTAGTACCATCTCCTATATATTTATAAAGTGGTAAGCCTTTATATAAGGCTGCTGCTTTTAATACTGCCATAGAAACACCTAGTATTGCATTCGCACCTAACTTAGATTTAGTTTCTGTTCCATCTAATTTAATCATTGCATAATCAATTTCCTTTTGATTAAGACAGTCCATTCCTACAACTAAATCTTTTAGTTCATTATTAACATGTCCTACAGCGTTTAATACTCCTTTTCCCATGAAACGAGTACCACCATCACGCATTTCTAATGCTTCACGCTCGCCAGTAGATGCGCCAGATGGAACTGCTGCTCTACCAACAATACCACAATCTAGAATAACATCAACTTCAACAGTTGGATTTCCTCTTGAATCCAATATTTCTCTACCTATAATATTTTTAATAATACTTCCATTCATTTTATCAACCCTTTCACAATATAATTGTATCACTATCAATATTTTTAAACAAGTAAAAAACTATCTTTTCGATAGTTCTACAACCTTTCTCCATAATAAAGGTCCTACAATTCCATTGATATCAAAACCATAATCATCTTGTAATTTCATAACAGATTTTTCTGTTAATTCATCAAATACACCATTTACTCTAACTCCTGGTATTGATTTATCATATTTGCATATTGTAAGTAAAAATCTTTGAAACCTTCTTACGTCTTCTCCAGTTGTACCTCTAGTTAAAAAGTAGTCAGGATAAAGTTCATTAACATATTCTTGATACTCTTTAGGAAATGATTCTAATGTTTTACGATAAGCATTTTTTAATACAAGCCAGTCTCTATAAGTAAACACTCCAGTTACTGGAAGATTATATTTTTCTTGAAAAGCCTTAACCATACTAATAGTATTATTAGTATAAATTGAATTAGTTGGAAGTCTTGGTATATCTTTATCGAGAAAAGCAAGCGCATCTAGGAAGTAATGGATATATTCAACCTCAATACCTGTATCTCCATAACTTAACTCATCATCATAAAGAAAAGTTGCCTCTTGTTCAGTAAGACCTTCTGAATATAAATCAGATAACTTTTTAACACTTGTATAAATGTATTTAATCTTATACCATGTAGCTTTATCTACAACTCCCGTAACAGGTAGAGAAAATATCTCTTGAAACTTCTTTACGGCATCTTCTGTTTCCTTATCATATATACCTAGTGTCGTAGTTATATAAGGTATAGCAGGATAATTAAGACTAATTCTTTTTAAATCTCTTTGAATAGCTAACACTGGATTTCCGGCACTACCAAGCCCTACTTCATATCCAGGATATCCTTCTGTTACCTCTCCAACAGGAGCATCATACTTAATTGAAATATCAGTTCCATAATAGTACTTTAAAATATCAAGTGGTGTTTTTCCTTGATTAGCAAGTGTCACACTACCCCACTGCGATAAACCTTCACATGTAGTAATTCTTCCATCACAATATCTTGTAAAATATGGTTGAACTTGATTAGCTTTAACAACATAGTTATTAAATATATCGCCTACTATATTATCGATATTTTCATAAGTAGAACGATTATCAATATAAGTTTGATCGAAACTTGGGTTAGATGTAATATCAAAGTTATATCCTTTAGATCTATACCACTCATTATATATTCTATTCATCGCAAATGATATAATTGTATAGATATTAGCTATTAACGCATTTCTAGGCCATGTTGGATATAGTTCTGATGATGCAACATTAGATATATAATCAGTAAAAGGAATTGTTACATCACGTGCTTTATCATCATCAGGCGCACCCAAATGAACTGTTATATTATTAGGAACAATTGGTAATCTTACAGCCATTATAAACCACCAGAACTTGCTTCAGGGACAATATTAATATTTTGAATAACAAATATGTCTTCATAAATATTAACTTGATATTTTAAATCAACTAGGTTATTAGGATATGTAGCTTTTATATCATAGACTATTTTAGACGGTACATCTAAATTATCACTAGTAAGTCTTGGCGCGGATAAAACTATTTTTTCAATTACTCCTGATGTGTCTGTAAAACCATCATAGAATATTATAGTACTTCCTTCATATTCAGTTGAGACTACTATTCGAAGACCTCTTACTGGTATTGCACCACTTGCAGAATATGCTCTAATTTTTAAATATCCATTTACTGGATTTTCTTTTATAAAATTCTTATATATATCAGAATTTATAAAGTTCTCATCATTTATATTATATATATTCATAACCCTCCTTTATATTAAATCATATGTAATACAATATAAAAATATTTCCCATAATTACTATGAGAAATATTAATGTTTTCACTTATAACTAATTAGATAGTACAGATTTATCTAAGACTATGACAGGGCGTACAGCGTTGATTGTGTTAAATCGACTTCTGCAAACACTTACACCAGATAAACCACCATTTTGTTTAACAGACCACATTTCCGAAGGTGAAACATATGAATCATTATATCCACTCATTGTCCACCAGCTATAATTACTGTTATATATCCAACTTGGTGTATTTTCATTTTTAGAATTGGAAGAACCATATCCTAAATTATTTCTTAATTCATCTATAGTTATCAATCTTGCTTCTTGTAAGCCTAATAGAACTTTATCTTTTGCCCATGCATCTACTACATATTTTATTTCTGATTGCTCATAATCTAACTTACATCCACTTTTATCATAGTCTCCGTAATTTTTACATGTTTCAGATGAATAATATGCAACACCAGCATCATATGCTTTTTGATATTCAGGTGAAGAAGTATTATTTGTTATATACATATTAACGTGATTATTCTCAGTTCCTACCCCACCGTATAAATTTACTTCTGCTGCAGTTAACGGTTCTGCTTTAAGTAATGTAACTGTTAATTCTTTTACTCCTGAATCTTTTATTACATAGTAGCTTACTCCATTATATGTAACTTGATTTCCTACTACATATGCAGTATATGATGGTGATTTATCAGTACCATATGTATATCCTTCTACATTACGATTCTTTACTTTACAATCCGCAAGATATATTGATGAATCTGGATTAATCTGTTCTGTTGTACAAGATACTGTATCTCCTGAATACTCAATTGTAAGTTGTGATACTTCTGTTGGAAATTTACCTGTATCTAGTAGATATGAAGCAATTGCTAGTTCAATACTTCTTCCATATGCATCAATGCTTCTCCTATCTGCTGCAACTCTAGCTTTTCTAATAATATTCATTACTAATGGCGTAACGATTAAAGCAAGTATTGCAATAATAACTAATACTGCTATTAGTTCAATAAGCGTGAATCCTTCCTTTCTTAAATTTTTCATTTAATATCCTCCTCTTTCTAATAAGGTATCTTTCTTATATTACCTTATGACTGTATTATACTATATATATATATATATATTACAAGACCTTTTTGAAAACTTTTTTCACTTTTCATAAAAAAATCAACCTGTTGTTGATATTTTAAAAAATACATTATTATATATTTAATTTCTGTCCTATAGATAATGCGTTGGAAGTTAAATTATTTTTCTTCTTAATACTATCTACTGTAGTATTAAATTTCTTAGAAATACTATATAAACTATCACCACTTTTTACTGTATAAACAGTAGTACTTGAAGGTGTATTACTACCAATTGGTATTTTTAACTGTTGCCCGATAGATAAATTATTACTAGTTAAATTATTAATACTAGTAAGTATAGATGCAGTTGTATTATTAGCCCTAGCTATACTATAAAGACTATCTCCCTTTTTTACAGTATATAATTTATAATTCATACTACTTGCAGGAGGAGTATAATCTGGTCCTATACATTCTTCAACACTAACTGATTCAGGAGTAACTCTAATACGTAAAACCTCTCCTATATTAAGTAAATTACTAGTAAGTCCATTATCTTTTTTTAATACATTTATATCTATGTTATAGCTTCTAGCAATACTATATAAATTATCTCCCTTTTTTACAGTGTAATTGATATAACTTGGCATAATCATCTGTGACTCTGGTGTATACATCTCAGGAATACGTAATACATCACCTATTTTTAAATTTGTAGATTTTAAATTATTTAGTTTTACTATTTCATCAACAGTTGTATTATACTTACGAGCTATTTTATATAAAGAATCTCCTGATACTACAGTATATAAGAATAAATTATTAGGATTGGTTCCAGAATTAGTTGGAATAATTAACACTTGACCTACTTTTAATGTGCTTGCAGTAACATTATTTAAATTAGCAAGTTCAATAACAGATACACCAAACTGGTTACTAATACCATATAAAGTATCTCCACTTTTAACTGTATAATTAATAAAATCACCTCTATTTAAATATATGCAAAAAGAAAAATAGTAGCAATAATTACTACTATCTAACCTTTTTTTCACTCTCATCATCTTTTAATATATTATCCTGAAATTGATTTACTTCTTTTAAATATTCTAAATATAATTTATTTAATCTTTCACATGCTTTAGCATGATACTTTAACTCCCTTTCAATAAATTTTTGATACTGTATTTTATAAAACAATTCTGGATTATTAATTTTTTTTAAATCATTAATATATATTAGTTCACCATAATCAATTAAAAACACATTACCGTTTTCATCTTTTCCAAAATTTTCTAATTTATTTGCATCATTAAATAAATAACCATCTTCCCTAAGACGAATATAACAAGCATCTCTTTCTAAATCAGTAACATTACCAATTTGTAATTTCTTAAGTCCTAAAATAGTAGGATAATTAATATCACCAGTATTAACCTTATGTTCAAATATTGGTTGTAATATAGCACTACTATGGCTTACATAATCACTTAAAGTGTCATAACCCCAAGAATCATATCTAACATATGTTAATCTAACTACATTATCATCACCAATAAAATTAATTGATGTTTCTCCGCTTTCTACATTAAGATTATTTAAATCAAAATTATTAGATATTAAATAATTGATTAAATCATGAACAACAATATCAATGGTTTCTTCATTTGCAAATGTAGAATTTTGTAATATATAATCCTTTAATTCATTAACTGTTATAGTCATTTTATCAACCTCTATATTAATTATACCATTTATATAAAGAAAAAAAATAGAGAAATCTCTTATTTTATTGGTTTCCTATTCTATAAATATTTTATCTTTTCAATAAGATATGCTAAGAGAATATAAATACATTGTTTTTATTGTACTCAATGCACTTTTCTTCAAGTAAAAGAAAATTACAACACCTATTTTTAACATTTGATTTTAAATTATCACTTTTATATAGATTATATAATAATTAAGATTTCTTGTATATTTCTTCTCTATTTCTTGTTAACCATCTCAATTGATTTTTTAATAATTCTAATCTATATATACTTATATTATCTTTGTTATCTTTACTTAAATCAATAATAGAATAATTGTTCTTTGTTACTGGAATCATATTATTAAAATTAATGACACCATAAACTCCTTCTTTAATTCTTATCATATCAATACTATTTTTTAAAACTTTGTGCTTAGGTTTGGGACTTGATAATGGTGCGAAATACTCACAGTTATTTACTTTAAACAAAGCACCAATAAACGGTCTTAATTCTTTATAACCTTCATTATATGAAACTTTTGAATCAAAAGTGCGCAAAAAATCACAATATTGTGAATCAACCCTAACAATACTAACATTCTGTACATTTTTCCTCCTAAAAAGATAAAGAGACTAGAGAAATATCTCTAATCACTTTTTTAGCTGCCATTTATAGAGCTGGCTTCACTCACTTTTTACATATTTGGTGACCCGTACGGGATTTGAACCCATGAATGCATGCGTGAAAGGCATGTGTGTTAAGCCACTTCACCAACGGGCCATAATTAATGGTGGGCCTGGATGGACTTGAACCATCGACCTCCCGCTTATCAGACGGACGCTCTAACCAGCTGAGCTACAAGCCCAATTAATCAATGACTATTCAAGTATACATTATTTTTTTATTATCGTCAATAGAAATTTTAAAAAATTTAAGCATTTTTTAACTTTTTGATAAAATAGTGAGTAATAAGAAGCATTTTACTTCTTATTACTCGTTATTATTATTGCTTCATATATTAAATCTACTAAATGATTACTTGGTTCTAAATTATATTTATCAATTATTTTATCGAATATATCATAACTATGTTCTAATCCTAAGTATGGATATACTAGTTCTTTCTTATTATCAATACTTTTTAAATAATTACTGGTATAATCGTCTTCTATTAATATTAATGGATAATCATCACACCAAGATTTAAAATCATTTAATATCGTATCGGAATCATATACATACTTAAAACTTTCATTATCATAATTAGTAGCTTTTATAATTGCAATATTATCTATTTTACTACTATCAAGTCTGTAATCAAATCTATCTATAAGTGTTAGGCCATTTAATTTTAATGCTTGTAATTGACATATTTTACCTATATCTGGATTTGAATTATCAGGAATTATTTCTACAATAATATATTTATCTTTATCTAGTTTCATATTATCTTAACTTAATATGAGCCTCTCTTAATTGTAATTCAGTAACGCTAGATGGTGCATTCATCATCATATCTGCCCCTGATACACTCATCGGGAATGCTTGAACCTCTCTTAAGTTAGATTCTCCTCTAAGTAACATAATCATTCTATCAATTCCAGGAGCCATACCAGCATGAGGAGGTGCACCAAACTTAAATGCATTATATAAAGATGTAAATTTTTCTTTTACAATACTCTTATCATATCCAACCATGCTAAATGCTTTTTCTAATGCTTCTACACTATGATTACGTACTGCTCCTGATGCCATTTCATTACCATTACATACAAAGTCAAACTGACTTGCAATTATATCATCAATATTCTCTTTATCAAATGCTTCTATACCATTTTTAGGCATTGAAAATGCATTGTGGCAGAAATCATATTTCTTTTCTTCTTCATTATATTCAAACATTGGAAAATCGTTAATGATACAGAATTCAAATACATTCTCATCTATTAATTCTAGACGTTTACCTAATTCTATTCTAATCATCCCTGCTTGTTTAGCTGCAACTTTCTCTTTTCTATCAGCAATAAAGAATAATACGGCATTTTCTTTTAATTCTGCTCTATCAATTAAATTCTTTCTATCTTCATCTGTTAAGAACTTATCGATAGGTCCTTTAAAAGATAAATCATCATTTACTGTAATATATCCAATACCAGGCATGCCAATAGTTTTAGCATAAGCTACTATTTCATTAAACCAACTATTTGATTTAGTACCAATATCATCTACTTTAATACCTCTAACTATACTACCTCTAAATGGTTTAAAATCACTATTTTCAAATATATCAGATAAATCAATTATCTCAAGTGGATTTCTTAAATCTGGTTTATCTGTACCATATTTTAACATTGCATCTTTATAACTGATACGTTTGAAAGGCGCCTTTGATACTTTTTTATCACTAAATTTAGTAAATGTATCATAGAATACTTTCTCTCCTATTTTATATACATCTTCTTCATCTACAAAAGCCATTTCAAAGTCTAATTGATAAAATTCCAAAGTTCTATCACTACGACAATCCTCGTCTCTAAAACAAGGCGCAATTTGATAATATTTATCAAAACCACTTACCATAAGTATTTCCTTAAATATTTGAGGTGCCTGTGGAAGTGCGTAAAACTTACCTTTAAACTTACGTGATGGAATTATAAAGTCTCTAGCTCCTTCTGGAGAAGATGCCGTAATTATTGGGGTTTGTACTTCAGTGAAATCCATAGAATCCATTTCATTTCTTAAAAACTTTAAAAGTTCACTACGCATGCGAATAGTATTACCAACTTTTTCATTACGTAAATCTAGGTAACGATACTTTAATCTAACATCCTCAGATACTTCTTTACTTTTAAGTATTTCAAAAGGAAGTTCATTAGGAGCAGTACCTAATACCTCCAACTTTTCTACTAATAATTCAACAGTACCAGTAGAGATATGATCATTATAATCATCCTTATTTCTTTTTCTAATAGTTCCAGTTACTGTTACTGCTGATTCTTTAGTAAGTCCTTTAAATATAGAATCATCATTACTTACTACTTGAATAATCCCTGTATAATCTCTTACATCAACAAATATTACTCCTCCATGGTCTCTGATATTTGCAATCCATCCTGCAACTGCAACTTTATTATCTACATCTTTTTCATTTATTTTTCCACAATAACGATTGCGATATTTACTCATAATATCTCCTTTCTTTTACATTATTATATTTTTATTATTAACACCCTTAGGCATTAAAACTAATTCTTTTCTATATTCATTATACTCATCATAGTAATCTTCTATTTCACTATAATATATCATAGCATCTTTTTTAGGATAATATCCTTTATCAATTATTGGAACAGACATATAAAATAATTGATTATATTTATCTCTATTTTCTACCTGTAAATTATCTCTTACTATATTCCATAGTTCTAGTAATACATGTCTTGATACATCTATATTCTTTGAACCATCAACTACATAATAGTTTATTTTTCGATATATATCACAAAATATAAATTGTTCTTTATCATTTAAATCATTAGAAAATATCTTTAACTCTTTATTAGTTATTGTGTCTATTACATTCTTATTATCATCTATATAACACACGCAATAACCTTTTAAAGTAAAGAATGTATTCTTCACATAGTAATCAATACTACCATCATAATACTCATCATCATATGCTTTTTCATATAACTCAAATATATATAAATCATCTAAATTATAAACTTCGTTATTCACTAAATCCCCCAAATTTTTATTTACTACCTTTTGTCTATTTCTTCTTTAATTATTTTTGCAGTTAGACTTGGATTTGCTTGACCACGAGTAGCTTTCATAACTTGCCCTACAAAGAAATCAAATACATTTCTACCTTTACGATATTCTTCAATTAAATCTAGGTGAGCATCTAGTATTTCAATTACTAAAGGTCTAATCGTATCTTCATCCCCTACTTGTTTTAATCCTAATTCATCAACTATTACTTGAGGTTCTTTACAATCAGATAAACATTTATATAAAACATCTTTACTTTGTTTAGATGATATTTTACCAGTCTCAACCATATTCATAATATCAAATAGCATTTTAGGAGTTAGATATATTTCATTAATACCAATATCATATTTATTTAAATGTCCAAGTATAACTGATGTTAACCAGTTAGATGCTTTTTTAGGATTTCCTCCTAATTTAATTACTTCTTCATAGTAATCAGATACGTTTTTTTCCTTAACTATAATAGTTGCATCATAATCAGATAATCCATATTTTTGAATATATTTTGCTTTTCTTTCACTTGCAAGTTCTGGAATATCTTTTCTAATTTGTTCTAACCATTCCTTAGAAATTTTATATTTAGGAATATTTGGTTCAACAAAATATTTATAATCAATAGCATCAACTTTACTACGCATGTAAATAGTAGATAGACTATCTTCATCCCAACGCCTTGTTTGTTGTTCCATCTTATCATATTCACCATTCTCTTTAAGTTCAGTTTGCCTATCTATTTCATAATTAATAGCATCCCTAACGCCACCAAAAGAGTTAACATTTTTAATCTCAATTTTAGTACCCCAGTTATTCATATCAGACTCATCTAAACTATCATCCATAATAGATACGTTTACATCACATCTAATTTGTCCTTTTCTAGAATCTGCTTCTGAAATACCAGCATATTGATAAATACTTCTCATGGTTTCCAAGAAAGATACTGCTTCATCAGCTGAATGGAAACATGGTTCTGTAACTAACTCCAGAAGAGGTACTCCCGCACGGTTATAATCTATTGTTGAATATGATGAATAGTGATCAGTAGATGCAGCATCTTCTTCTAGGTGAAGATTATTTATAACCGCTATTTTCTTCTCACCTTTGCATTCGTATTCTAACTTACCATAAATTCCAACTGGAGCGGGTTTAGTCTCTTGCGTAATTTGATAACCCTTAGGTAAATCAGGATAATAATAATTCTTTCTTTCAAAATACATATATTCTGGTTGTTTACAATTTAAAATCATTGATGCTTTTAAAGCCATTTTAACTGCTTCTTTATTTACAATAGGAAGTGTTCCTGGAAAAGCCATATCAACAGGTCTAATATTAGAGTTTGGAATATCTTTATAAGAGTTTTCAGCACTAGAAAATACTTTTGTATTAGTCTCACTTATTTCACAGTGCATCTCTAAACCAATAAGTGCTTTATATTTACTCATGGCACGCCTCCTTTGCAATTTGTCCTTTATAAGGCATAGTAGATTCTATTGCATGAGCAATATTTAATACATTTACATCATCGTAACAATTACCGGTAATATTTAATCCAACAGGCAAATCATTAATAAAGCCATCTGGAATAGTAATTGAAGGAAATCCTCCAAAGTTTCCAATTTGTAAATGTTCTTCTAATGCCTTAGTATTTTCATCTAATATATCTTTTGAACCATCTAACCTTTTAGCTGGACCAGAACCTACTGGAAGTATTACTGCATCATAATCTTTAAATAGTTCTTTCCATCTATCTACAAGCAATCTTCTAACTCTTTGTGCATTATGGAAATATCTATCTTTATTTTGGGCCTGTAATACATAAGATCCAATTACAAATCTTCTTTTAATAAGCGGAGAAAATCCTTTAGTACGGTGATCCTTCATCATTTCAATATAATTCTTTCCTTCTCCTCTAGGTCCAAAGATAAATCCTGTAAGGTTAGACATATTACTAGTTGCCTCTGCGCATGATATAACTACATAAACTGATGCAAGTGCATCAAGTAGTTTTTTATCGACACTAACTTCTTCTACTTCAATACCAATGCTTTTACATTTTTCAAGCACATCCATAAAATTAGATAAGTGTTTTTTTAATTCATCATTTGCATTTGGATACTCATTTATATCACATAACTCTTTTATATAGCAAAGTTTTTTACCTTTAACTTCTCCGGTAATAGATTTATATAGATTAATATTACTAGAATCCCAACTAGTCATATCATTTTTATCTATACCTTTCATACCATCAACAACAATTGCAGCATCTTTAACAGATCTTGTTAGACAACCACAATGATCTAAACTTGAAGCAAATGGAAATAATCCATAACGAGAAATCATACCATATGTAGGTTTATATCCAACAATTCCACAGTATGCAGCAGGTTTACGAATAGAATCTCCGGTATCAGAACCAGTTGCATAAGGATATACTCCAGCTGCAACCGAAGCGGCAGAACCAGCCGAAGATCCAGCCGTCATTCTAGTTTTATCCCATGGATTTAAAACAGTACCAGTGTGACATGTAGTACCAGTACCACCCATACCAAATTCATCCATCGCACACTTTGTAACTCCTACTGCTCCCTTACTTTCTAGATTACTAATTGCAGTAGCAGTAAAAAATGGTACATAGTCTTTTAATGTATTAGATGATCCTGTAGATAGTATTCCTTTAGTTGAATAATTATCTTTAATTCCATAAGGTATTCCTGATAATAATTCATCAGTTACCTTAGTTCCTTTTGCATCATCCATAATTGTTACAAAACTATTACACTCATCTTGATTTTTATGAGCTTTATCTAATGATTCTTTAATTAGTTCTTCACTAGTTACTTCACCATTTTTTAATAATTCGTGTAATTCTTCAATACTTTTACTCATGTATTCCATTATTCCACCACCTTTGGCACTCTAACCTCATCATTAATATAATCATCACAGTTAGCTAGTAAATCATCAATATCTACTGACTCTTCAATTACATCTTCTCTTAACTCATACACAAAATCGTCCAATGTATGTGTCATAGGTTCTACTGATTCAATATTATCAATCTCCATTACCTTCGCAATATCGGCATCAATAATATTGAACTCATCTAAAACCATTTTGTTCTCCTCATCTGTTAGACCAATTAACAACTTATCTGCATAATCATCTACCATCTCTTTTGTAAACTTCTCCATAATATCCTCCTTTATAATATAAAAAAACAAGTCCAACGGACTTGTAATTATCAAATGGCGCCTAATGTAGGACTCGAACCTACGACCTATCGGTTAACAGCCGAGTGCTCTACCAACTGAGCTAATTAAGCATTACTGTCCGCTACTTTGGGACGAATAAACGCGGTGCCACCCAAATTGCCAAAAAATTGACCTCTCATTAGATATAACGGGCTTCCCCGGCAAACGCACCAAATGGTTGTTCTTCATAATATACTTAATTGTTAGCTTCCACCATACCTAACTCGCTTTAATCAGTTTATATTACTACTCTTCCATTTATAGTATTAATCCCCAAAAAACAGCTACGAATTAATTATAAAGTAATTACCCCACTTTGTCAATACCATTTTCCCACTTTTTTTAAAATATACAATACATAGTGACCCCCTAGTTACTATGTATTTTTATAATGTAGTATAATATATACCCATAAAGGAGGTGTGAAAGTATGTGGTCAAGTTATAAAGAGATGTATCTTAATACAACAAACGAAAAACTAATAGTTGATAAAAGATTAGAAATGGTTAGAAGTGCTCATAAAATAGGATTTAAACCAACTGCTAGACTTTATCGATGTTCTAAAAATGTAGTAAAAAAGTGGTGTAGAAGATATGCGTTACATGGTATTAAAGGTTTAAAAGATTTATCTAGACGTCCTAAAAATTCACCTAACAGAATAAAAGAACAAGATATAATCAAAATTAAAGAATGTGTAGATGTAGCTAAAGAAAAGAAAAAATATATTACTGTTAATAATATTAGAAAAACTACTAAAATTAATGATTATTCTGATACAACAATTAATAGATATATTAATGCATCTTGTAATGGTAAAAAGAATAAGAAACACATTCAAGAAAAATCTGATGTTAGTTGGAAGCGAAAAATCAAACCATTCATGTATTGGCAAGTAGATATTAAATATTTAACGGATATAGATAATTTAAAACCATATTTTAAAAAAGACAATGATAGAAGCTTAGCTAAATATCAAATAACTGCAAGAGATATAGCTACTGGATTTCCAATAGTAGCTTATTGTAATGAAAAATCAGTAACATATACAAAAATGTTTCTAGAAAAAGTTTTATATAATTTCTTAAATCAGTTTAAATATCTTAATTTAAAAGAAATAAAGATACAAACAGATAATGGGCCTGAGTTTACTAATAAATATATCCATACAAAGGGAAAAGAGCCAGAAACTAGTAAATTCACATTGTATATTGAAGAAAATTTTAGAAAGCATAAAACTAATCCACCAGCCTGTCCGACTTATGATAGTGATGTAGAAACATTTCATTGGTCTATAGAAAGAGATTGCCTAGCTTGGGATGATATAGTAGATAATAAATCATTAATTAAATATACAACCGAGTATATAAATAACTATATTAATACAGAGATTAAAACTAGAGGATATTCACCTCTAGACAAAATAAAAACGGCTTATGAAATTGATAATATCAACTTTCCTAAGCCACAGCTATTAACTGTATAATCTCCCCAGATTACAGTTAATAGTTTATCATAAAAATATAATAAAATAAAATTGAAAGGATAAACTATTATGGTAAAAGAAAAAGAATTATTATTTGAAGATATAAAACATTATGGAATTATATTAGATGATTATATAAACAAGAGATATAAATATACACTAAATACAGAATATTTAGAAGAAGACATAAAGGCAATATCAGCTTGCCTAATTGAAACAATTAACAATTATGAAGAATTATTAATCGAAGAAGAAACTAAATAACAGTCAAGGCCGAACGCAGTGAGTGCAGGATAAAATCATCCGACTAGGATAAATCGACATAATATAATTATTTATGACAAGAATATTGAAATTTTATTGATATAAAGATTTCAATATTTTTTCT
>CADCIZ010000009.1 GCA_902801685.1 uncultured Erysipelotrichaceae bacterium | reverse complement strand
TCCATATAAGAAAGTAATGCCTACGGCATTAATCAAATAGGCATTAATCAAAAAATAATTTTATACCTTTTTATAGGAATTTATCTCAAGTTATTGACAGAAAAAAAGCTAAGAATTACTTAATTTTTTTAACTTATCCACATTTTATGTGCAAAACTTATAAACATAAAATATTATAAACATTCATACACAATGTGCATAAGTCGATTTTTTGTGGAAAACTTGGTTTTAATTATAGATTATAAGGGAATACAATTAATATAGTAATTTGCATAACTATGATAATTAATATTAATTTAAGTGTTTATAATATTATTTTGAAAAATTATAAACATCATTTACTTAATTATATACACATAATTTTCATTTATACTAAAAAAATAACTAGTTGGTATCTTATTTATCATTAATCTTATTATTATTTAAATTATTAATTGCGAATTCTATACATTCATTTATTAATCTGTTTATTGAAATATTTTTTTTTTGATAACTCTTCAATTCTATGTGATATTTTATATAGATAAATAAAATGCTTATTTTTTTTCTGTTATCCCACTCTCACTATCTACTAAAATATTATATTATTAATTGACTATATGTTATATATAATATAAAATTAATTCTTTTTTAAAAAAATTTGTCGAAAAAAGAAGGAAATTTAAAAGTTATGTTGAATAATAATAATAGAGGGAAAATTAAATAATTATATTTCTAACTAGAAGTGAGGTGTAATTTGTTTAGATTTATAGTTATTTAATTCTAACTCAATACGTGATGGAGGTTTTATGAGTAGAGATAAAGATATTTATATGGAAAGTTTATACGAAGATGAGGTAATACCTGTATACTTTGATAAATGCTTTAAGTTAATTTTTGGTGATTCTAATCACCTAGAAAGTTTAAATAGTTTTCTATCTGTTATTTTGTAGAAGGATATAAAAGTAATAAGTTTACTTAATCCTGAATTAATTGGTGATAATAGAGAGAATAGGAAAAATACAGTTGATTTAGTTTGTAAGTTAAATCATGAGTATGTATCAATAGAAATTAATACTTCATTTGGACAAAAAGTGATTAATAGAAAATTATCTTTTATATTTAGAATGATAGATAAAGAATTAAAGCCTGGTGAAGATTATACAGAGATAAGTAATTATTATCAGATTAATCTTAACACAGTTGATTACAAGAAAGAACATTATGACGTTGTTTATTTAACAAGTGTAAATACAGGTTCAATTTATTCAAAATCAATTGAAATAATTAACATAAATATTTTATATTATGCTAAATTATGTTACAATATAACTAACAAGGACGAATTATCCGAAACTGATATATGGTTAGGAATTATTGGTACTAATAGTAAATCTGTTATTGATAAAATAACAAAGGATAATACAGTTTTAAAAGAGATTGGTGATATTGTGAAAAAGTTTAGTGAAGATGATGATTTAGTATTTGATTATAATCGTGAAAAACTTATGATGGATGATATGAAAGAAGTTTTAACTAAAGAAGTAACTAAAAAGGTAACTGAAAAGAATACTTTAGATATGGCACGTAAGATGAAGATGGAAAATGTATCTAAAGAAATAATATCTAAAGTAACAGGATTATCTATTGAAGAAATTAAAGAATTATAATTATTTAATCAGGAATAAGTAATATTATTCTTGATTTTTAATATTATATATAAGGAAAAACACGAATTTGAATGAATAATTAAAAAAATTAATTGACAAACCAAGAAAAAATCTATATAATTGATAAAGCAAGCAGAAATAATAGGTATTGGAGGTGTACGATGAAAAGAACATATCAACCAAATAAACATAGAAGAAGTAAGAAATTAGGTTTTATGGCTAGAATGAAAACTAGTATTATTAAAAGAAGAAGAAGAAAAGGTCGTAAAGTATTATCTCATTAATAATCACTCTAGTAGTGATTTTTGTTTTTAAGGAGTTTTATTTATGAAAAAGATAAACATATTAAAAGATAACAGAGAATTTAGTAGAATTATAAAAAATAATAGGTCTTTTAAATATAAGGATTATATTATATATAAGGAAAGAAAAAGTAATGATGTTTATAAATTTGGTATATCTGTTAGTAAAAAAATAGGCAACGCAGTTGTTAGAAATAAACTAAAAAGGCAAATTAAAAATATAATTGATAAGAAATGCTATGAAAATTCATTTAATTGTATTATAATATTAAGGAAAGGCGTATTAGAAAAATCTTTTAGTGAGATGAGTGAAGATTTGTATTGTGCTTTTAAAATATTGAAATTAATTAAGGAGGGAAAAAGTGAAAAATAATAGTAAGTTTAAAATAGTATTTTTAGTTCTTTTATTAGTTGTAATGACTGGATGTACTAAACAATTAAAAGATGTAAATGGTAAAATAGTTAAGAATGAAGCAACAGGTCAAACATTACCATCTAATATTTTATGTAAACCAACAGATAAGGATATAATTAAGTTATATGAAACAACTCGTGAAAAACAACTTAAAAGTTTAGATAAAAAATTGAAGAATGATGATATAACTAAATCTGAATATAATAAGAAGAAAAAAGCGCTACTTGATGTTAATAAGTTAGTTTCTTGTAAAAACTTTAAAGTATCGTCAGGTGGTTATGAAGGATTATGGACAACATTCTTTGTTAAGCCACTTGCTTGGGTACTAATTCAATTAGGTCAAATACTTAAAAATTATGGTTTAGCTGTAATTGCAGCTACTCTACTTATTAGATTAATATTATTTCCTGTTACAAGAAAGGCTGCTAAACAATCTGAGTTAATGAAGCTTGCTCAAGATGATTTATCAAAGATTGAGAAGAAATATAAAAATAAAAATGATCAAGAATCTATGGCTATGAAGAGTCAAGAGATGATGGCTATTTATAAAAAGCATGGCATTAATCCTATGTCTGGATGTTTATTTGGAATTATTCAAATACCATTATTCCTTGCTTTCTATGAAGCATTATATAGATTACCAGTATTATTTGAAGACAAATTCTTGGTATTTAATATGGCTACTACACCAATATCTGGGATGTCATCTGGTAATTACATATATCTAATATTACCAATACTAGTTGGAGTTGCTACATATTTCTCATTTAAACTTAATAGTGGTGCGAATATGGGAGCAGATCAAGCTAAACAAATGAAGACTATGATGAATATAATGATGATTTTAATAGTATTTACATCATTCTCGATGTCTACTGCTATTATAATTTATTGGATTACTAATAGTTCATTTACAATTGGACAAAATTTATTAGTTAAAAGGAGTAAGAAATAATGATTAATGTATATAACTTTGAAGATAAAACTGAAGAAAACTGTAGAATGAAATGTTTAGAAGAATTAGATGTATATGATGATGAAATAATTACAAGAGATTATGTGGAAGATGATGCTTATCATATGGAAGTTATTAAGGTTGATGAGATTAAATCTTATGTAAAAGAATTCTTAACTACTCTACTTGCTAAGATGAATATTAAATCTACTGTAATTGTAGATGCTGATGATAAAATATTTACTGTTAAGATTAAGAGCAATGATAATAGAGTTTTAATTGGTAAAGATGGTAAGAATTTATCTGCTATTCAATTTATAGTAAGACAAGTAGTTAGAAATATGACTAAGTTTAATATTAAGATTAATCTAGATATATCTAATTATAGAGAAAAGAAAGAAAGATTCTTTGAAAGTGATATTAAAAAGATTATTAATGAAGTATTATCTAGTAAGACTGATACTAAGTTAGATCCAATGAATTCATATCAAAGAAGACTTGTACATAATGTTGCAAATAACTATTATAATATAGAAACAGAAAGTATTGGTGAAGAACCAAATAGATGTGTAACAATTAAATATGTTGAAAACTAATACTACTTTGTAGTATTTTTTTGGAGGTTTATATATGAATGATACAATTTGTGCAATATCTACCCCACTTGCTCCAGGTGCGATATCTATAATAAGAATGAGTGGTAGTGAAGCAATTAGTATTGCCAATAAAGTGTTTATTGGTAAGAATTTGGAAAAAGTAAATGATCATACTATTAATTATGGGCATGTTTATGATGGAGATGAATTAATAGATGAAGTAATGGTATCAGTAATGAGAGAACCTAATACTTATACTCGTGAAGATATAATTGAGATAAATGCACATGGTAGTGTTGCTAGTGCAAAAAGAATACTTACCTTACTTTTAAAAAGTGGGTGTAGACTTGCTAATCCTGGTGAGTTTACTGAACGTGCTTTTATTAATGGAAGAATTGATTTAGTTGAAGCAGAAAGCGTTATGGATATTATTGATTCTAAATCGGAAAAATCATTATCTATGGCAGTTAATCAATTAAGTGGTAGTACATCTAATAAAATTAAGGATATAAGAAAAAAGATTAGTGATATTGAGTCTAATATTGAAGTTAATATTGATTTTCCTGAATATGATGATATTACTGTACTTAGTAATGAAATTATTAAACCAAAATTAGTTGAAATATCTGATGAGTTACATACATTACTTAATAATTCTAAAGATTCAAAGATTATTAAAGATGGAATAGATACAGTAATTATCGGAAAACCTAACGTTGGTAAAAGTAGTATCTTAAATAAACTACTAGAAGAAGATAAAGCAATTGTTACTGATATACCAGGTACTACTCGTGATATAGTTGAAGGTTCTGTTGATATTAATGGCATAAGACTTAATTTAATTGATACTGCAGGAATTAGATATACTGATGATGTAGTTGAAAGTATTGGTGTAAAAAAAAGTTTAGATTTAATAGATAAAGCATCATTAATAATATTTGTACTTAATAATAATACTGAAATTACTAAAGAAGAGTTAGATATATTAAACAAGATTAAGGATAAGAATTATATCATTATAGTTAATAAGATAGACTTAGAAAAAAAGATTGACGATAGTAATTTAAATAATGTTGTATATATGTCAACTATAAATAATATAGGTATTGATCAATTAAAGGATATAATTACCAAAATGTATGAATTAGATAAGATAAATATAAAAGATTTTAATTATTTAAGTAGTGCTAGAAGTATTAGTTTAATAGAAAAAGCAATTATTAGTATTGATAAAAGTATTAAAGCCATAGAAGAAGGAATGCCTATTGACATAGTGGAAGTCGAGATAAATGAGGCATCTGAATACTTAGGAGATATTTTAGGAATTAATTATAAGGAGGATTTATTTGATCAATTATTTAGTAATTTTTGTTTGGGGAAGTGATTTATTACTATGAGTATAGATTATATAAACTTAGAAAGACCAATATTAGCTCGTGAAATTGCCAGTTGGAAGCCATTTATTGGATATTTATCACCTCAAGGAGATTTAATTGATTTTAATTATCCATTCGGTGAAACTGGACATGATGGGTGGCAAAATATTGTTACAAATGCATTTTTGACTTATATTAGTTTTTATATAAAAGGAGATGTTTTAATAAAAGGAATAGATAATTGTGATAATAAAGAATTTGATCAATTAATTAAAGAAATAAATGATGAAATGTATTGGTTGAAATTTGATAAAAAAGATAATTCAATATATGAGTTTAAGTATCAAATACTAAAATTTTTTAATCATGCTTATTCTAGTAATAATTTTTTTGATTCTATTAATCAAGTAATAAATATTCATTGGTTAAGTGATATGGATGGAATACAATATTTAAATAGTCCTAAAAATAAAAAGTTAAAAAAGGAATTATTAAGTTTTTTTAAAGATATTGTAGTATGTTATTTAGGATATGATTCAATTGAAAGATTTAATTCAAATGGTAATTTAATTACTATTCCACATAATCCTAAAGAATATGGTCATCCTTATGAATATAGTTTTGATTCATATTTTAATACAACGCCTAGAATAATTACAACATCAAATATAAATATATATGAAAGATTTTATAATTTTTTACTAATGGATTGGAAAATACATAGAGTATGTAAATTTGTTTGGAATGATGATAAATTAAAATATGAAAAAGAATCTCAGATAAAAAACTTACATTATAATGAAAAAGAAGAAATTTTAAAAAAAGAAGTAAAATCAATTAAAAGACTGGTTCCTATTAGTGAAAGATATCATTACTTTAGATAGAGATTGGTTTATTAATAATAAAAATTTTTTCTTATTGTTAAAATTATTAATATGATATATAATATCGAGGTAAATGGAGGGATTTAAATGTATGATGTAATTGTAATTGGTGGAGGACATGCTGGATGTGAAGCTGCATTAGCATCTGCACGTATGAATCATAAAACTTTATTAGTGACGGGAAATATAAATAATATAGCTGATATGCCTTGTAATCCATCGATTGGTGGTTCTGCTAAAGGAATAATTGTTAGAGAAATAGATGCTTTAGGTGGAGAGATGGGTAGAAATGCAGATAAATCTTTATTTCAAATGAAGATGTTAAATAGTTCTAAAGGTCCTGCTGTTAGATCTTTAAGAGCACAAGCAGATAAAATTACTTATCCAAAAGAAATGTTAAAAACATTAAAATCTACTAATAATCTTGAAATACTTGAAGCAATGGTTAAAGAATTGATTGTTGAAAATAATAAAGTAAAAGGTGTAATACTTGAAGATGGAAATAAAATTAAGTCTAAAACTGTTATTATGACTACAGGAACATATCTTAAATCAGATATTTTAGTAGGTTCTACAAGAATAAGGAAAGGTCCACATGGAGAACAAACAAGCAATTATTTAAGTGATAATTTAAAAAAGTTAGGTTTTAATATTAAAAGACTTAAGACAGGTACTCCTCCTAGAATAGATAAATCAAGTATTGATTTTAGTAAGACTCGAGTAGAAACTGGAGATGATACTCCTTATACATTTAGCTTTGATAATAATATTTATTATAATGTTAATAATCAAGTGCCATGTCATTTAATATATACAACTGAAAATACACATAAAATTATTAAAGATAATCTAAATAAATCAAGTATGTATGGTGGACTTGATGATATTAAAGGAGTTGGTCCTAGATATTGTCCATCTATTGAAGATAAAATAGTAAGATTTAGTGATAAAGAAAGACATCAGTTATTTTTGGAACCTGAAAGTATTTATTATGATGATATATATTTACAAGGCTTTTCAACAAGTATGCCTGTAGATGTACAAGAGAAAATGGTACATAGTTTACCTGGATTAGAGAATGCTAAAATTTTAAAATATGCTTATGCAATCGAATATGATGCCATTGACTCTAGACAATTAAATTTATCTTTAGAAACAAAGGTAATTGAAAATCTTTATACTGCTGGTCAAATTAATGGGACTAGTGGTTATGAAGAAGCTGCCTGTCAAGGTCTTATTGCAGGAATTAATGCTTCATTAAAGCTAAAAGGTAAAGATCCATTAATACTTAAAAGAAGTGAAGCTTATATAGGAGTACTTATTGACGATTTAATAACTAAAGGAATAATGGATCCATATCGTATGCTTACATCACGTGCTGAATATAGATTATTATTACGTAATGATAATGCTGATATGCGGCTTACAGAATATGGTTATCAAATAGGACTAATAAGTGATTTAAAATATAAAAAATTTGTAGATAAAAAGGAATCAATTGATAGGTTAATTAATGAATTGAAAATTAAAAAGATTATACCTAATAGTTTGGGAAATAATTTCTTAAGAGAAATGAATACAACTGAAATAAAAGATTCAATTACACTATATGATTTATTAAAAAGGCCAGAAATAAAAATAGATTATTTAAAAGATTTATTTGGGAAATATTCTAAAGATGTATTAGAACAAGTAGAGATAAGTGTTAAATATGAAGGATATATTAAAAAAGCGTTAAAAGATGCTGAGAAGTTTAATGAACTTGATTCTAAAAAAATACCTAGTGATATTGATTATTCAAAAATAAAAAATTTAGCAAGTGAAGCAAGACAAAAATTAGAAAATATTCGTCCTACATCAATTGGGCAGGCTATGCGTATTAGCGGTGTTAATCCTGTAGATATATCATTAATTATGGTATATATAAAAAAGGAGTATTTCTATGACAGAAAATGAATTTATTAAATATTTAGATGAATTAGGAATTGATGTAGATGATGATAAACTAAATAAGTTAGAAAAATATTATGAAATGCTTATTGAATATAATAAGGTAATGAATTTAACAGGAATTACCGAAAAAAAACAAGTATATCTAAAACATTTTTATGATTCTTTAACTATTATGAAAGTAATAGATTTAAATACTTGTGATACATTATGTGATATAGGAACTGGTGCAGGATTTCCTGGAATGGTAATAAAGATATTTTATCCGCATATCAAGCTTACATTAGTTGATTCTTTAAATAAGAGAATAAAATTTTTAAATGATGTAATTCATAATCTAGGATTAAAAGATATTGAAACAATACATTCTAGAATAGAAGATTATGCACATAACAACAAAAATAAGTTTGATATAGTTACTGCTCGTGCAGTTGCTCCTCTAAATATTTTACTTGAATATGCAATACCAATAACAAAAATAAATGCATACTTTATTGCACTCAAAGGAAAGTCTGAAGAGAGTAATATCTATAAAAATGCTTTAAAAGTATTAAATTCTGAAATAATTGAAATTAATCATTTTAAACTTCCAATAGAAGATAGTGATAGAACTATTTATAAAATAGTAAAAAAAGGGAAAATTAATAATAAATATCCAAGAAACCCTTCTGAAATAAAGAAAAATATGTTATAATTCCACTATAGGGGGATATATAAAATGGATGTTATAAAAAAAACTGATCAAGTAATACTAACTGAAGATAATAAACTATTGAAGATTCAATTAATGAATAATGGAGATTTATATTGGAAAATAGATGATAATAAAGATAGTAAAATAAAATTATTTGAAATTAAAAAAAAAGATTATCAAGTATATGAGTTATTCGAAATACTATATAACGATATAAAAAATAAGAATATATATAATATATATAATGAAATAAATATGTGTACAAGTAAAGAACAAATACAAAAAGTATATAATTCTTATGAACAAGAAAAAAATTATATATGTGATTATGAAGATATAAATAGTGATTTGTCTATTACTTGGGTAAGTGATAATAATTATTATAATATTTCTAATTTTGTTACTATATTAAAAAAAGATGATAAATTTATACTTATTTTCAATTTAAGGGATTATCAAAGTAGAAATGTAATTCAATTTAGTAATAGTTGTAGTAGATATAAGCCATATAATATATGTTTTATGAAACATTTTAGAAATTTATACAATTTAGAAATTAATAAGAATCAAATTCATATAGATGAATACTTATATTTAAAGAAGGTAAAGAAAATATAGAATTTCTTTACTTTTTTATTAAAATAAAAATATTTCCCAAATGTTATTGCATTATTTCCCAGAATGTAGTAATATATATTCTAGGATAGAAAGGAGAAAATATGCAAGAAACAGAACAAAAATACATAAATAAAGTTGTTTATCTATCAAACAATGATATATTGCCTAATAGGTTTCAACCTCGGAAATATTTTGATGAAGAAGAAATAATGCAATTATCTGAGTCTATTAAAGAACATGGTGTCATTAATCCAGTAATTGTACGTAAACTTGGAGATAAGTATGAACTTGTTGCTGGGGAGAGAAGATATAAAGCTAATATACTTGCGGGAAATGATAATATACCGGCAATTATTATGGATGTGAATGATAAAGAAAGTTCTGAAATAGCGGTTGTAGAAAATATTCAAAGAAAAGATTTAAATGCAATTGAAGAAGCAATATCATATAAAAGAATACTTGATATTGGTTATATGACTCAAGACCAATTAGCACAAAAAATGGGAAAAAGTCAATCAGCAATTGCCAATAAAATTAGACTTTTAAAGTTATCTGATGAAGTTCAAGATGCATTAATGAAAAAGCAAATTTCTGAACGACATGCAAGATCACTTTTAAAGTTAGAATCACAAAAGAAACAAAATGAATTATTAGAAAGAATAATTAATGAAAGATTAACAGTAAGAAAGACAGATGAGGAGATAGAAAAAATGAATAATAATATGAATGAATTTAATAATATATATAATAATACCCCTGATTCACTTACTCCTATTATGCCAGGATCAAATGTTTCAGATGTAAATATTTCTGGAGTCCAACAACCTTCACAACAAATAAATAACTTTGTTGAACCAAGTATTCCAACTCCATTTATTAATAATAATTTTCAACAAAATTCAAGTTTTGATGGTGAAGAGACACCAAGTGTGTCATTTATGGAAAAACCAACTGTTCAAGATGTTACACAAGTTAATACCCAACCGTTACAGGTTGAAACAATACCTACAATGTCAATTGATGATGTATTAGCTAAAGCAAATCAACCTTCAGTAGTTGGAAGAGAAATAATTAATCAACCACAGAATAGTACGCTAGAAAATGGTATTGATATACCAGGTTTAAATCCAATTAATGAGAACCCAACCCCAATTATACAATCTCAAAATAATAATCAAGGTTTTTCTATACCAGATTTGAACCCGATTAATGAATATCCAATGGAATCAATAAGTCAACCTATGAATGACTTTCAGGAATTTAATTCATCGAGTTTAAATACAATTAATGAACCACAATCTAATATTAATGAATTTCAGAATATTGATATGCCAGGATTCAATTCATTAAATAGTAATCAAGTATCATCAAAAGATAATTTAAATCCAGTTTCTGATGAATCACATTTTTTAGATAATTCGTTTGCAGAACCAAAAGACTCATTGAATACTTATACTTCATTTAGTTTAAATAATCAGGAGACAAATACTAATTCAGCTATTAGTACATCACCTATAATAGATGCAACTCAAAATAATGAAAATGATTCAAAAAATAATTTTGGATATGATGATAATTTAAATAATACTATTGATAATAATGCTAAGTCACAAACTCAATTTGAGAAAGTTCCTGAACCAATAATTGTTAATGACTATAATGATCAGTATGATCCAATTATGCCAAAGACACAAAATAAACAACCAACTATTGATTTTAAGACAATTATTAATTTAATAAGAAAGTGTTCACAAGCAATTGAGAATAGTGGTTATAAAATTGAAACTGAAGAATATAATTTAGATAATTTATATCAAGTTGTATTTAAAATTGAAAAGCAATAAGAATGATTAGTCATTCTTTTTTGTTTGACTAATTTTACTTTTTGTAGTATTGTCAATACATAAGAGGTGAAACTATGTTTAATTTAGTATCAAAGTATAATCCTAGTGGTGATCAACCAGAGGCAATTAAAAAACTAGTTAATGGTATTAAAAGTGGTAAGAAAAGACAGGTATTACTTGGTGCAACAGGAACTGGAAAAACATTTACTATTGCCAATGTAATAAAAGAAGTCAATAAACCTACTTTAGTTTTAGCTCATAATAAAACTCTTGCAGGACAATTATATGGTGAACTGAAAGAACTTTTTCCAGAAAATCATGTTGAGTACTTTGTATCCTATTATGATTATTATCAGCCCGAAGCATATGTTGCTAAAACTGACACTTATATTGAAAAAGATGCATCTATTAATGATGAAATTGATGAACTAAGACACTCGGCAACCTCAAGTCTATTAAATTATAAAGATGTTATTGTAGTTGCATCAGTATCATGTATATATGGTATTGGAGAAATTGAGGAATACAAAAATAAAACATTAACTTTATCTGTAGGTGAAGAAGTTGATAGAGATATAATTATTCGCAAATTAATTGATATGCTTTATGAAAGAAATAATATTGATTTTAAACGTGGTACATTTAGAGTAAATGGTGATATTCTAGAAGTAATTCCTATAAATCAACATAACAGTGGTATTAGGGTTGAATTTTTTGGTGATGAAATAGATAGAATATCGGAGTTTGATATTCTTACTGGCAGTATTAAAAATAATAAAAAAACAATAACTATATTTCCAGCAAGTCACTTCGTAACGAGTGAAGAAAAACTTGAAAAAGCAATTGAATTAATAAAGAAAGAATTGGCAGAACAACTAGCTAAATTTAAAAGTGAAAACAAATTATTAGAATATCAAAGGTTAGAAGAGAGAACTAATTATGATATAGAAATGTTAAGTGAAACTGGATTTTGTCGTGGAGTTGAAAACTACTCTGCTCCACTATCACTACGTTCTACAGGTGAAACTCCTACTACACTAATAGATTTCTTTGGGGATGATTTTTTATTTGTAATTGATGAATCACATGTTACCATTCCGCAAGTTAGAGGAATGTATAATGGTGATAGAGCACGTAAAACAGTTCTTGTTGATTATGGATTTAGATTACCTAGCGCTTTAGATAATAGACCATTAAAATTTGACGAATTTGAAAGTAAAATTGACAATGTAATTTTTGTATCAGCAACTCCAGGAGATTATGAACTTGAAGTATCTAGTGATGTTGTTGAACAAATCATTCGTCCAACAGGATTACTTGATCCGGTAATAGAAGTAAGACCAGAAGAAAATCAGATAGATGATTTAGTAAGTGAAATTAATGATAGAATAGAAAAAAATGAAAGAACATTAGTCACAACCCTTACCATTCGTATGGCTGAGGAGTTAACACAATATTTAAAAAATATAGGTATCAAAGTTGCTTATTTACATTCTGAGGTTAAAACTTTAGAAAGAATGCGAATAATTCAAGATGTAAGAAAAGGAAAATATGATTGTTTAGTTGGAATTAACTTATTAAGGGAAGGACTAGATATACCGGAGGTTAGCTTGATTGCAATCTTAGATGCAGATAAACAAGGTTTCTTACGTAGTAGTCGAAGTTTAATACAAACTATTGGTAGAGCTGCTAGAAATGCAAATGGAAAAGTAATAATGTATGCAAATCAGGTTAGTGAAGCAATGTCTATTGCAATTAATGAAACTAACAGAAGAAGAACTATTCAAAATGAGTATAATGAGTTGCATGGTATTATTCCTAAGACAATTATAAAAGAAATAAGAGAAGTAATTAGTAATAATGATAATAAAGGTATTTCATTAAGAAAAGAAAAACGTGATAATCCTAAAAAGACTATAGAAATGTTAGAAAAAGAAATGAAGGAAGCTGCAAAAAATCTAGATTTTGAAAGAGCAATGGAAATCAGAGATGCTATCTTTGAATTGAAATCAGATATGTAATTATATCATTTACAATAGTAAAAAAAATTGATAAAATATTGTTAGTTTGGGAGAGATGATATGAATAAAAATTTTGTTTCAAATGTATTAGATTTATTGTGCCACTTTATAGGATATACTTTAGTATTAATTATAACCTCATTAATATTTAAAAATACAATTATTGTAGATAAAAGTCATTATTATATTTGGGGATTTATTGCAGTAATAATTATTTGGGCATTTAATAAAACAGTAAAACCTTTACTTTTTTGGATTACTTTGCCTCTAACTGCAATATCATTTGGTTTGTTCTATCCTATTATAAATATAATTATATTAAAATTAACTGATTTAATTTTACAATCTCATTTTCAAATAAAAGGAATATTTTCTTTATTTTTTGCCTCAATATTTATCTCGATTTTAAATGCCGTTATTGATCATTTATTTGTAGACAAATTATTAAAGGAAGTACATAAATGAGTACTATGCTTAAATTAGGTGGATTTGAGATAAAGTGGTATTCTTTTTTTCTTTTAGTAGCTTTTTCTTTAGGCTCGTTAATAATTTATAAAAACAGAAATAAAATAAGTCTAAGCAAAAAACAAATAAGTGACTTGTTATTTAATTTAGTAATAATTGCTATAATTGGTGCGAGATTATATTATGTAATATTTAATTTAGATTATTATATGGAATACCCTATTGATATTTTAAAAATATGGGAAGGTGGTCTTGCAATTCATGGTGGCATAATTGTTGGATTAATATATTTAATATATTTTTGTAAAAAGAAAAAACTTAGTATAATAAAATTAACTGATATAATAGTTTTAGCGCTACCTCTTGGACAAGCAATAGGTAGGTGGGGAAACTTTTTTAATCAGGAAGCATATGGACCTATAACTACATATACACATCTTAAGTCATTACATATACCTAATTTTATAATAGATGGTATGTATATAAATAATCAGTATTATCACCCTACTTTTCTTTATGAATCAATATGGTGTTTTATAATATTTATTGTATTATTAATATTTACCCTACTAAAAATAGACAAAAAAGGTCTATATACATCAATTTATTTAATAATGTATGGTAGTGAAAGATGTTTAGTAGAAGGAATGCGTCAAGATAGTTTGATGTTATTTAATATTAAAATTGCGCAAGTTGTATCAATATTAATGATACTAATAGGTATAACAATATTAATATATAATTGGAGATGTAAAAATGAGAAATACAAGTGTAATTAATAAAAAATGGGATATAGTTTTAAAAGATGAAATGCAAAAAGAATATTTTAAAAAGTTAGGCATATTTGTTAAAAATGAATATAAAAATAAAACTATATTTCCACCATATGAAAATATATTTGATGCTTTAAGATTTACAGACTATGATAATGTTAAGGTGGTTATTCTAGGACAGGATCCATATCACGGATTAGGTGAAGCTCATGGACTTAGTTTTTCAGTACATAATGGGGTTAAAATGCCTCCTTCACTATTAAATATTTTTAAAGAACTAAAAAGTGATTTAGGTATTAGTAGAACTTCTACTGACCTAACAGATTGGGCTAAAGAAGGAGTATTGCTTTTAAATTCTATTATGACTGTTGAGGCGGATAAACCTTTATCTCATAAGAATAAAGGCTGGGAAATATTTACAGATAATATTATTAGATATTTAAATGATAGAGATAAACCTATAGTATTTATTTTGTGGGGAAATTTTGCTAGAAGTAAGAAAGTTCTTATAACTAATCCAATCCACAAAATTATTGAAAGTGCGCACCCTTCTCCACTTTCTGCATCTCGTGGCTTTTTTGGAACTAAACCATTTAGCAAATGCAATAAGTATTTAAAAGAGTTTGGTGTAAAAGAAATAAATTGGTGAATTATAAATATTACTTTATAATAATGAAAGGAGAATAATACGAAATGGAAAATATTGATTTTTTAGCAACACAAATGACACAAACGTATTTTTTGATGCAACCAAAAGAAGAATTATTAAATTTTTCAGAAAATGTAGAATTATATGCACAAAAGTATAATCAAGTATATGAAATATGTAAGGCAAGTATTATAGAAAATAACAAAGAAAAGCGTGATTCAGTAATGTGACCTTTTGGTGAAGATGATAATTCCTTAAATTCAGAAATAATAAGATAGTATTAAAACTTAAAAAAATTAGTTTACAAACCGAAAATATTCTGTTATAATCTTTAACGAGTATTAATTTACTCCTTGCCCTGTTTGGGCCAGATGACCATAAGGAGGTGTAGATAATGAGAAATTATGAGATTATGTTTATCGTTAAGCCAACAATTAGTGAAGAAGATATTAAGAAAGTAGCATCTAATTTTCAAAAGACTTTAGAAAAGAATGGTGCGAAGGTAACTAATGTTGATGCTTGGGGACAAAGGACATTAGCTTATGAAATTAAGAAAGGTAATGATACTTATAAGAGTGGATATTACTATGTTATTAATTTAGATGCTAAAGATGATAAAGCAGTAAAAGAATTTGATAGACTTGCTTTAATTAATTCAGATGTAATAAGACATTTAGTAATTAGAAAAGATAAATAAGAGAGGTAATATGAATAAAGTAGTTTTACTTGGCAGAATTACTGCTAAACCAGAGTTAAGATATACTCCATCTAATATGGGATATACAAGATTTTCTGTTGCAATTAATAGAAGAATTGCTCGCCAAGATGGCACTAGAGAAACTGATTTTATTAATTGCGTTGCTTGGGGTAAACAAGCTGAGATAATTGCTAGATATTTTGATAAAGGAAATCAAATCTGTATAGACGGAAGTATAAGAACAGGAAGTTACACAGCTCAAGATGGCACAAAGAGATATACAACAGATGTAAATGTTGAAAATTTTGATTTTGTAGATAAAAAAGGAACTAATGATGGAGGCTTTGTTCCTAGTGGAGATTCACAAACTCAAACAACTCCATACGATTTTCAAACTACAAATAATGATTCAACTACGACGCCAACACCAGCACCTACAAATAATGATCCATTTGCTGATTTTGGTGAGAGTGTATCAATTGATGAAAACTTCCTAGATTAAAAGGAGGAAAATATGTTTGAATATAGAAAAAAGAAAAAAGTATGTCAAATGTGTGCAGGACATGATTTAGATTATAAAAATGTTGAAGATATTAGAAGATATGTTAGTGCAGATAGAAATAAAATCTTACCTAGAAGAGTTACAGGTACATGCGCTAAACATCAAAGAGAAGTTGCTAGACAAGTAAAATATGCACGTCATATGGCATTAATTGGATTTGTTAGATAATAAAAAAGGGTTCAATAACCTTTTTATTTTGTTAAGAATTCAGTAAGTTCATCTGGATTCTTTTTATTGTATACAATATCATATATTAAATTAATAATTGGAATATCAATATTTTTATCATTAATTATATTATGAAAACTTCTAAGGGCAGTAAGACCTTCAATAGTAGTATTATTTATATATTCATTAATTTTACTATTCTCTACCCTACTTCCAATCATTTTACCAAGTGTATAGTTTCTACTTTTTTCACTAGTACAAGTTAAAATTATATCTCCAAACCCTGCAAATGATAAAATAGTAGAACCTGTACCACCTAACTTATTAATAAGTTCTTTAACATCATGCAGAGACTGTGTAATAAGCATGGCTTGGGTTGATATAGGATATCCTAATCCATTTATAATACCACTCGCAATTGCAAGTATATTTTTAACCGCTCCACAAATACAAGTACCGATAACGTCATTAGTTATAAAAATTTTAACAAAATTATTATCTAATGATTTATATATTATTTTACTTGTTTCGGGATTATAACTAGCAAGAGATAGTCCAATTGGTGCATTATTAGTTATATCTATTGCAAACGTAGGACCAGATATTACCCCTACTCTATTCGTATTAAACAATTGTTTAACTATATCTGGTAAAAACATTAAACTACTCTCCTCTATTCCCTTAGATGCAATACATATATGTTGTTTATTTATGTAAGGTATAGCCTTTTGACATGTAACTGACACAAACTCCGCAGGTACTGCAATATAAATAATATCTTTATCAATACATACTTCTTCTATATTATTTGTAAATTTAATATCATTAGCTATTCTATAATTATTTAAATTATTTCTTACCATATTTTTCTTTAAATCATTAAGTTCATCTTCAAACTTAGTCCACATAGTAATATCATTACCATTTTTATGAAGCATAGATGCAATAGCTATACCAAATACTCCTGTTCCAATAATACCTATTTTCATTTCATCATTCCTTTTCTAAAATAATAGTAACATATAATAGTGATTATTTCCATAAAAACTGTTTCATTAATGATAAAAAAATGATATTATATAGATGGAAGTGGTGTATATGAAATTGTATCATGGAAGTAATGTTGAGGTAAAAGAACCAAGTTTACATTATTCTGCAAAAAATAGAGATTTTGGTCAAGGATTTTATTTAACACCAGATATAAATCAAGCAAAGTCTTGGGCAATAAAAAAAGCAAATTCAACACAAATTGGTAGACCCATTGTATCTATATATGAAATAGATGATAGTGAGCTTAATAAACTTAATATGAAGAAATTTGAAATTGCTGATGAGGAATGGTTTAATTATGTCTTAAAGAATAGAATAGATAAAGACTATTATGATAATTATGATGTTGTAATTGGTCCTATTGCGAATGATGGAACTTATCAAGTATTAAACCTTTATACTCGTAATTTGATAACAAAAGCAACTGCTATTTTAGAATTAAAAACATTTAAATTGAAAGATCAATATACATTTAAAACAGAAAAGGCAATTTCAAAACTATCATATAAAGGAGTTGAATATTAGTATGAATGTAGGACCAATGAAAAGATTTATGCCTGAATATCTTTTTCTTAATGATAAAGAAGTTATTGAAAAAATAATGAGTACTTTCAATTTAGATGAAATGGAAGCAGCAAAAGAGTTTTTAACTTCAAAAACATATCATATATGTGCAGATATTAATAATGCTATGTGGGATATAGGTTCTAATGATATATTCAATATGTGGGTAGTTGAAAGAGTAACAGGAAATCCACGAAATGTGAATTTCATGAGATTGGAGAATTAATTATATGAGTAAAGAATTGAGTAAAGAAATGGAATTTTTTATATACTTAATTGAAAATTATGCATATTATAAAAATAAAAATGCTAAAGAAGTAATGGAAGAATTACAAAAGTATAATCTAGTAGAAAGAGTATTTGATGGATATGAATTTTATCATATAGAACGATTAGAAAATGCATATGAAGATATAGATAATCTTATTAAACAAGCAAAAATCAATGAACAAAAATAATTCATTGATTTTTTACATGTATTTATTTTTCAACAATCTTAGGACTACTCTTTCTACCCATTAGATAATCCATAGATATATCAAATGTTTTACATAAAGAATATAAATTAGTAGTATTAATTAAATACTTACCACACTCATATCCACTATAAGTAGTTTGAGCAATCTTACACCTATTTGATAATTCCTGTTGTGATAACTTTAAACTTCTTCTAATACTTTTTAATCTATTACAAATAACTAATTTATCAATACTAAAAGAGCCATATTTAATATTTCTCTTAATAATCCCCATTACATAATCAATAGAATAATCAAACATACTACAGAACTTACAAAGTTTAGGTAAAGGAATAGTATAATGACCATTTTCCCAACTTCTAACCGCACTATCAGATACACCAAACATGTAACCTAACTCACTTTGAGTTAAATCTAAATCCTCCCTACAATCTTTTAATCTATTATTAAACATAATTTCACCATATTAATTTTTTCATAAATTAATATTTTAACGACAAAACAGTAGATTATTCGTTAGAAATGTGTTATTATGTATAAGGTTTCACGCTTATTGAGCTTATAGCTGTTTTAGTTATTATGGCAATACTTGCTTTAATCGTTACACCGTTAGTGATGAATATAATTAGAAAAGCAAGAATTGCAGCAGATAAGAGAAGTATTGATGCTTATGGACGTTCAATTGAACTAGCAATAGCTGGATATCTATTAGATACAGGAACTTTCCCAACATCAGTAGATCAACTTACAATTGAGTATAGTGGAAATAAAGTAGAATGTTCAACTACCCAATTAAATGATGATTCATCTGTGTATTTAACTGGTTGTACAGTTGCTGGAAGAACAGTAGATTATGCGTATGGAAGTGATAAATCACCAACATATACAGCATATAATGTAGGTGATAAAATTACTTATAATGGAGTAGATTATAGAGTAATAAAGGCAAGTGGAGCAAAAGAATCTACAGTAGCATTATTAAAAGCAGAACCATTAAGTGTTCAAGAAGTAAATACTTATGGTGGAGTAGGAACAGCAAATAACCATGTAAATATGTATGTATGTGATTCGTCAGATTCAAGATGTTATCAAACAGCATATGATAACAATGGTTATGGAGGAATGGCATATTATTCAAGCGTAAATTGTGGATATGGAACAGGATCAAATAATACAGATTCAGGCTGTACAACATCATATGCCCAAAGTGAAGTTAAATATGTAGTAGATGCTTGGAAAGCAGATAAAGCTCCAGCAGCAAGTGAATCAAGATTGTTGATAATAGATGAATTGACAAATAATTTAGGATATGAGTATTATGAACCAAATCCAACACCAAAGAAATATATAACGACAAATACAACACCAAATTGGGTATATAATAGTAATTATAGTTATTGGATAATGAATGTGAATGATGATTCGACGTCCGATATGCGGGTTGTGACCAACGAAGGTGGAGCCAACATCACCAGTGTGCACGCCTACTTCTTCGCGGTTCGTCCAATTATAGTACTCTCAAAATCTTTAATCTCAAATGAGTGATTGAGGTGTAGAACTATAATTTGCAATAGTTGAACTACGAAGGTAGGACTATATTCGAAAAGAATTATTGTGAAGTAAATTATTGGGGTAGGCAGCACTTACATTGTCTGCCGTTAGTGTTGAACGACGGCACCTTAGGTGTGGGAGTTCAACTATATATGTAATAAGAAAAGTAGATATACTTGTGCTCCTACTAAATGATTGAATATCATTTGGTGGGAGTTGTTTTGTAAATGGCATAGTAAAATGGACTGATGTTATTATAAGTGGTAATAATATTGATGAATTAATGATAGAAAAAAGGATAATGTTGTGTCAAAAGTTTGTACAAATTTCAAAAATAGTGAAAAAAATTAAGAAAAGTGCTTGATTTTTTTTTGTATTCTGATATAATTTTGTATGTGTGACGTGCGTTGATGTGTGAGGTTGCTGATACGCCAGGTTAAGTTGTAAATAATTTAAATGGTTTATTGGGTTTTTACACGGAGCAAGTCTATACTTGATATAGGCGAGGAGGGATTATATGTCTAAGACTACGGTTCGTATCAAATTGAAGGCGTTTGAACACAAGAGTTTAGATAAGGCTTGTGCGAAGATTGTTGAGGTTGTAAAGCGTAATGGTGGTAAAGTTAGTGGTCCTATTCCACTTCCTACTGAAGTTGAAAAGATTACTATCTTAAGAGCTGTTCACAAATACAAGGACTCACGTGAACAATTTGAAAAAAGAACACACAAAAGACTAATTGATATTATTAATCCTACTAAGGAGACTATTGAAGCATTAGCTCATGCAGAAATTCCTAGTGGTGTTGATATCAGAATAATTAAATAAGGAGGAAAAGTATGAAAGGAATCTTAGGTCGTAAAATTGGAATGACTCAAGTATTTACTGAATCTGGTAAGTTGATTCCTGTAACTGTTGTTGAAGTTGAACCTAATGTTGTTACTCAAATTAAAACAATTGAAAATGACGGTTATGAGGCTATTCAACTTGGATTCGATACAAAGAGAGAAAAGTTAGCGACTAAAGCTTCTGCTGGTCACACAGCAAAAGCAAAGACTACACCTAAGCGCTTCTTTAGAGAAATAAAAGGTGTAGATATCAATGATTATACTTTGGGACAAGAAGTAACAGTTGAGTTATTTGAACCAGGGGAGATTATTGATGTAACTGGAACTACTAAAGGAAAAGGGTTCCAAGGTGTTATTAAAAGACATGGTCAATCAAGAGGACCTATGGGACATGGATCTCATTATCACAGAAGACCTGGATCAATGGGAACTATGAGACCAATGCGTGTTTTCAAGGGTAAAGCATTACCTGGACATATGGGAACACTTACTGTAACGATTCAAAATTTAATGGTTGTAGATGTTGATAAGGAAAATAATGTAATATTGGTTAGTGGTAATATACCAGGGCCTAAAAAGGGTCTTGTAATTATCAAAACTGCTGTTAAGAATCCTAAAAAGGTTGAGACTGAAAATTTAGTTTCTTATATTAAGGAAGAACCTAAAGTAGAAGAAACAGAATCAGTTGAAACTACTGAAGCAACTGAAGAAGTTGTTACAGAAGAAACTACTAAGGAAGGAAATTAGTAGGGAGGAATACTGATGAAAAAGATAGATGTATTAAATATTAACGGTGAGAAAGTTAAAGATATTACATTAAATAAAGATGTTTTCGGAATTACTCCAAATGATACAGTTTTATATGATGCAATTAAGTTAGCACAAAATGCAACTCGTCAGGGTACTGCAAGTGTTAAAGGTAGAAGCGATGTTTCTGGTGGTGGTAGAAAACCATGGAGACAAAAGGGTACTGGACGTGCTCGTCAAGGCTCTATTCGTGCACCTCATTGGTATCATGGTGCTGTAGCATTCGGACAACAATTCAAAAACTATACAACTAAAATGAATCGCAAAGAAAGAAGATTAGCATTAAAGAGTGCTTTATCTTACAAGGTATTAGATAAGGAATTAATCGTTTTAGATGATTTAAAACTAGAATCTAATAAGACTAAAGATATGAAGAATATCTTAAACAATTTAAAGGCAGAAAGAAATGTATTAATAGTTGTTAATGAGTTAACTGATGATGTTATTTTAGCAACTCGTAATCTTGATTATGTATTATTACTAGAAGCTAGTGAAATTAATACATTAGATATTGTATCTGCTGATGTTTTAATAGTAGAAGAGTCTGCAATTAAAACTATAGAGGAGGCTTTAGCATAGTATGAATAATTATAGAGATATTATAAAAGCTCCAATTATAACTGAGAAGGCTTCAAATTTAAAAGAGACTGAAAATACTTATACATTCAGTGTTGATGTAAAAGCTAATAAGACTCAAATTAAACAAGCAATTGAAGCTATCTTCAATGTTAAAGTAGAAAGTGTAAATACAATTAATGTTCATCCAAGAAAGAAAAGAGTTGGACGTTATTCTGGATACACTAATAGAGTTAAAAAGGCTATTGTAAAATTAAAAGAAGGAAGTTCTATTGAACTTGATTAATCTAAAGGAGGAAATCATATGGCAATAAAAAGTTATAGACCAACAACTAATGGTAGACGTGGTATGACTACTTTAGATTATAGTGAGTTAACTAAAGTGGCTCCAGAAAAATCATTACTTGTTACATTAAAGAAAAATGGTGGTCGTAATAATCAAGGAAGAATTACAGTTAGACATCAAGGTGGCGGTGAGAAAAGAAAATACCGTATCATTGATTTCAAGAGACTTAAAGATGGTATTAAGGGAACTGTTGCTTCAATTGAATACGATCCAAACAGATCTGCTCATATCGCACTTATTAAATATGCAGATGGTGAGAAGAGATATATAATTGCTCCTAAGGGACTTAAGGTAGGAGATAAAATTGAAAGTGGAGATAATGCAGATATTAAAGTTGGTAACTGCTTACCACTTAAAAATATTCCAGATGGTACTGTAGTATGCTGTGTTGAACTTAAGGCTGGTAAAGGTGCTCAAATGGCACGTTCTGCTGGTACAAGTGTACAAATTCTTGGTACTGAAGGGAAATACACTTTACTTCGTTTAACAAGTGGAGAGGTGCGTAAAGTATTAAGTACTTGTCGTGCTGTTATTGGTGAAGTTGGAAATGAAGATCATGAATTAGTAAGTTTAGGAAAAGCTGGACGTAAAAGACATATGGGTATTAGACCTACAGTTCGTGGTTCTGTTATGAACCCTAATGATCACCCTCATGGTGGTGGTGAAGGTCGTGCTCCAATCGGACGTAAAGGACCAGTTACTCCTTGGGGTAAACCTGCACTTGGATATAAGACACGTAAAGGTAAAAAACAATCTGACGCGTTAATAGTACGTCGTCGTAAGAAATAAGGAGGAAAATAATTATGGCAAGAAGTGTAAAAAAAGGACCTTTTGTTGATGAACATTTAATGAAAAAGGTTGAAAAAGTAAACAGTTCTGAAAAGAAAGAAGTTATTAAAACTTGGTCTCGTCGTTCAACAATTTTCCCTGAATTTGTAGGTAATACCTTTGCTGTTCATAATGGAAAAGAATTTGTTCCAGTATATGTTACTGAAGATATGGTAGGACATAAATTAGGAGAATTCGTGGCAACTCGTAAGTTTGGTGGTCACGGCGACGATAAGAAATAAAACCTAGGAAGGAAGATAAGATGGAAGCAAGAGCAATTGCAAAGGGACTAAGAATCCCTCCACGTAAGGCTCGTTTAGTAGTTGATTTAATACGTGGTAAAGACGTTCAAAAAGCTGATGAAATTGTTAGTAATTATAATAGCGAAGCTGCTAGACTTACTAAGAAGGTTTTAACATCAGCAGTAGCTAATGCTTTAAACAACTTAGGTTTAGATAAAACTAAATTATATGTTAAAGAAGCATATGTTAATGAAGGTCAAACAATGAAAAGAATGAAATTTGGTTCACGTGGACACGTAGATCCAATTAAGAAAAGAACAAGTCACATTACAATCGTTGTAAGTGACGAGAAATAATTTGTAAAGGAGGAAAACTTGTGGGTCAAAAAGTTAGTCCTATAGGACTTAGAATGGGAATTAATAAGACTTGGGAATCTAAATGGTATGCAGATAATAAAGATTTTGCAAAATTCTTGGATAAAGATGTTAAGATTCGTAAGTTTTTAAGTAAAAGACTAAAAGACGCATCAGTTTCAAGTATTCTTATTGAAAGAAATCCAAAAGTGACTAATATAATTATCAATACTGCTAAACCAGGTGTTGTAATTGGTCACGGTGGTGAAGAAATTGAGAAACTAAAAAAAGAAGTTGCTAAGCTAGCAGATGAGAATATTCAAATTTCTATTAAAGAAGTTAAGAATCCAGATTTAGATGCTGCATTAGTTGCTGAAAATATTGCTCGTCAAATTGAAGGACGTGTATCATTTAGAATTGCTCAAAAAAGAGCGATTAGAAATACTATGAAGGCAGGAGCAAAAGGAATTAAAACTGCTGTATCAGGTCGTTTAGGAGGAGCAGATATGGCTCGTACTGAAGGATATACAGAAGGAGTTATTCCACTACATACTTTAAGAGCAGATATTGATTATGCTCATAAAGAAGCTGATACTACTTATGGTAAAATTGGTGTTAAAGTATGGATTTGTAAAGGAGAAATCTTACCTGCTAAAAATAAGGGAGGTATGAAAGATGGCAGTAATTCCAAAAAGAACTAAATATCGTAATCCCCATCGCCTTTCTTATGATGGAAAAGCAAAAGGAAATACAAAAGTAAGTTTTGGTGAATATGGTCTACAAGCCTTAGAAGGTGCTTGGATTACTGACCGTCAAATCGAAGCTGCCAGAGTTGCAATGACTCGTTATATGAAACGTGGAGGAAAGGTATGGATTAATATTTTTCCACACTTATCATTAACAAAGAAGCCACTTGAAACTCGTCAAGGTAAAGGTAAAGGTGCTCATGATTCATGGGTTGCAGTAGTTAAAGAAGGTAAAGTTATGTTTGAAGTAGGAGAAGTATCTGAAGAGATAGCTCGTGAAGCATTAAGACTTGCTATGCACAAACTCCCAATCAAATGTAAATTTGTTAAAAAGGAAGGTGCTAGATAATGACTAATAAAGAAATAAGAGAATTATCTACTGAAGAAATAGTTTCTAAAATTGAAGAGACTAAAGCAGAATTATTTAACTTACGTTTCCAACAAGCAACAGGATCTTTAGAGAAACCTCATAGAATTAATGAATTAAGAAAATTAGTTGCACGTATGAAAACAATCTTACGCGAACGTGAATTAGAAAGTAAATAGGAGGATTTATGCAAGAAAAAAGAACTCGTGAATTAGTTGGAAAAGTTGTTAGTAATGCTAACGATAAAACAATTACTGTTTTAGTAGAAACATATAAAAAAGATAAATTATATGGTAAAAGAGTTAAATATTCTAAAAAATATGCTGCACATGATGCTAAGAATGAAGCAAAAGTTGGCGATAAAGTAAGAATCGCTGAAACAAGACCTTTATCTAAAACTAAACATTTCCGTTTAGTAGAAGTAGTAGAAAAAGCAGTTATACTATAATTGCCGAAGAATAGGAGGATAATTATGATTCAACAAGAAAGTCGTTTAAAAGTTGCTGACAATTCAGGAGCTAAAGAATTATCTGTAATTCGTGTTCTTGGGGGCAGTAAAGTAAAGACTGGTAATATTGGAGATATAGTGGTTGCAACAGTTAAAAAAGCAACTCCTAACGGAACTGTACAAAAAGGAAAAGTTGTAAAAGCAGTTGTCGTTAGAACAAAGTTTGGTCTAAGAAGAACTGACGGATCATATATCAAATTTGATGATAATGCTGCTGTTATTATTAAAGATGATAAGAGTCCAGTTGGAACTCGTGTATTTGGACCTGTAGCGCGTGAATTACGTGATAAGAATTTTATGAAAATTATATCACTTGCTAAAGAAGTGTTATAGTGGTTTGGAGGAATGAAAATGAACTTTAAAACTGGTGATAAAGTAGTTGTCATTGCTGGAAAAGATAAAGGTAAGGAAGGAAAAATCATTAAAATATTAAGAAAAGAAAACAGAGTTGTTGTTGAAGGTGTTAATATTGTTAAAAAACATGTTAAAGGAAATGGACAACAAGCTGGTTCTATAAACGATATTGAAGCATCTATTCATGCTTCAAACGTAATGATTATTGATCCTAAAACCAAGAAAGCAACAAGAATAGGACATTCTACTGATAAAAATGGTAAGAAGATAAGAGTTAGTAAAAAATCTAATTCAAATCTTGATTAATTGGAAGGAGGGTATATATGAACCGCCTAAAAGAAAAATATAAAAACGATATCGTTCCTGAATTAAAAGATAAGTATAAGTATTCAAATGTTAATGAGGTACCTAAATTAGAAAAAATAGTAGTAAATATTGGTTGTGGTGATGCATCATCTAACTCTAAAATGTTAGAGGCTGCTATGGCTGATTTAAAAATAATTACTGGTCAATCTCCAGTTGCTACTAAGGCTAAAAAATCAATTGCTGGATTTAAATTAAGACAAGGTCAAGCTATTGGTTGTAAGGTTACACTTCGTGGTGAAAAAATGTATAACTTCTTAGATAAATTAATCAGTATTACATTGCCACGTGTAAGAGATTTTAGAGGTATATCAAATAAGGCATTCGATGGAAGAGGTAACTATACTTTAGGATTAACTGAACAATTAATATTTCCAGAAATAGAATATGATTCAGTTATTAAAGTACGTGGTATGGATATAGTTTTTGTAACAACTGCAAAAACAAACGAAGAAGCTTACGATCTTTTAAAAGGATTCGGTATGCCATTTAAAAAATAAACTTAGGAGGAAAATATGGCTAAGAAAAGTATGAAGGTAAAAGCTAGTCGTGAACCTAAATTCGAGGTACGTAAGTATACACGTTGTAATAGATGTGGTCGTCCTCATGCTGTACTTAAAAAATATGGCATTTGTAGAATTTGTTTTAGAGAATTAGCTTATAAAGGACAAATACCAGGAATGAAAAAATCTAGTTGGTAAGAAGGAGGAAAGTTATGGTAACAGATCCAATCGCAGATATGCTTACTCGTATTCGTAATGCAAATCAAATGCGATATAATGAAGTTGAAGTACCTGCTTCAAAAATAAAAAATGAAATTGCTAGAATTTTAAAAGAAGAAGGATTTATATCTGATTACAAAATTAAAAAGAATAATATTCAAGATAATATCGTTCTTTACTTAAAATATAGTGGAAAAGAACGTGTAATCACTGGCCTTAAGAGAATTTCAAAACCAGGATTACGTGTTTATGCAAAAGCTGAAGAAATTCCTACTGTATTAAGTGGACTTGGTATTGCAATTATATCAACATCTAAAGGATTGATGACAGATAAGGATGCAAGAAAGGCTTCACTTGGAGGAGAAGTATTAGCTTACATTTGGTAGAAAGGAAATTATTATGAGTCGTGTTGGAAATAGAATAATTAGTATCCCAGCAGGTGTAACTGTAAATGTTGATGGAAATATAGTTACAGTAAAAGGACCAAAAGGAGAACTTTCTACTGTAATTAATAAAAACATTGGTGTTGAAGTAACTGATGTGGAGGTTAAAGTAACAAGAAAGAATGATAATTTTAAAAACTTTCATGGTACTGCAAATGCTAACATTAATAATTTAATTGTTGGTGTAACTGATGGATATTCTAAGAAACTTGAAGCAGTTGGTGTTGGATATCGTTTTCAAGTAAAAGGAAAAGAATTAGTTGTTTCAGCTGGATATTCTAATCCTGTTAAAGTAAGTGTTCCTGAAGGTATAACTTTGGAATCTCCAAGTAATACTGAATTATTTGTTAAGGGCATTGATAAACAATTAGTAGGACAATTTGCAGCTGAGGTAAGAAGTATTAGAAAACCTGAACCTTATAAAGGAAAAGGTATTAGATATGCTGATGAGCATATACGTCGTAAAGAAGGAAAGAAAGCTTCTAAATAATAAGAGAGGAGAGTAAGTATGATCAAAAAAGTTGTTAGAAATGATGCAAGAATCGCAAGACATAGTCGCATCAGAAATAAAGTATCTGGTACTAAAGATGTACCAAGATTAAATGTTTTTAGATCAAATAATAATATTTTTGCTCAAATCATCGATGATGAAGCTGGAGTTACTTTAGTTAGTGCATCATCATTAGAGAGTGAATTAAAACTTACTAATGGTGGAAATGTTGAAGCTGCAACTAAAGTAGGAGAGTTGCTTGCTAAAAAAGCTAAAAAAGCAAAAATATCAAAAGTTGTATTTGATAGAGGTGGATACCTATATCATGGTCGTGTTAAAGCTTTGGCTGAAGCTGCACGTGAGAATGGCTTAGAATTCTAATAGGAGGGATTTATGGAAGAAAATACAAAAAAGGTTGAAACAGTAGAAAAAACAAATGAGTCTTCTGCTGAAAAAAACCAAGGTAAAAAGTTCGAGAAACAACCTCGTCAAAAAAGAGACAGACGTCCTAGAAATCGTCAAAAACAGCCAAAACTTTATGAAGAAGATGTTATTTCAATTGGTCGTGTTACAAAAGTAACAAAAGGAGGACGTCATTTCCGTTTTTCAGCCGTTGTAGTAGTTGGAGATAAGAAAGGTAAAGTTGGACTTGGTACTGGTAAAGCTAATGAAGTACCAGATGCAATTAAGAAGGCAGTACAAAATGCAACTAAGAATATTGTTAAGGTATCTATTGTTGATGAACGTACAATTCCACACGAGGCAATTGGTGTTGAAGGCGCTAGTAGAGTTATGTTAAAGCCAGCAGCTAAAGGTACAGGAGTAAAAGCAGGAGGTCCTGTTCGTTCAGTACTTGAAATGGCTGGTATTAAAGATATTTTATCTAAATCACTTGGTTCTAATACAAAAATTAATATGGCATATGCTACACTTAATGCATTAAAGGCACAAAAGACTGTAGAAGAAGTTGCTCGTCTACGTGGTAAAAAAGTGGAGGAGATTAGATAATGAAGTTACATGAATTAAAACCTAATGAGAATGCTTTTAAAACAAGAAAAAGAGTTGGACGTGGGCCAGGTAGTGGCTTAGGAAAAACTAGTGGTAAAGGTCATAAAGGACAAAACGCTCGTAGTGGTGGAGGAGTTAGACCAGGATTCGAAGGTGGACAATTACCTTTATTCCGTAGATTACCAAAAAGAGGTTTCTCAAATGCAAAATTTAAAACAGTTTATGCTGTAATTAATTTAAGTGATTTAAATAAATTTGAAGATGGAGCAATTGTTACTCCAGAAATACTAAAAGAAATGGGAATTTTAAAGAATCAACTTAATGGTGTTAAGGTTCTTGGAAATGGTAAATTAGAAAAGAAATTAACTGTTAAGGCTCATAAATTCTCAAATTCTGCTAAAGAATCAATAGAAAAAATGGGTGGAAAAGCTGAGGTGATTTAATTTGAAAATCATTAAGCAGTTATTCAATCCGAAAAATAGAGATTTACTAAAAAAAATTGGATTTACATTGGTAGCTTTATTTATATTTAAACTTGGAGCTAGTATTACTGTTCCTGGTGCAACTGTATCAACTAAGAATTTAAGTTTCTTTGAAATTCTTAATGCGATGAGTGGTGGAGCATTTGAAAAAGCATCTATATTTGCTTTAAGTGTTACACCATACATTACAGCTCAGATTATTATTCAACTTTTATCTATGGATATTATTCCATATTTATCAGATTTGAGTAAACAAGGAGGAGTTGGACGTCGTAAGTTAAATCAAATTACAAGAGTTCTTGGTATTATACTTGCATTTGTTCAAGGATATATGTATTCATTTGCATATATTTCAAATGGAACAGCAATGGATTATATGCTATATGCTTTAATTCTTACTGCAGGTACTGCTCTATTAATGTGGATAGGTGATCAAATAACTATTAAAGGATTAGGTAATGGTATGTCCTTAATAATTATGGCAGGTATTATTAATGTATTACCTTCTATGTTTGTTAATTTATGGACTGCACTTATTCCTGATGGATTTATTGGAATTCTATTATTCTCACTATTTATATTGGTATTCTTAGTTGTAATTGTAGGAGTTATTTATGTTGAATCTGCTGAACGTAGGTTACCTATTCAGTACGCAAATAAATCAACATCTACAATTTCAAATCAAAGTTATATACCATTCAAATTAAATAGTGCAGGAGTAATACCAGTAATCTTTGCATCGGCTATTATGGCTATTCCACAAATAATTGCTAGTTTTGTAAAAAATGAAACATTTACATTAGTAGTTTCTAAATATATTAATTATACAACTACAACAGGTTTATTAATATATATTATCTTAATTATATTATTTACTTACTTTTATACATTTATGCAATTAAAGCCAAAAGAAATGGCTGAAAACTTAAATAAAAATGGTGGTTATATTCCTGGAGTTAGACCTGGTGATGAAACTACTAATTATGTAAGTAAAGTATTAAAGAGAATTACTATTGTAGGTGGATTCTTCTTAGCTATTCTAGCTGCTTTACCAATAATATTGGGTAAAGTATCTAGTTTATCGCACATAATTTCAATAAGTGGTACTGGACTATTAATTGTTGTTGGTGTTGCACTTGAAACATATAAACAATTAGAAAGTCAATTAAAAAGTAGAACTTATGAGAACGGAAGAAAAAATAGGAGACGTAGATTTTAATGAATATAATTTTACTTGCTCCGCCTGCTGCGGGGAAAGGAACTGAAGCTCAAATATTAACTAAAGAGTATTCAATTCCACAAATTTCTACAGGGGATTTACTTAGAGGTGCGACTGAAAAAGGTGATGCACTATCTAATGAGATTAAATTGATAATGGAACAAGGAAAACTTGTTAGTGATGAAATCATTATTGAATTAATTAAGAATAGAATAAATGAAGAAGATTGTAAGAATGGATATATTTTAGATGGATTTCCAAGAACAATTAATCAAGCAGAAAAGTATGATGAAATGTTAGAAGAAATTGGTAATAAAATAGATTATGTTTTTGCAATCGATATTGATAAAAGTATTGCTTCATCTAGAATTACTGGTAGAAGAACTTGTCCAAATTGTAATCGTATTTACAATGTTAATTCAGATAAGTTAAAACCTAGAAATGAAAATCTATGTGATGACTGTAATATAGAGTTAAAGCATAGAAAAGATGACAATGCTGAAACATATGAAAAAAGATATAATGCATATCTAGAGGAAACTGCTCCTTTAATTAATTATTTTGAGAAAAAAAATATCTTATATCATATTGATGGAAATGTTGATATGTGTAATACTCATAAACAAATTAAAGATATAATAGATTAGAGGAGCAACTCTAATTTGATATGAAACTATGGTAATGATACTATCCTATAATGACAAGTCATAATTCACTTGTATGATGGATATAAAAAGGAGTGATAAGATGGCAAAAGATGATGTTATTGAAATGGAAGGAAAAGTATTAGAGGTGTTACCTGGCTATAAGTTCAAAGTTGAACTAGCTAATAAACACGTAATTGAGGCCAACGTTTCAGGTAAAATGCGAATGAATATGATTCGTATCTTAGCTGGTGATAGAGTTGTTGTTGAAATATCAACATACGATTTAACACGTGGGCGTATAACCTATAGAAAGTAGGAGGTATAATATGAAAGTTAAACCATCAGTAAAAAAAATGTGTGAAAAATGCAAAGTTATTAAACGTAAGGGTAAAGTAATGGTAATCTGTGAAAACCCTAAACATAAGCAAAGACAAGGTTAATAGGAGGTGTTTTATGGCACGTATTAAAGGTGTAGATATACCAAATAATAAAAGAATCGAAATTTCTTTAACTTATATTTATGGTATAGGAAGAAGTTTAGCTAAAACAATATTAAAAGATGCTAAAGTTGATGTTAACAAAAAAGCAGGTAGTTTATCTAATGATGAATTAGTAGCTATTCGTGATGAGGTAAATAAATATCTAACTGAAGGTGATTTACGTCGTGAAGTTAACATGAATATTAAAACTAAAATGGAGATTAATTCTTATCAAGGAACTCGTCATAAAAAAGGTCTACCAGTAAGAGGACAAAGAACAAATAGAAATGCTAGAACTCGTAAAGGTAGAGGAAAAGTAGTTGCTAATAAGAAGAAATAGTTGTTAAAAGGAGGTTAAACAATGGCTTACAAGGCAAGAAAAAGGAAAGTAAAAAAGACTGTACCAGAAGGTAAAGCTTTTATTCATTCAACATTTAATAATACAATAGTTACAATAAGTGATAAAGATGGTAACGCAGTAAGTTGGGCTTCTGCTGGAACTTTAGGTTTCAAAGGAAGTAAGAAGTCAACTCCATTTGCAGCTGGTATGAGTGCTGAAGCAGCAGGTAAGGCAGCTGTAGATATGGGAATGAAAAAAGTTGAAGTTTATGTAAAAGGTTTAGGATCAGGTAGAGAAACAGCTATTCGTTCACTTCAAACAGCAGGTTTAGAAATTACATCTATAACTGATGTTACACCAGTTCCACATAATGGATGTCGTCCACCAAAGCGTCCACGTGGTTAATAAAAAGGAGTGATAAAATGTTAAAATTTGAAAAACCAATTTATAAAATAACTGATTATGTTGATAATAAAAATTACGGTAAATTTGAACTTGAACCATTAGAAAGAGGATTTGGTACTACTTTAGGAAATTCTCTTAGAAGAATAATGTTATCAAGCATGCCTGGATCAGCAATAGTTGCAGTAAAAATTGATGGTGTAATGCACGAATTCCAGACAATTGATGGTATTGTTGAAGATGTTACAACAATCGTTCTTAATTTAAAAAACGTTGTCGTTAGAAATAAATCTAATGAAACAAAAAAGTTAAGCTTACACGCTAATAATGAAGGTGTTGTAACTGCAGGAGATATCGAAAAAGATTCTGATATTGAAATAGTTAATCCAGAACAAGAAATTGCTACCCTTGCTAAGGGCGGAAAACTAAATATGGATATTATTATTGCAAACGGCAGAGGATATGTACCTGCTAATGAGAATAAAAAATATATTGAAGGAGAAGAAGTTGGTTTTATCGCAATAGATGCAATTTATTCTCCAATTGAAAGAGTAAGTTATGAAGTAGAAAGCGCTCGTATAGGTCAAGATGCTAATTACGATAAATTAATTATGGAAGTTAGTACAAAAGGATCAATTAGACCTGAAGAAGCAATGGCATTAGCTGCAAGAATTATGATTGAACATTTAAATATTGTTGCTGAAATTAATGAGATTGCTGATATTACAGGTATAATGAATGCTAAAAAGGAAGATACTAAGCTAAAAAAATTAGAAACATCAATTGATGATTTAGATTTCTCAGTTCGTGCATATAACTGTTTAAAAAGAGCTGGTGTTAATACTTTAGGTGATTTAACTGCAAAATCTGAGTTAGAAATGATGAAAGTTCGTAATTTAGGTAAAAAATCTTTGAAAGAGGTAATGGAAAAAGTTAAAGAAATGGGACTTAAATTCCGTGAAGATGATTAATAGTTAGGAGGATTTGTATGGCTTACAGAAAATTAGGACGTACTAATAAGCATAGAAGAAGTATGCTTGCAAACTTAACTAGAGATGTTCTTATGAATGGAAAAATTGAAACAACAGAAAAAAGAGCTAAAGAAGTTCGCAAATTTGTTGATAAGATGATTTCTTATGGTAAGGACGGGTCTTTAGTTGCTAGAAGAAAAGCATTAGCTTTTATGCATAATGACAGTGTAGTTGTTAAAAAAGTTTTTGATGAATTAGCACCAAAATATGCTAATCGTAATGGTGGATATACAAGAATATTAAAGTTAACAGAACGTCGTGGTGATGATGCTTTAATGGTAATATTAGAATTAGTTGAGGAAGATGCAAAATAATGTGTCTTTTTCTTTTTTTTGTTCATAAATAGTCTAATTTTCTTATATATATTTGCAATTTATATATTTTTATGATAATATATGTGCGGTTAGCTGAATGTTAACAAGGAAGGAGTGGATTTAATGATAAATATAGCTATTTGTGATGATAATAAAAGAGATTTAGAAAGAGTAACAAAATTAGTTGATAAATTCATGAAAACAAATAAATATAACTATAATAAGTATCTTTATTCAGACTATAATGATAATTTCATGAAGTTTTTAAAATCAAAAGTCCCATTTAGAATTTATATATTAGATATTGAGACGCCATCTAGATCTGGTATAGATGTTGCAAGAGAAATAAGACATAAAGATTTAGAAAGTGTAATTATTTTTTTAACAGGGCATGATGAATTAGGACATATTATATTAAATAATGATTTAATGTTTTTGTCATTTGTTAATAAATTCGATAATTTGGATAAAAGATTAAATCAAGTTCTTCATAAAGCAATTAATCTTATAAAAATGAAAAGAGTTTTAAGAATTGAAGATGGAACAAATACATATATTATTGATTTAAATGATATATTATATTTATCCAAAGATACTTTTGAAAGAAGAACAACTATTAAAACAGATTATATTGAGTATAAAGTACGTAAGTCATTATCAAAATTACAATTAATGTTAGATGATAGATTTATTCAAACACATAGAGCTTGTATTGTAAATAAGACTAGAATATCAAGAATTGATTACAGTAAAAGGATAATATATTTTGATAACAACTATTATACTGATTTACTTTCAAACAAATATAAAAAGGAGATGATATTATGAATCTAATATTTGAATTTTTATCTGATTATATATTATCTTTTTCTGAAGTAGTTGTATGGTGTAACTTATTTAGAAAAAATGAAATATTAAAAAAATACAAAACGCATTTATTAATAGTATTATTGACATTGTTTACATTTTTAAATTATAAATATTCACCAACTTTAATAAAAGGAGTTGGAACGATAATAATAGCAATTTTCTTTTGTAAGTATATAATGAGTGATGATATTAAAAAATGTATTGTTGCTGTTTTTATTGGAGAGATATTAATAATTTTAAGTGAAGCAATTCTGGTTTTGCTCTGTAATATGGTATTTAACTTAAAAATGAGTAATATTACAACATCACTTAAATTACAAATTATTTTTGATTGTTTTATAGGATTAATAACAATTATTATTTCTAAAGTAAGAATATTTAGTTGTATTTGTAATTTTTTTTATAAAATTACTTTAAATATTAATGTAAAAAAATTTATATTATTTATTTCTTTTACTGTTTTTGGTATTACTTCTGTATTTGCATCTACTTATTTTCAGAATAATGTTAAAATATCTGTAACAATTAATATACTAATATCTATAATTTATGTAATTATAACAGTCGTTATATTAAACTATCAGAATCGATATTATAGAATAAAATTAAAATATAATACTAGTTTAGATAGTTTACAATCTCAAGAAAATGTTATTAATGAATATAGAATAATGAATCACGAAAACAAAAATCAGCTTTTAACCATCGTATCTATGACGAAAGATGAAAAGGTGAAAAAATATGTTAATTCTCTAATTAATCATAATAATAAACTATATAACGAAATAATGGATATGACTTTAAAACTTCCTGAAGGTGGGATAAGGGGATTAATTTATAACAAATTACTAAATATGAAAGAAAAAAATATTAGTTTTAATCTTAATATTGATAAACTAATTACTAATAAATTATTATCTAATATTGATGATAATGATATTGTAGATATTTGTGAAATATTGGGAGTATTTATAGATAACGCCATAGATGAAACTTGTAATATCAAAGAAAAGTTTATTAATATTGATATGCATGTTGCCGATAATAATATGTATATAATTATTAAAAATAATCACGAAATACAAAATATAGAATCGAAGAATATTTTGAAATCAAATAAAGGAAAAGATCGAGGTTATGGGCTTCAGTTAGTAAAAAAAATAGTCGATAGTAATAAAAGATTATCAAATAAAAAAGAAATTACAAAAAATGTGTTTTCACAAATATTAATTATAAAGTTAAAGAAAAAAATATAAAAAAACGATTGTTTTCTATATTAATTCTTTACAATCATTTTTTTATATAATTCTATTTATTTAATTAAACTTTCTGGGCATTCAGGTTCGTCAATTAAAAACCAATGACAAGCTTGACTTCCAGTTGCAGCACTTCCAATACCAAGTGCAGCTAAAATATTTGCAAAAAATCCCATAACGACCCTCCTTTCTATTATATATGTTAATGCTAAATAACATGTATAACTTAATTCAGAAAATTTGGATTTAATCTTAAAAATTCTTTATAATTATTATATGGTTGTTTAAATATTTTATATGTTAATGGTGATATTAATATATTTTGAAGAACTAATCCAAATATTAAGCAATTGGATATATAATTATTTTTTATTAATATACTTAAGGTTACAAAAATAATTGCAAGTATTGTTGAAATAATTTTATATATTAATCTTCTTTTGTGATTAACTATTGGTCTTTTTTTTGTATCTGCTGGACTATTTTTAAACATAAGTATACATCCAAAAAATCCTATAATTATTTTAATTGTTGTTGTTAATTTAATGTTTATACATAGTATTGGAAATCCAATAAATATGATTAATGATGATACAAGACAAATCCAACTTTTTGTTGCATGAATGCCGAATGAAGGCATTCTTAATATATTATATATAAGTAAGAATGTTATCATTTCCTTAAATATTCCCAGTATTAAAGCTACGACTACAATTACTATTAGTTTAGAAATTGTTAAGTATAATCCAGTAAGACCATACTCTATTTCAGATAATTTTTTATCATTAAAATTTTTTTTCTCTTTTATAATTTTCATCCAGTGATTAATGATTACTTTCTTCATACTCCTCACCTATTAACTGCATTATAGATATAAAAAATGTATTCGACAAGGCTTCTTGAACTATGTAATTAATTATTTGCTTTAAATGATAAAAGTATTATATAAGTATAAGAAAAATTATTTTGATGCAAGAAAAATATTGTTTTATGGCAAATTAATGAAATTAAGTATAAATTTATTATATAATTAATCTGTTCGGCTTTTGTCGAAATATGTCGAACGAAAAATAGATATTAGAGTATCAATTTATGATATACTGATATCGTAAGAGATTACTAGAAGGGAGATGTATGAATGATGATTACTGGAAAAGTTAAATGGTTTAATAACGAAAAAGGCTTTGGATTTATTGAGTATAATGATCAAGAAGATATTTTTGTTCATTACTCAGCAATTTTATCAGAAGGTTATAAAACACTAGTTGAAGGACAATATGTTAAATTCGACTTAGTTAGAACTGATAAAGGCTTACAAGCAAAAAATGTTATTGAACTTAAAGATGCGCTTGTGTAGTTCGATGTATAGAAATGACTTATGTCATTTTTTTCTTTTTCTATATTGAAATAGGAATTAGTAAATGATATAATTACCTTAGAAAGGCTAACTATTAAAAGTCAATAGCTTTTATAAAAAAAATTAAATTTGGAAAAGAATCCCACGCCAAAAGACTTCAAAAACTATATTTTTTAAAA
>CADCIZ010000008.1 GCA_902801685.1 uncultured Erysipelotrichaceae bacterium | reverse complement strand
CAGTATTATTTACAATATTTTAAATACTGATATGCAAAAGTTAAAATATTGTATAAATATGGTATCAATTATTGAAAAATGTATTTTTGACAATGGATTAGGGTTGTGATAATGTATGAGACTGTGTGTGATGGAGGTACTTTATGGAAGATATTTTAGTTAAAGATGATATAAAAGTTGAAAATATGATTTATGAAGTTAGAGGTAAATATGTAATGTTGGATTCAGATTTGGCTTTACTTTACGGATGTAAAAATGGAACAAAGGAAGTTAATCAGGCAGTAAAGAATAATCCTAAAAAGTTTCCTGAAAGGTTTTCATGAATTTTAGAAAAAGATGAGTATGATAACTTGAGGTCAAAAATTTTGACTTCAAGTTATGAGAAGTTGCATGGTGGTAGAAGATATAAAGTTAGAGTTTTTACAGAACAAGGTGTGGCTATGTTAAGTACAATTTTGAAATCAAAAATTGCTGTTGAAGTTAGTATTAGAATTATGGATGCTTTTGTATCTATGAGACATTATATATCTTCTAATTTACTTGAACAAAAATATATCAATAATATGGTATTAGAACATGATTATGATATTAAAATAATTCAAGAATCACTTGATAAGTTAGAGAATCACTTGATAAGTTAGAGAAAGATAAAGAGATTAATGAAGTATATTTTAATGGTAAGATTTATGATGCATATTCTAAAGTGTTAGATATATTTAGTGAAACAAAAGAAGAATTGATTATAGTAGATAGATATACTGATAAAACTATACTTGATATGATTAAAAATTTAGATTGTAATGTTATTCTTATAACTGGTAAGAGGAGTAAACTTACTAAGTTAGATATAGATAAATATAGTAGTGACTATCATAATTTAAAAGTATATTATGATGATACGTTCCATGACAGATATTTTATAATTGATAAAGATAAGGTGTATCATTCAGGTAATTCTATAAATCATATCGGATATAGAAAATCTAGTATAGATATTATCCATGACGATAGTATAAAGAATTCATTAATTACTGATATTAATAAAATAATTGGATTTAAATGATTGCGTGATAATCATTTATTTTAAATTTTAATAATTATATTTATTTTAAATTAAAAGTATGATATAGTTTTAGTAAGGAGATGGTGTTATGAATACAAGATTTAAAAGAATTGCAGCCTATTTTATCGATATGGTTATAGTTAGTGTAGTTGTATTTGGGCTTACTAATATTAAACAGATTAATTATCAATATGATAATCATGAAAAGGTAGCTAAAGAGTATCAAGTATATGTTGATAAATATGAAAAGTTAGAAAACAAATATGAGAATGCTAAAGAAAAATATAAGGATAAAAAGATTACTAAGAAAAAATATAATGAGATTAAAAATAGTTATAATGATTATAAAAAAGGTTATGAAAAACAAATAAAGAAATTTAATTACGAAATATCTAAGAATTCTGTTATTTCTACTATTATTTCTATTGCGATAGTTATTGCGTACTTTGGTATATTTCAATTTTCTATGAATGGACAAACTATTGGTAAAAAACTTATGAAATTAAAAGTAGTTAAGAATAAAAAAGGAGAATTAAATATATTTAATTATTTAATTAGATGCGCAATATTAAATGGTGTAATTATTAATCTTGCTTTGATTATTTTTGTTAATATATTTAGTGCTAATGATTTTTATATGGCTAATTATATAGTTAGTAATATTCAAGCCATTGTTGAAATATTAATTTTAATTATGATATTTATGACAAGTGATGCAAGAGGACTTCATGATTATATTGCTGGAACTAAAGTAATTGATATTAGTAATAAACAAGATGAAGTTGAGTATATTCCTAAGAAAAATGTTAAGGAAAATAAATAAATTTGGTGAAAATTTGAAAAAATATAATTGCTATAAATAGTGCAAAAAAATAAAAATTGTATAGCATTTTATGATAAACTGTAAATATTATACTGTAAAAACTTAGATTTTTAATGAAAAACGTGATTTGACACTAGTTTAAAAATATGTTAAATTATTTCTAGCAACAAATTTTATCATTAATTTTATGTTTGTTGTCATATAATATTAATAGGTAAATAAGAGGGTGTAAATTTTCTTCTTGCACTAACGCTTATTTGATAAGTTTGAGTAGGATATTCCGAAAGAATACATGTAGGACTGGGAGACTACCTTATTTACTTAATGCCCACACTTATTGTGTGGGTTAGTTATTAAATTTACAGTCAGGGGAAATACATATTGAAAAAGAAATTTAATAAAGTTGTTGGAAGAATTAGTAGGAAAATTGCTAGGAAATATGATTTACAAGAGTATGAAAATCAAATAATTATTCAATCTGGTGGATTATATAAACATACTTATAAACATATATCTGAGTTTACATCAATTGATAGTTATAATTATGCAATGTCTAATATTAATAAAATCATTAAAAAACTTTTGTTTGTGTATTTTGATAAGAAAAGAAAATCTTTGTTATATTTTGGTAAATTTAAAGATGAAATTTGTATTGTAGTTAAATTAAAATTAAAACATAGTGGAGATAATTATGTTGCTACCTTTTATCCCGTAAATCAAAGCAAAATCAATAGATTAAAAGAAAAAAGTTTAATTATAACTTGATGAAATATCAAGAAAATTGATTTGACACTATTTAAAAAAAGTAGTATACTTTAATTGCATTAATTATTAATGTAAATGTTTCTCGCTTACAGGTGGTGCGAGTAATAAATAATCCTGTTAGTCAATGTTTCTCGCTTACAGGTGGTGCGAGTAATAAATAATCCTGCTGGTAAATTTGGAAGCTTTATTAATTTAAAGTTTCCTTTTGTATCTTAAGAGGTGTTGTAATGAAGGTAAAAACTGGATATCTGTATCATATAAAAGATAGTTTCTTTGATATTGCTTCAAAATGCATTTCCAACGTTAGAAAAATATATAGACCATGTCCATGTTTTTAATGGAATTCCAGCAAAAGTTCCTGAGTATATTCAAAAGAAAATTTTAAATAGTTTTAAAGAGATGATTAATTTAAAGAAAAAAGGTATTAATTTATTTTTTCCGGATATTGATAAAATAAAGCAAATGATGCTAGAAGAACTAAGTATTGATAAAGAACTAATAGGTATTTAATATACCTATTTTTTTCATGAACTACTTTATTTATTTGTCGAAATTTGTTATAATTAGATTGAAGGTAGGTGTGTGTGATGAATAGTTTAAAGAGATTTATATTTATATTTGTTTTCTTTGTATCAGTATTTGCTTTCAATAATTTTGTTAAGGCTGATTATAAGGCAACGGTATTGATTACTGATGGAGCTAAGTGTGAGTTAAAAAGTACTTCAACCGGTAAGTGTTTATATCGTGATACTGATTTTGATTCATATGTATCGGGTGTTGTATGGCTTGATACAGGAGATCAGGTTACCGTAATAGAAGGTGCAACTTATGCTTCGCCTAATAAAACTAGATGTGATACCTATTATGTAAAAGTTAACTATTCATTTCAAAATAATCCATCTAAAGTATATACAGGATATTTCTGTAATAGCAATCTAAAAAGAGAAGGGGAAGTAGATAATAACTACACGGCTGAATTTATTAATGCTGGATTTCCTGAGAGTTATTTTTCTAAACTATCTATTTTAAAGGCTGCACATCCTAATTGGAAGTTTATTGCAGTTAATACAGGAATTGATTTTAATTACGCTGTAAGTCGTGAAAATACTCTTGGAAATAGTTTATTAGAGGTAACTGGTGGTTATAATAATGTAGGTTATCTAAATACTTGGGCTGGTTCTTATAACTACTATACAGATACATTTAAAGCATATGATGGTTCTGATTGGTTTGCGGCTAACTATGATACTATTGCTTACTATATGGATCCAAGAAATTTCTTAATTGATATGTATGTATTCCAGTTTGAAGCACTTGCTTATGAAAAAGATTTACAAACATTATCAGTAGTTCAAAAATTATTAAATGGAGATTATTTAAATAATTATGCAACATCATTTATAACTGCGGCATCTGAGTCACAAGTAAGTCCAGTATATCTTGCTTCTTTATCTAAACAAGAAGTAGGAGGACATAGTTATGCGACTACTGCAATAAGTGGTGGAACATTTACTTATAACGGAAATACTTATTCCGGTATTTATAATCCATATAATATAGGAGCATATAGTGGAACTAATCCAGTATACAATGGTCTTTATTGGGCTACAGGTAGTGGATATCAAACTACTACTTATAATCGACCATGGAATTCTTTAGACAAAGCTATTCGTGGTGGGGCTAAATGGATTGGTGAAAACTATATCAATATTGGTCAAAATACAATTTACTTTAAAAAATGGGATGTAGTTGCTAATGTAAATAGTAGAAGTGGTAATAATTTTGAACATCAATATCAAACTAATATTCAAGCACCAATGATAGAAGGTAATTCAGTATATAAATCTTATAATGATTCTAAAATACTTGACTCTTCATTTGTCTTCTACATTCCAGTTTATAATAATATGCCTACAACTACTAGTTTACCTAATACTGGAAATCCTAATAATTATTTAAAATCATTAAGTATAAATGGTAGTAGTGTTTCATCATTTGATGGTGGTGTAACTAATTATAACTATTATGTAAAAAGTGGAGTTAATAGTGTAACTATAAATGCGGAAACTGTTAATTCTAATGCTAGTATAAGTGGTACTGGTTATGTTAGCTTAACTAGTGATAATACTAAACACGATATTACAGTTAAAGCACAAAATGGTGATACACGTACTTACACAATAAATATTATTAGAGAAGCTGCTCCTATTCCTGATAATTCAGATAATAAAGTTAGTGTAGAGAATGTACTTAATAACGCTGGTATTAAGAATAATAATAAATATTTAATGGGATTTAGTGTTGGTTCTAATATTAATCAAATTACAAATAAGATTGGAAGTAATGCAACTGTTACTATTAAAGATACAACTGGCAAAGTAGTTGCTAGTGATACTATTAAAACAGGTTATAGTGTAACTATTAAAACTAAAGATGAAGAAAAGACTTTAAAAACAGTAGTATATGGTGATGTTAATGGTGATGGTAAAATTACTGCAGTAGATTATGTAATGATAAAAAATTATATTATGAAAAGGACTAGTCTTACTGGAGCTAATTTAGAGGCGGCTGATGTTGATAAGAATAAAAGCATTACAGCAGTAGATTATGTACGTGTTAAAAATAATATAATGGGAAGTTATGTAATTCCACAATGATTGGGGTGAATAAATGAGAAATATATTAAAACTTAGTTTATTTATATTTTGCTTCACACTTTTTACAATTAGTGTAAAAGCAGGCTCTTTTTCTATAAGTTCAAGCAGTAGAACTGTAACAGTAGGGGATTCTGTTACAATAAATGTTGGTATTAATAATCTTGCTGGAAATTTCAGTATAACATCATCCAATAATAGTGTTTTATCAGGTGGTAAAAGTGATTGGTTTGAAGGGTCAACTACTGTATATTTCACTGCAAAATCTGCTGGTACTGCTACTATTACTGTAAGTGCGACAAATGTTGCTGATTTTGATACAAATAATGAAGTAAATGGTTCTAAATCAGTTACTATTAATGTTGTAGAACCAAGTCGTGGTAATTCTTCTAGTAGTAATTCATCAAGTAGTAAGAAGAATAAACAGTCATATGATTATGATGATACAATAGATATTAATAAAGAGTATAGTTCTGATAATTATTTATCTAGTTTAAAAGTAGAAGGATATGAATTAGATTTTGATAAAGAAAAAACAGAATATACTCTTGATGTAGATGAAGATGTAACGAGTGTTAATATTACAGCTACTCCAAGTGACGATAACGCAAATATTATTGGAACGGGTAGTATTAAACTTACTGATGGAGTTAATAATATAAAAATTACTGTTATTGCCGAAAATGGTAATGAAAGAGTATATAGCATAACTATTAACGTTAAAGATATTGATCCAATAAAAGTTAAGATAGGTAAAAAAGAATATAATGTTGTAAAAAAAGTAGAACAACTAACTACTCCTGATAATTTTAGTCCAATTGAAGCTGATATTGATAATAAAAAAGTGCCTGCTTTATATAATGAGATTACAGGTTATATACTAGTTGGTTTAAAAGATGAAAAAGGTAATATTAAGTTATATATATATGATCCTAAGAGTAAATCTTATTCTATTTATCATGAAATAACTTTTAATAGTATTAAACTATATTATACAAAACCTAGTAGTGTTCCAAAAGGACTAAAGAAAGTTAATATTGATATAAATGGTGATAAAGTTACTTCCTATAAGGCTAATAAGAAAAGTGATTTTTACTTAGTATATGGAATGAATGTTAATACAGGTTCTTTAGGATGGTATAGATATGATAGTAAAGATAAGACATTACAAAGGTATGAGACTCAAGATTTAGAAAATTTATCTATTCTTAACAATAAATATTTAGTAACTATCGCAATACTTTCAACATCAATATTAATGTTAATGTTATTCTTACTAATTTTATTTAATAGGATTAAACACATGAAGTAGCTTTGGCTACTTTTTTATAAAAAAAATAATCACAATGTGATTATTCCAAGTACTAATATTAAATTAAATAATATGTATCCTATAAATATAAGGTAAATAAATACAGAAAATACTTTAGACAATGTTTTACTACTAATAATTGATATACAGAAAAACATAATCATAGATAATATTATTAAACCACCTATAAGCAAGTATAATTGATTATTCTGATAATTAGTAAATAGTATTGAGTAAATATAAAATGCTAGAGATATAATTATAAGTAAATCAGATATTAAAATGTTACCAATACCAAATTTTTTCTTTTCAACCTTAATATTTTCATCAACATTATTAAGCATTGAAACTTTTATTTCATTAGTTAAATCAAGTAATTTTTGAGTTTTAGTTAAATCTTTTAAATCTTCATCATCTACTAAAGTATTATCCTTTATTTTGTCATTAATTTCTTTCGTTGCAATACTTTCCAATCTTTTCTCTTCTTTGGCAATTCTCTTTTCGCGTTTTTCTTTTTTCTTTAGTTCTTTCCTTAACTCTTTTTTATCATCATCGTTCATTAATATCTCTTTTAACTCACGAGTTTGTTCTTCTTCTTTAATTCTTTTTCTTTCCTTTAATTCTTCTCTAGACATTAAATCTGTAAATGATGCAGTTTTATCCATTTCATCTTCTTTTATATCAGATAAATCTATATATCTGTTCTTATCTTTTTTCATCTTATCACATCCTAGTTAAATTATATAATAAAAATCATAAAAATGAAATAGTTTTAATAGATTTTACGTGACTGTTGTTAAATATTCTTTTGACTAATTTGAAGTAAGTATTTGACTAATTTGATGTTTTGGCAGTAACTGGACCAAGACAAGTTGGAAAAACTACAATTTTGAAAGAGATGATGCCTGATAATATGAAAATGGTATCGCTTGATGATGAGTCATTACGCGCTGAAGCTAAAATTAATCCTAGATTGTTCTTGCAAACTTTTGGAAAACCTCTGTTTATTGACGAAATACAATATGCGCCAGAACTATTTTCCTATATAAAAATGGAAGTTGATAATGATAATTCTAGGGGACAGTATTGGCTTTCTGGTTCGCAAACTTTTGAACTTATGAAGAATGTGACGGAATCTCTTGCTGGAAGAGTTGGAATTATAAAGATGAATTCGCTAACATATAAAGAGATTAATAATAGTACTAATAATATAGTATTTGATCCTGATAATCTTAAAAAGAGTAACAATATTAATGTTAACGAATTATTTGAAATTATCTATAATGGTGGAATGCCAGAACTTTGTAGTGTAAAAAATATGGATAGAAACATGTTTTTTGCTTCGTATGTAAATACTTATATTGAAAAAGATGTTAGAAAACTTATAAACGTAGGTAATATTGAAACTTTTAATAAATTCATGAGAGTTTTAGCTATTAGAAACGGAAAGACGTTAAATTATTCTGATATCGCAAATGATGTAGATGTATCTTCTAATACTATTAAAGAGTGGGTAAATGTTTTAGTATCGAGTAGAATTATTTATCTTTTAGAGCCTTATCATAATAAAAAGATTGAAAGATTAACTCATTTACCAAAGATAGTATTTATGGATTCTGGATTATGTTCTTTTCTTGCTGGATTTACAAGCACGAGGGAATTACAATTAAGTAGTGAATCTGGTAATTATTTAGAAACGTATATTGTTTCTGAAATTATAAAATCATATGATAATAACTCAATTCCTCTTGATATAACTCATTTTAGAAATAAAGAAATAGAAGAGATAGATTTAATTATTACTAAAAACAGTAAAGTATATCCACTTGAAATTAAAAAGACAGCTAATCCTAATAGAACAATGCTTAAAACCTTTAAGTATTTAGAAAAAGCAAATGTTAAATTAGGAACTGGGGGACTTATTTCTCTTTATGAAGAGTTAATTCCACTTGGTGATAATAATTATTATATACCTATTAGTAGTGTAATTAATAATAAGTAAGCATAATATGTGAAAATGTATTTTTTAATATAATTGTGTTTTCTACTTTAATTAGAAAAAAGCATATTACATATCATGTCATAATTTTTTAATTTATTGTCAAAATATGTTTTAATATGATATAATTAAATAAATTAAAGAAGAAAAATTGTGTAGTAAGGATGATAATGTATGTTTACTAATTTAGATGAAACTAATATTTATGTAATACTAATGATGGTATTTATACCGATGATTTTTGTAGGATTTTTTATACCGATTATTAAAAGAATTGCATTTCATGTTAATGCATTAGATATTCCAAATGAAAGAAAAATTCATAAGAAACCTATGCCAAGACTTGGTGGCCTTGGTATATTTGCGGGATTTCTTCTTGGATATATGTTATTTGGAAATCATACTTATTTGATGAATTCGGTACTTATTAGTAGTTTTGTATTACTTATTACTGGTATGATAGATGATATAAAACCACTTCGGGCACGTTATAAATTAATAGGTCAGTTTATTGCAAGTTTAACTGTAGTAGTTTATGGTGGTTTATTATTGCAAGATGTAAGTTTTTTTGGATTATATATTAATTTTGGTTGGTTCGCTTACATTGTTACTGTATTTTTTATACTTGGATGTATTAATTGTATGAATTTTATTGATGGGTTAGATGGACTAGCAGGTGGAATATCTGCAATATTCTTTCTTACTATAGGTATTATCGGGGTAATTAAAGGAGAGTTTGCACTTGCAACTACTTTAACTCTTATTATGTTTGGTTCAACTGTAGGATTTTTATTTCATAACTTTAATCCAGCTAAGATATTTATGGGGGACTCCGGCTCGATGTTTTTGGGATTAATGATAGCAGTTATTACGCTTCTTGGTTTTAAGGGAACTATGATGAGTGCGATAATTATACCTTTGTTTATATTAGTTGTACCAATACTTGATACGACATTTGCGATAATTAGAAGAAAATTAAAGGGTGAGAGTATATCAACTCCTGATAAGGCGCATATACATCATCAATTGTTAAAGAAGAATTATTCACAAAGAAAGACTGTGCTTACTATATATTTGATTACAATTTTATTTTCTATTGCATCAGTCATATATACATTATATAGTCAGTTAATTGGTATGATTATATATGGACTATTAATGTTTATATTTATATATTTAGTATTAAATACCAATGTGATTTTTAATAAAAAGTAATAAAAGTGTAAATTTGAATATAATACATAAAACATGTTATAATTGAAAGGGAGGTATTATGAAGGGTATTATATTAGCAGGAGGGTCTGGAACAAGACTTTATCCTATTACAAAAGGAGAGAGTAAACAATTGGTACCAGTTTATGATAAACCAATGATTTACTACCCACTATCTGTTTTAATGCAAGCAGGAATTAGAGATATTCTAATTATTACGACAAGGGAGGATCAACCTAGTTTTAAAAGATTACTAGAAGATGGTAAAAAATTAGGAGTTAAACTATCTTATGTTATTCAACCATCACCAGATGGACTTGCTCAAGCGTTTTTACTTGGGCGTGAGTTTATAGGTGATGAGCCATGCGCAATGGTTTTAGGAGATAATATTTTCTTTGGTAATGATTTTGAAAAATTACTTAAAGAGGCTATTGTTAATGCAGAGAATGGTAAGGCTACAATTTTTGGATATCAAGTAAAAGATCCAGAGAGATTTGGTATTATGGAAATTGATGAATCAGAATCAGGTACTTATGTTGTGAGTGTAGAAGAAAAACCTACAGAACCTAAGAGTGATTATGCAATTACTGGTTTATATTTTTATCCAAAAGGAGTTAGTGATGAGGCTGCACTTGTTAGACCTTCAGCTCGTGGTGAATTAGAAATAACATCACTTAATGCACAATATCTAGCTCAAGGTAAACTTAAAGCATGTTTGCTTGGAGATGGATATACTTGGTTTGATACAGGAACTTTTGATAGTTTGATTGATGCAGCAAATATGATTAGAAGTGTAGAGGAGAATAAGGATAAAATCGTTTGCTGTCCAGAAGCAATTGCGTATGAGAAAAAATGGCTATCAAAAGATGAAGTATTAGAAAGTGTGAAAGTTATGAGAAAGAATAAATATGGGCAGTATTTAAGCAGATTAGTTGAAAAGAGGAGAAAATAATGAAAATTATAGAAACTGAATTACAAGATTGTTATATTATTGAACCAAATAGATTTGGTGATGATAGAGGATATTTTTCACCTTATTTTATTCAAGAAGATTATGATAAGAATAAAATAAAATTTGAACGTGTAGTACAAGCAAATCGTTCAAAAAGTTCTAAAGGTGTTGTTAGAGGATTACATTTTCAAAAGGATCCTAAATGTCAAGCAAAGATTGTGGAAGTTATAAATGGTAAGGCAATTGATGTTGTTGTAGATATACGTGAGGGTTCCCCTACATATGGAAAATATACAAGTGTATTACTTACTCCAGATAATAATCGTCAATTATTTGTTCCACGTGGATTTGCGCATGGTTTTATAAGTTTAGAAGATAATACAATCTTTCAATACTTAATTGATAACGATTATGCGCCAGATAAAGAAGCAGGAATTTTATGGAATGATCCAGAACTTAACATTCCATGGAATGAAATGTTTGAAGAATATGGTATTAATGAACCATTATTATCAGAGAAAGACCAAAAACATTTAGTTTTATCAAAAAGTCCAAAATACTTTACATATAAGGAGAATAAATAATGAAATATTTAGTAACAGGATATAATGGACAATTAGGTTATGATATTGTTCGTGAATTAAAAAATAGAGGTGTTGCTGATTCTGATATATTTCCTACAGATGTAGCTGATATGGATATTACTGATAGAGATGCAGTAATGGAAAAAGTAACAAGTATAAAACCAGATGTTATATTTCATAATGCGGCATGGACTAATGTAGATGGTGCGGAAGATAATAAAGAATTATGTGAAAAAGTTAATTATATAGGCGCTAAAAACATGGCAGATGCTGCTCGTGAAGTTGGGGCAAAAATAGTTTATATTAGTACTGATTATGTTTTTGATGGTACTAAAGAAGGAATGTATGAAGTAGATGATAAGACAAATCCTTTAAGTGTTTATGGATTAACTAAATTTCAAGGAGAAGAGGCTGTTAGAAGTTATCCGAATCATTTTATAGTAAGAATTTCTTGGGTATTTGGTATTAATGGTAAGAACTTTATTCGTACTATGTTAAAATTATCTGAATCAAGAGATAGTCTTAATGTAGTTTGTGATCAAATAGGTTCTCCTACATACACAGTTGATTTATCTCGCCTTTTAGTTGATATGGTTGCAACTGATAAATATGGTACATATCATGCTAATAATGAAGGATTCTGTAGTTGGGCTGAATTTGCTAAGTATATTTTTGATAGCAGTAATATCAGTATGGAAGTAAATCCTATTCCAACTAGTAGTTATCCGCAAAAAGCAACTCGTCCACTTAATTCAAAATTAAGTAAGAAATCTCTAGATGATGCAGGCTTTTCAAGACTTCCATCTTGGGAGGATGCAGTTCTAAGATATAAACAAGAATTAATTAATGAAGATAAAGAAGAAGCTAAAATTCTTATTAAACATAGAAAGGATGTGTAGTATGAAGTTTTTAGTAACTGGTGGAGCAGGGTTTATTGGAAGTAATTACATGCATTATGTAGTTAATAAGTATCCTGAAGATTATTTTGTATGTTTAGATGCATTAACATATGCAGGTAATTATAATAATATTAAAGATTTAGAAGGTAAAGATAATTATAAATTTGTGCATGGTGATATTACTGATTCAGAGTTTGTAGAAAAATTATTTGATGAAGAAAATTTTGATATAGTAATTAATTTTGCTGCAGAATCACACGTTGATAATTCTATTAAGAATCCAAGATTATTTTTAATAACAAATATAATTGGTACACAAACATTAATGGATGCATCAAGACGTCATAATATTAAAAGATATCATCAAGTATCTACTGATGAAGTATATGGAGATTTACCTTTAGATAGACCAGATTTATTATTTACTGAATCTACACCTTTACATACATCAAGTCCTTACTCATCTTCTAAAGCAAGTGCCGATTTACTTGTAATGGCATATCATAGAACATTTGGACTTCCTGTAACTATATCTCGTTGTTCTAATAACTATGGACCTTATCAATTTCCAGAAAAGTTAATTCCTGTTGTTATTAGTAAAGCACTTAATGATGAGAAAATACCAGTATATGGTAAAGGTGAGAATGTTCGTGATTGGATTCATGTAATTGATCATAACATTGGTGTTGATTTAATTGTTAGAAATGGTCGTGTAGGTGAAGTTTATAATCTAGGTGGACATTCTGAAAGAACTAATTTAGAAGTAGTAAAAACTATATTAAAACAATTAGGAAAATCAGAAGATTTAATAGAATATGTAACTGACAGACCAGGGCATGATTTAAGATATGCAATTGATTCTACTAAAGTAGAGAAAGAACTTGGATGGAATCGTACATATACTTTTGAAAGTGGTATTAAAGAAACTATTGATTGGTATGTAAATAACCAGGATTGGATTGAAAATATCAAATCCGGCGAATATAAAAATGCTTATAAGAATTAAGCATTTTTATATGCAATATTTTGATAAAAAAATAATTATTTCAAACTAATATTTTTATATTAGTTAGATATAGAATAATAAATCTTTAAACTTTTATTAATTTTCACAATTTATTATATATATATGTTTGAATTTTTAAAAATTCATGATAGAATTAATACATAAAGTATGGAAGGAGAGTTATTAGACGTGAAAAAGACTTTTTTAATTATGCTTTTATTATTATTTATGATATTTGTTGACTATATATACGCTGAAGAATTTGATAATGCTAGTGAATCGATTTTAAATGAAGAAATGAATGAGGAAATCACTATTCAGGAAATAGATATAGAAAATAATGAAAGTGTAAACGAATTTAATTACAAATCAGATGTTGAAATTAATAATAATAATAATAATGATGAAAACAATAATGGTAAAATGATAGAATCACCAAAAAATGAAAATGATGTTTTCGAAGAGAATAATAATTTATATGGTTTACAATATGTCGATAACGAATATTACTATTTTGATAATAACGGCAATATGATAAAAGGAATTGTAAGAGATGATAATGATAATTTATACTATTTTGATCAAGATACTGGTATAATGCAGAAGGGATGGATTACATATAACGGAAATACATATTATGCAGATTTAGAAACGGGAAAATTAAAAAGATTAATAAATGAAGTAGATGGTAATAGTTATTTTTTTGGTAGAACAGGAGCAGCATTACAAAAGGGAACAATTAACTATTATGACGATTTATATTTAACAGATGATAGTGGAGTGTTACAATCAGGAATACAGTATATAAATGGTAAGGCTTATTTATTTGGCGACGACTATAAAGCAGAAACTGGATGGATAGAATATAAAGATAATAAGTATTATGCTGATAAAAATAGTAAGCAGTTATACAGTTTAATTCACGAAGTAGATGGAGAATTATATTTTTTTGGAAGAACACAGTATCGTGTGTTAAAAGGTTGGATAGATTATGATGGAAAAACATATTATGCAGATCTTGAAACAGGAAAATTAAAAAGATTAATAAATGAAGTAGATGGTAATAGTTATTTTTTTGGTAGAACAGGAGCAGCATTACAAAAAGGGTTAATTGAGTATTATGGTGACTATTATTATGCTAATGAAGAAGGCAAATTGCAAAAAGATTTGTTTACATTTGAAAATAGAGGGTATTTATTTGGCGAAGACTATAAAGCAAAAATAGGATGGATAGAATATAAAGATAATAAGTATTATGCTGATCCAAATAATAAACAGCTATATAATTTAATTCATGTGATTGATGGTAAGGCATATTTTTTTGGAAGAACACAGTATCGTGTGTTAAGGGACTGGATTAGTTATAATGGCAGTACTTATTATGCTAATTTAGAAACAGGAGAATTAGCAGTTGGTTCTGTAATAATAGATGGTGTAGATTATTACTTTGATAATGGGTATAAATTACAGAGTGGATGGAAAACAATAAATGGCAGTACTTATTATTTGTATAGCGACTTAACAAAAGCGCAAGGATTAAGAACAATTAACGGAACAAGATACATGTTTGATTCTAATGGTGTTTTAATGTATTCAAATGTAAAGGTATATATTGATATTTCATCTCACCAGGGTGATATTGATTTTGATAAAGTATGGAATTCTGGACAAATAGACGGTATTATTCTGAGGGCAGGTTATTGGGATTCAGAAGATAAATATTTTAAATACTATATTCAAGAGATAAAAAGGTTGGCGATACCCTATACAGTATATCTTTACAGTTATGCACATGATTCTAATGAAGCACTTGTTGAAGCCAATAATATGGTTAACATATTAAAAAAATATGATTTAGCACCTTCATTAAATGTTTATTATGATATAGAAGGATATGATACTGGTGTTCAAAACTCTGATGATATATCAGTAAGTGAATATCAAAATATTGCATTAAATTTTATCAATTATCTAGCTCAAAATGGTTATGAAGCAAAGATATATTCGTATTATTATTTTGCCTTAACAAGATTTAATGCAGAAACCAGAAATTATTTAGATTGGATTGCAAAATATACAAGTACAAATAATTATCCTTATGGTTGGAGAGGGTGGCAGTTTACTGATTCAGGAAGTATTCCTGGTATATCTGGTAATGTTGATATGAGCATATTTTTATACTGATTTTGGAAACTTTATAATTTCTGATTATAAAGTTTTTTAGTCATTGATAAAATGTTTATGATATGTTATACTTTATTAAGTGAGTCAAAAAGTTAGAGGGATGTGATAGAATGTTAGAAATTGCTACAAAAGATTTATGGAAAGATAGAATAAATCAAATAAATAATAATAGAAGAAAATCTTTAACTAAAAGAGGAAGAATTGGTATAGTAGAGAAGTATTATAGAGAGATGTATGGGAAGAACATTGATTTACGTCATTGTGAAACATTTAATGAAAAGATTCAATTAAGAAAATTAAATGCAACTGCATTGATGATTGAGTGTGCTGATAAAGTTAAAGTAAGAGAGTATGTAAAAAAGAAAATTGGTGATAAATATTTAATAAAAAAGTATTTTAATAAGAGAAGAATATCTTGTAAAGATATTGAAAAACTGCCTAATTGTTTTGCAATAAAGACTAATAATGCTTCTAGTACTAATATTATTGTTTATGATAAGACAAAAGAAGATATTAATTCTATAGTAAATATGATGAATTATTTTACTAGAATAAAATATGGGTATTTATGGGGAGAATTTTTTTATAATAAAATTAAACCTCAGATAATTGCTGAGGAATTATTAATTGATAAAAATGGAAGTATTCCAGATGATTTTAAAATTCATTGTTTTAATAACGGTAAAGAAAAGCATAAATTCTTTGAAACTTTTTATTTAATTGATGGTAAATTGAACAAAAATATTTATGATGAAAATTGGAATTTAATTGATTACAATTATGGTTTTACTGGCGATGGAAGAAAAATAAATAAGCCTAAAAATTTTAAGGAAATATTATACGTATGTGATAAACTTAGTGAAGATTTTAATTATGTTAGAATTGATTTATACTTATTTAATAAGAAAATATACTTTGGTGAGATGACTTTCACACCTGGAGCTGGATATGCCAAATTTAATCCAGAGAATAAAGATGAATTGTGGGGAAGTTATATGTAATCAAATTTTTTTAATTAATGGAGTGGTTAGTTGTGAAGAATAAAAAGAAAAATATTAATTATAGAAAGACTATATTTCCTAAAAATCCAACATATAACAATATGATGTATTATAGTTCGTTTATAAAATTATTACTTGGCATGATTATTGTTATTTTAGGATTTATTATGCATCATTATATTACATTTAATCATCGTAAGGTAAAGTTTAAAAATGTTACTAACTATAAAGATAGATATATAATTCCTGAAAATATTGTTTTCTTAGGAGATTCAATAACGGAAATATATGATTTAGACAAGTTTTATCCTGATAATAATGTTGTTAATAGCGGAATTAGCGGGCACAAAACAGGAAATATATTAGATGATATGTACAATAGAGTATATCGGTATAATCCATCAAAAGTTTTTTTGCTGATAGGTACCAACCAGATAGTAGAAGACGATTCATCTAAGATTGCAGCTGATATTGCAAAAATATCTGATTTAATACACGAGAATAGACCATTAGCAGAAGTGTATGTTGAATCTATTTATCCTGTAAATCATGATGTTGGAGAAGCTCCTGGTAAAAGGAAAAACGAAAAAATTATGAAAACTAATAGAATTATAAAAACAAATGCAGATAGTCATAATTACATATTTATTAATTTGTATGACGATTTAATTGATGATAGTGGCAATCTTATTAGTGATTATACATATGATGGTTTACATACAAATGAAAAAGGATTTGAAAAAATTACAGAAATCTTAAAAAAGTATATTTAATGAATATTGCGATATTAATGTTTTTTCTTTGAAAAAGTATGATATAATTTACATGTATCATGGTAGTGGGGGATTTTATGTTAAAAAAGGAGAGAAATTCAAATTTTGAATTAATGAGAATAATTTCAATATTATTAATTATTTTATGTCATATTATTAATTTTGGAGGTCTTTATAATTCTTGCCCAAATCAAGCATTACGAATAATTTTTGAGATAGTGATGTTTATGACTTTAGTTCATGTTAATTCATTTGTTATGTTGTCGGGATATTATCAATCAAAAAGCAAATTTAGATTTTCAAAGTTATTAAAAATTATTATTCAAGTTATTTTTTATTCATCAGTTATTTACTTTATTGCTGTAAAAATTGGCTGGATAGATAGTTATAATATTGTTACAATTATTAGTAATTTTCTTCCATCTATTGTAAGTAATTATTGGTTTATAAATGTTTATATAATAACATATATATTTAGTGACTATATAAATGTGTTTATAAACAAATTATCTCAAAAAGAATTTAAGACATTTTTAATAGTGAGTTTTGTTGTTCTTTCTTTTCTTCCATATATAACTGGATTAAAATTTTTGGATAATACGGGTTATAATTTCTTTAATTTTATTTTTATTTATATGATTGGTGCTTATTTGCGTAAATATCCATTGAAAGATAGTTATCATTTTAAATATTCGAGCACTAATGGATATAGATTGTTGCTTTTTTTAATTTTTTGTGCAATGTTCTTTTTGAATTATATAACAAATAATTTTGCCAATCAAATTGTTGGTATGAGTAACATCTTTTCAGAAATATCAACTAGAGTTTTAAATACAAAGTTCACATATTCAACTCCGTTTGTTATAATTCAGACAATTTCTTATTTTGAATTGTTTAATACAGTTAAATTAAAAAGTAAAATTGTTAATATTTTATCCACAAGCGTGATAGGTGTATATTTGTTTCATGAAAATCCTATAATGCGTGAACATTTATATTTATTGCTTCATGTAACATATAAAACAATAACAGGCTATTCGGATATAATTTGGGTGGTAATCTGTATACTGTGGATATTTATTATGGGAACAATAGTTGAATGGAGTAGAATAATTTTTGAAAAAGTATTATTAAAAATTCCATGTGTTAATAAAATAATTATATCTATTAAAAAATACTTAGATTCATTTAATTATCATATTAATTGGTAATATGATTATATTAAATTATAATCATATTATGAATGTTTAAATTATTGAAAGGTTAGGGAAAATATTGTGTTTAAAAGAATAAAAAATATAATACGAAAAAAATATAATGATAAAAAAAATATTAAATTAATAAAAAATAGTAATTTGTTTTCAAAAAAATATTATATAATGGAAAATCCAGATGTTAAAATAGATGCTGCAAAACATTACTATTATTACGGATATAAGGAAGGAAAATCCCCTAGCTATTATTTTTCTAACGATTCATATTTAAAACTATATAAAGATGTTGAAAAAAATGGAATGAATCCTTTGATCCATTATCTGAAGTATGGAAATAAAGAAAAACGAAGAATATTAAAAGATAACGGTTGTACAATTCCTGAATTATATTACAAATTATGTGATTATTATTACAATTATAATTTATTTATTTATGATAGTAAGATAAAAAGACTGAATTTCTTTATAGAGGATGATTTTTGTGTGAAAGAGAACTTTATAAAGACTGTAGTTAATTACTGTAAAGAAAATGGACTTATTTTACGCCTTATTTATAGAAAATTTGAAATTTCAGAATTAAAGGATATTTTAAATACATTTAAATCAGATATAGAATATACATATTTAAATAATAATGACTATATTTTTGTTAGTGATGAAGATATTTATATTTGTACAGGTTTAAAAACCGCGTTTGCACTTATTAATTCCACACTTAATGAAAAGAAAATATTTTTATACTTAGACAAATATAAAGATTGCGTTGAAAATAATTGGTTTATAACAGAGTTGTGTAAGCATGAAAATCTTATTTTTATTAGAGATAATGAAAAACTTCAGGATAAAATAGACATTTATAAATTTGTTTTTAATGTAAATAGAAAGTTTAATTCTAACAAGATTTATTATTATAGTAATCAATTTGCTATACCAGGCTTTTTGTTACTTAATAGGTTATTTTTAGATGGGATTTATGACTCTAAGCGTTATAGTGTACATGTTGTAAATAATAAAATAAAATATCATTTTGATTCTGATGTAATTACATATAACTTTAATAGTAATTGTGATGTAAAAGAGGATTGCTTATTTTATTTGACAGATGAAGAACACGAAAAACCAGTTATTGTTGCAAAACTAGAAAAAAGTGAAAAGAAAGTACCTTTTGTGATGTTTAAAACTGATGATATGAAGGAAATAAGCTTAGATTTGAAAAATAGTTCAGATAAAAATAGTTTTTACGAAGATTTTAAATCAAAAATGATTGAAGCTAGAAATGAGGAATAGTAATGTATGATATTAAATGTTCTAGAAAATATGAATTTGAATTGCGCATTGATGATTTTAATGATAGATATGTTAAGATTTTAAATAGTAATAAGAAAAATGTAATTTATATAAAAGATGTGTTTGATAATTCAACTTTTAGGTATAGAGCTTATAACGTTATTGAAACTATGGAACAAAGTCAAAAATATTGTGTAACTTGTTTTTTAGTTGAAGAATTATATAAAATATATAATTTAGTTGATAAAATTGATATATTTATTATGCAGAGAGCAAAATGGTCTTTTGAATTATCTAATTTTATTAAATATTTAAAATCAAAAAAGAAAGTTATTATATATGATATGGATGATATGATTTATAGTACAAAATATGTCCCAGAATATTTAAATAGTATTAGCTATTATGATGATATTTCTATTGATTCATTCTTTTCGCTCGCTAAAAGATATGAATTAATAATTAATGAATGTAATGGAGTAATTGCGACAACAGATAATTTAGTAAAAAGAATAAATGATGATTTAAAATTACCTACTTGGATTTTAAGAAATTATTTAAATAAGGAACAAATAGATGTTTCAAACGAGATTATAAAATTGAAAACAGATAATTATGATTCTTCAAAATTTGTAATAGGATATTTTAGTGGCTCTAATTCCCATAAGAGAGATTTAGAAGTTACAGAGCAAGCTTTAGTTAAACTTATGAATAAATATGATGATATATATCTTAATATTGTTGGATATATGGATTTATCTGACAACTTAAAAGAGTTAAAGAAAAAAGGAAAAGTTGTTTTTTCTAAATTTGTATCTTACGAGGAATTACAATATGAAATTGGAAAAGTTGATTTAAATATTATACCATTACAAAAACATGAGTTTAATAATTGTAAATCAGAATTAAAATATTTTGAAGCAAGTATCGTAAATACATTATCTCTTGCAACAAATAATGATGTATATAAAAATATAATTAAGAATGGTAGGGATGGCTTTATTACTGATGAACTGAGTTGGTTTGATAGTTTAGAGTATATATATTTGAATAGAAATAGATTAAATGATATAATAGATAATGCGAGAGAAAAGTGTCATCAAATATATGATTATGATAAACAACTACATAAGATAGAATGTATTTATGATGGTATTATAAAAGAGTTAGGTGAATAAAATTGAAAAAGGAAAATGCAATTGAAGTAAAAAATATGACAAAAAAATTTAATGTTTTTTATGATAAAGCTAATACATTAAAAGAGAAAATAATGTTTTGGAATCGCAGTGATAAAGAAACAAGAGTAGTTTTAAAAAATATTAATTTAGATATAAAAAAAGGTGAAACTGTAGCATTAGTTGGTGTAAATGGAAGTGGAAAGTCTACTTTATTAAAATTGATGACCAAAATAATATATCCTACTAAAGGAACTGTTAAAACTAGTGGCAAATTAACATCATTGCTAGAATTAGGTGCTGGATTTCATCCTGATTTTTCAGGGAGAGAAAACATTTATTTTAATGCATCGATATTTGGTTTATCTAAAAAAGATATTGATGCTAGATTAGATGAGATTATTGATTTTTCTGAACTTCGCGAATTTATTGATAATCCTGTTAGAACATATTCATCAGGGATGTATATGAGACTTGCTTTTTCTGTAGCGATAAATGTAGATGCCGATATTTTACTTATTGATGAAATACTTGCAGTAGGAGATCAACATTTCCAAGATAAATGTTTTAGTAAGCTGGAAGAACTAAGAGATAGTGATAAAACAATTGTAATTGTTACACATAATTTAAATTCTATTAAAAAATTATGTAATAGAGCAATTTGGATTAATAATGGCGAGGTTAAAATGGATGGTAATTGTAGTGAAATAGTTGATGCATATTTAAAGGAGTGCAAATAATGAGTTTAGTAAGTGATATAAAAAATTATTTTGAATTTCTTAAATCCAATGTAAAAAAAGATATAAGAGGAAAATATAAGGGATCATTTTTAGGTATTTTATGGTCATTTATTAATCCATTATTATCAGTATTAGTTTATGCAATAGTATTTCCATATATTATGCGAATGAAAGTAGAAAATTATCTTATTTATCTGATTACTGGTATGATTCCATGGACATTTTTTACAAGCGCAATCAATACAGGGATAGTTTCCATATTAAGTAATGCAGATATTATAAAAAAAGTATATTTTCCAAGAATATTACTTCCAATATCTGCTGTTACAAGTGCACTTGTTAATTTCGGAATTAGTTGTATTATTGTACTTTTATTCTGTGTGTTTGGTGGTGTTGGCGTTAGTTATCACTTGATATGGCTACCTGTAATTGCACTAATACAGTACATATTATTACTCGGGATTACTTTTATATTAAGTTCAGTAGAAATGTATATGAGAGATATCGAACATATAATAACATTTGTATTAGCTATGGCTTTTTATGTTACTCCAATACTTTATTCTCCAGATATATTTCCAGATAATTTATCATGGATTTTGAAGATTAATCCTATGGCACATTTGATATATGCTTATCGTGATATATTTTTATATCATAGAAATCCAAGTATGATTGGCCTTGGAATTGTATTGCTATTTGCAATATTAGTATTTATAATTGGCTATTCAATATTTGAAAAATTACAAAAAGGTTTTGCAGAGGAGGTTTAGCATGCAAAATAATGATTCTGTTTTAATTAATAAAATATACCTAAAAGGTATCAATAACGTATTTCTTTATTTTGAGGGAAAAGAATTTAAAAAAGGGAATTTTGAGTTAATTATTGACGGAGAGAAAATATATTTTAGAACTAATTATAAGTTAGATAAAGAATATGTATATAATCGAATATTAAAACAAAATCAGGATATGTTTTCATATATAGCTAAAGTACCAAACAGTAGTAAGAATATTAAGTTATTATACAATAATGTTGAAGTTGCAAACTTCAAAACTAATAAACTAAGTAGATTTATAAATATATTTTGGAAAAAAATATTTGTTTTTTTAACAAAAATGGTTAGGCTACCAAAAATAATTATAAAGACAATTAAATTAATGTGGAAAAGGCATCATTTGCTTGTACCACCTAGAATGATTAAACAGTATTTACGCTCATTTTCAAATAATATGAGTAATAAAAATATTGATGAATTATTATATAATCCATTAGTTGATAATGATTATAGAAAATGGTTAGATGAACAAGAAAAAGAAAAAATTGAAAAGTTATCTTATCAACCACTAATATCGGTAATTATTCCAACTTATAATGTATCAAGAAAATTATTAAGTGAATGTATAGATAGTGTATTAGCGCAAAGCTATACAAATTTTGAAATTTGTATTGCAGATGATAACTCAACATTAAAAGAGACTATTGATACATTAAAAGAATATGAGAAAAATGATAAGATAGAAATTATATATAGAAGTGAAAATGGACATATATCTGAAGCAAGTAATAGTGCTTTATCTCTTGCACAAGGAGAATATATTGCTCTTCTTGATAATGATGACGTATTAGATGTCAATGCGTTATATTATATGGTAAAAGAATTGAACAATAATAAAAAATTAGATATGATTTATTCCGACGAAGATAAATTAGACTATAAAGGTAATAGATGTATGCCACATTTCAAACCTGATTTTTCTTTAGATACATTATTATCGGTAAACTACATATGTCATTTTACAATGGTTAGAAAAAGTATAATAGATAAAATTGGCGGATTTAGAAGTGAATTTGATGGTGCTCAAGATTATGATTTATTTCTACGTATAGTTGATAAGACTAAAAATATTGGACATGTTAGTAAAATTCTTTATCATTGGAGGATGACTGATACTTCTACATCTTCTAAAAACAGTAATAAAAGTTATGTTATTGATAATGGAAAAAAAGCTTTAGTAGATTATTTTAAACGAAATAAAATTTCAGTTGATGTCGAAATAATCAATAATATACAGATGTATCAAATTAATTACAAATTAGATAGCGAACCAAAAGTTTCAATAATTATTCCTACAAAAGATAAAAGTGATATTCTAAAAAAATGTATTGATTCTATATATAAGAAAACTGATTATAATAATTATGAAATAATTGTTATTGATAATAATAGTGTAGAAGATGATACATTTGAATTATTAAAAACGTATAAAAGTAGTTTTAATAGTTTTAATTATTACAGATTAGAATGTGAATTTAATTATTCATATATTAATAACTTTGCATTGTCAAAATCAAACGGAGAATATATTGTCCTTTTGAACAACGATACCGAGGTAATAACTAGTGATTGGCTAAAAACTATGGTAGGTTATGCATCACAAAAACACATAGGGTGTGTTGGAGCTAAACTACTTTATCCTAATAGAACTATACAACATTCTGGTGTAGTTACTGGAGTAGGTGGTGTTGCGATGCATGCATATGTGCAGTCTGGAGAAAATGTTCCAGGGTATTTCGGTAGATTAGTTGGCGTTTACGATTGGTCATGCGTTACAGCGGCATGCCTTATGATAAAAAAATCAAAATACGATGAATTAAAAGGCCTGGATGAAAATATTAAGGTTGCATATAATGATGTGGATTTTTGTTTAAAATCGCTTAAGAGTGGTTATTACAATGTTGTTTTACCACAAGTTAAACTATTTCATTATGAATCATTAAGCAGGGGAGATGATATGAGTGATTCCCAATATGGAAGATTCAAAGGAGAAATCGATTACATGTGTGATAAATGGGGAGATATTATACTACATGATAGATTTTATAATGCTAATTTGAGTAAAAAATATGCATTTCGATTAGATAAAGGTGAAAGTTATGAAAAAAAAAGTTAATTATAAATTATTGTTTTGTTATTGTTTGTTGTTTTTCGCTCTTATAATTCTTTTTGCTGTGATTTTTTTTAAACCCCAAAAAAAATCTGTGACATATATGTATGATACAACTAAAGAAACTCATATTGAAAAATTACCCTTAAAAATTATTCAATATATTCACCCAAGTGTGACTAATATAAATGGATTATATATTTTTTTCGAGGATGACTCTTTATTAAACTGTAATTTTCAGGTTGATATAAATGATGAAAAAGGTGTTAATTACTTTTCTCAATACGTTGAGAATTATAAGTCAAATATTTTATATTTAGCCTTTAATAAAAAAACAAAATTAAAAGATTTGACTTTTAAAATAGAAATAGATTTTTCAAAATGTTCTCAATTAAACGGTATGATTGGAAATCCAATAAACAAAGATAATAGTTTAGATTATGATATCAATAAAACACTAAAAGTTTCTATTGAAGGCCTAGAACCGAATAATAGTTATTACTGGTATATTGCTATGATTAGTGCAATTGCATTTTTGCTATTACCTTTAGCAAAGGAGGATAATAATGAAATATAATAATAAAACAAAAATTACTGTTTTAATACTTTTATTAATTATTTTTAGTTTTGTTATTGAAATTTTTGTATTCAATTTTAAAATATTAACCTTAAATAGTAGATCAAAGGGAATGAATTATGTTGATAAATATGATGAAACAATATCAAATGATAAGAAGATTATTTCCTTTAATTTTCACGGTATATATGTAAATAAATTAAAGATTAAGTATAAGTGTTTTGAAGATGTTAAGGCTAATTTTGAATATGTTTCTAGAAATTATTATAATAAAAAAATAAAAAAGAATGCAATTGATATTTTTGATAATGAAGTTAATTTACAGGTTTTAAATATAAAATCTCCTGTAAATAAGTTTAATATTATGATTGACGAAAATTCAAAATTATCAATTGAAAAAATTTATGTTGATAATAGTTTAAAAATTAGTTATTTTAGAATATTATTTATTTTCTCTTTTGAAATATTATTGTCATTGATTATATATTATTATAAATCTAAAAAGAATAACAGTGTTTTATATAAATATTTTTTTATAGTTGGATTAATTATGGGCGGGGCATTTATCATTGCTCAACCTTCTTCAACATTTTATTCGTGGGATGACCAAATACATTTTAAAAATAGTTATGAACTTTTTGGGAATAGTTTTACCTGGAATATAGGTGAATACTCTATGATTGATGATAAATCTGTAGGAAGATGGAGTATTTCATCGATAGAAGAGCAGGAAAATCAAATGTCGTATCTGAGCAAAGATATTGAAACAACATATAGTACTCAATCGAGCAGATTAATTCATTACGACAAGGTTGCATATATTCCTTCCGCAATGGGATATCATTTGTGCAAATTATGTAAACTCCCATTTTATATATCATTTAAAGTTGGAAAGTTTATGAATTTATTATTTTATCTGGTTTTAATGGCATATGCAATCAAAATATCTAAGTATGGGAAGCGGATTATAACTGTTATAGGGCTTTTGCCAACTTCTTTATTTCTTGCTTGCCAATATTCATATGATCCTGCGGTTATATCGGGAATAACATTAGGGGTAGTATCGATTTTGAATTGGTTTTGTGATGATAAATACAAAATTAATTTCAAAAATATTTCTGTATTTCTTTTCGGAATATTATTTGCTTGTTTTACAAAAGCTGTTTATATTCCAATAATATTATTATTTCTATTTATTCCGTCTTCTAAGTTTAAAAACAAAAAACAAGAATTTTGGATTAAGGGAATTATTTTATTAATATTCATTCTTGTCTTATCAACCTTTGCTTTACCAACAGATATAGTTTCAACTAATATAGGTGATTCGAGAGGTGGAGATACAAATATCGCTGAACAATTTAAAAATGTTATTAAACATCCGGATGGGTATATTATGGTTTTGAAAGATACCGCATTTGATAGATTTTTCTATAAATTTATAGGTCATTATACATTAGGATATTTTTCCTATATTGGACTTATAAAAGAAAATATTTACTTTTTACTACTTTGCGTTTTACTATTTGCCTCAATTACAGATAATTATCCTAATCAAATGAATTTTAGAAAAAGAATTGCATGTATACTAATAATTTTATTTACAATTTTTTTAATATGGACTGCATTGTATTTATCATTTACTCCAGTTGGGGATACAGGAATAAATGGAGTTCAAAACAGATATTTTATCCCACTTTTATTTCCATTTATTATATTTTGTCAAATAAATCGGATAAGAACAAGTATAAGCGATTATAAGTATAATACATTTATATTATTTTGCTTGATTATTGCATTTATGATGTCGTTTTATGAAACTGTGATTCTACATTACTGTATTTGATTTTGGCTTATAAAGAAATATTGTTTTTTTAATAACACTTTTATTAATTGACTATAAAAGATAGATAGTGTTATAATAGATGTAGTGTGATAGAGGTGTAACAAAATGAAAGTATTGTTAATTATTCCTTCTTTTAATGAAGAAGATAATGTTTTAGATAATTATAATAAAATAATGAATTATAATAAAAAATATAAAAGTAATTTTGATGTAATCGTAATTGATGACGGTTCATCAGATAAAACTAAAGAAATATGCGAGGAAAATGATATTCCTCATATTTCTTTAGTGCATAATTTAGGAATAGGTGGTGCAGTTCAGACTGGGTATAAATATGCATTAATAAACGATTTCGATATTGCAATTCAATTTGATGGAGATGGACAACACGATATTAATTATGCAAATAAACTTATTGAGCCAATTATAAACGAAAATGCTGATATGGTTATTGGTTCTAGATTTATCGATAAAACTAGTAGTAAATTTAAATCGAGTAAAGCCAGAAGATTTGGAATAAATATAATTTCAATATTTATGAAAATAGTAACAGGAAAAAAAATTTATGATACCACGAGTGGATTTAGAGCCGTTAATAAAAAATTAATTCAATATTTTGCCATTAATTATCCAGTTGAATATCCTGAACCTGTATCAACTGTTGAGGTATTGAAGAAAAAAATGTGTGTTAAGGAAGTTCCAGTAAGCATGAATGAAAGAGAAAATGGAATATCGAGTATTAAAACTTGGAAGAAAGTGTATTATATGATTAATGTGGTATTATCAATACTTACTGTGGGTATTGGAGGTAAGAAATGAGTTTTAATTTAAAAATTGTTTCAATTATATTTAGTCTATTTATTATTGTATTAATTCTTGCTTTGTTAAAAAAAAATAAAATTAATATCAAATATTCCATTGTTTGGATTATATTATTTCTTTTATTGCAAATTCTCATAATTATTCCAGGGGTTCTAAGCTTTATTACAAGATGTTTAGGATTTCAAACTGGTTCTAATATGGTAATTTCAATTATTATTGCTTTATTGATTGTTATAAATATAGTTTTGACAATGATTGTATCAAATCAAGATAAAAAAATTAGATTATTAATTCAAGAAATATCAATTTTGAAAAATAAAATGGATGATGATAGAAATGAATAGGAAAGAAGATGGCAAGAATACTACAAAATCTATATTAAGTAATTCTATAACAAGTATAATTTCAATAATAGTTTCTTTGGTTACAACTATTTTAATAACTAGAATTATTACAGTATCTGATTTAGGTATTGCGACAAGTTTTATATCTTTAAAGGCAATTCTTTCATTAATTTGTCTTTTATCAGTATATATATCAATAAATAAAGTTATTTTGGATATAAAAGGTGATGATTATGTTTTTTTATCATCTATTTATATTTTTTCAAGTGTGTTTTGCTTTTTTATATATTTTATATACGTAATATTTAATAAATATATTAATTCAGTTCTTGGTTTTGATTTTAAAATGATGACACTTATGTTTTCATTGATTATTTTAGTTAATGGCTGTACTATAATGGTAAATTATTGTAATTTTAAGAATAAATATAAAATACTATTTATTTATAATCTTCTTGCATCACCAGTAGCTCAAGTATTATCATTAGTTTTTTCATATTTTCTTATGTCACATAAGTACATGGGAAGAATAATAGGTATTGAAGTTTTTAACATTTTGTTTGGTATTGGTAGTGGTATATATATTTTATATAAAGGAAAGTTTAAGGTTAAAGTTACATATATAAAAAAATCTTTAAAAATATGTATTCCAATGATTCCTCATTTGTTAGCTCAAATTGTTTTGGCAAGTTGCGATCTGTTAATGATTAAAAATATTGTTGGAAGTTCTGAAGCTGGATTATACAGTATGGCATATACAATTTCAAATATTCTATACACAATTTTGATTCAATTATTTATGCCATGGTCTCCTTGGGTATATAGAAGAATTAAAAAAAATGAAATTGATGCAATTAAAACTAATTCAAAATTAATGATGGTTGGAGCTTGGCTCTTATGCATATCTTTGTTTACTTTTTCTCCAGAAATGATAAAAATTTTTCTAACCCAAAATTATTATAAATCGGCAATTATAATTGCTCCAATAACTGTAGGTATATTTTTTGAGATTATGTATATTTTCTTTTATGATATAGAATACTACCATGAAAAAAACAAACAAATAGCATTATTTTCGGTTATAACTGCTATTTTAAATATATTATTAAATTACATATTTATAAAAAAATTTGGATATATTGCAGCTGCATATACAACGTTAGTTAGCTATTTATTATTAATGATATTTCATTATTTAGGAATGAGAAAGGTTGATAAAAGAAGTTTTTATGATTTAAGACTATTGACTGTTTTATCAATATCTCTAGTTGTAACTGCTATTTTATTTGTATTATCCAATAATAATTTTTTATTAAGATATTCTGTTTTGTTAGTTGTTGTAGCAATTGTATTTATAAATTATAGATGCAAGATTAATTATTTAATTAGATATTTTAAACAGTTATTTAAATAAAGGAGTAAAAATGTTGAAAGTTAGTGTAATTGTTCCTGTATATAATGCGGAAAAACATATAGATAAATGTATAAATAGTTTAATTAATCAGTCTTATGGTAATTTAGAAATAATTTTAGTAAATGATGGATCTAGTGATAATTCATTAAATAAGTTAAAAAATTATATGAATAACGATAATCGAATTAAAGTGTTTAATCAGAAAAACAAAGGTGCTGGAAGTGCAAGAAATACTGGTTTAAAAAAATCAAGTGGTGATTTTGTTACTTTTTTAGACGCTGATGATTGTTTTGCTGTTGATGCAATAAAAAATATGTTAAGTGTTGCAGAAGAAAATACAGATATTATTATAGGTGGGATTAGAATTTATTCAACAAATATGCAAATAATTTGTAAGAGTATTCCAAGTCAAAATGTATGGAGTGAGTTTAAATATACTGCAACAGCATTTAAATTATACAAAAGAAAATTTTTAGTTAAAAATAATATTTTATATAATAGTTATTTTTGTAATGAGGATTTAATGTTTTGCTTAACTGCATATTCGAAAACAAAAAATATTAAAGTGTGTTCAACTGATGATTATTATAATTATAAAAACATTGAGTCTGTAACATATAGTATGAAACAGAATAAGAAAATTTTTAACGTTTTACCTGTTATAAAAAATATATATGATAATATAGATTTAAGTAAATATAAAAATGATTCAATCCAATTTTTTTATATAAAAACAGTTGTTCAAAATATTTTAATGCAGTTAGATAATGGTAATTCTAGTATAATTAACAAGATGTATTTAGAAAACTATTGTTGGATAGAACAAAAAAAAATTGCTTCAAAAAAAATAAAGTTACATTGGCAAAAAGGAGAAACATTTAGTATTAATTTAATAGTAAATATGTTTATAATCGTTAAAAAAATAAAATTATCTCATTATTTAATAAGATTACTAAAAAAATTTAAAGTGTGGAGGAAAGTATGAATATTTTATATACTTTAAATGATAAATTTGTGCCACAAGTTAGTGCAGGTATGTGTTCAATTTGTGAAAATAATAAGGATATAAAAAAAATTGATTTTTATTTGATGTCTTTAAATATATCAAAAAAGAATAAGAAAAAGTTAAGAGAGTTTTTTACTAAAAAATATTCAAGAGATGTTTATTTTATAGAATTAGATGATTTATCTAGTTATTTTGATTTTGATTTTGATACAAATGGTTGGAATCCAATTGTTTTAGCTAGATTACTTTTAGATAAACTTTTGCCTAAAAAAATGGATAGAGTTTTGTATTTAGATGGTGATACCATCGTTAGAGAAAATCTAAGTGATTTATATTCTATGGATATGCAGGATAAAACTATTGCTGCTAGTATTGAACCAACAATAGATAAAAAAAGGAAGCATTCCCTAGAGTTAGATGGATTACCATATTTTAATGCTGGGGTTTTACTTGTTGATTTAAAAAACTGGCGCAAAAAAAATGTTGGAAACAAAATAATTAGTTATTACAAGGAAAATGATGGTAAACTATTTGCGAATGATCAGGATGCGATTAATGGATCTATGAAAAATGATATAATTGTATTGAATCCTAAATATAATTATTATAATATATTTTATCAATATAGTTATAAATTTTTGGCCAAATTATGTGACTTTCAATACATATCTAAAAGTGAATTTGAAGAAGCTAAAAATAATCCTATAATAGTACATTATTTGGGTGAAGAAAGACCTTGGAGAGTAGGTAATAGACATAAATATAAGTGTGATTATATATATTATTTATCATTAACTCCTTGGGCTAATCAAAATATTGAACAAGGATGGAAATTATATTTTATTTGTTGGAATACATTTAATTTTTTAATTAAACCGTTTCCGATGATTAGATATAAAATTATAAATGGATTAATACCTTTGTTTATGAAAATAAGGTCTAAAAAAATAAAGAAGTAGGAGAGAATTATGAAGATAGTTTATGATGCAAAAATAATTGATAACGATAAAACATCGTCTAAGGCTAGGCAAGATGTTAGTGAAATTTTAGCTAAAAAAGGTTATGTAACCAAATATATCAATGAAAATATAGCTAATAATAAAATCGATATGCTAAAAAACATTAAGTATTGTTATAAGCAATTAAAGGATAGTCTTACTGAAATTGAAAATAATTCAACTATATTATTTCAATATCCTTTTGACAGTTTAACTTATAAGTATTCAAAATTAATAAGAAAGTATGCAGTAGGAAAGCGTTTAAAAACAATTGTTTTGATACATGATTTAAATTCTTTAAGAACAGCATCAAAAATTGGTAAAATATATTATAAAGTTCTGGTTAAAGAAATTAAGTTTTTGGATAATTTTGATTATATCATTGCTCATAATCCAAAAATGAAAGATTATTTAGTGAGAGAAGGAATTGATAATAATAAAATAATTGAGTTAGGAATATTTGATTATTTAATTACATCAAATAATAATAAATTAGCTAAAGATTATAATATTGTAACTGTCGCAGGAAATTTAGCATATAATAAAGCAACATATGCATATAAATTAAATGATTTAAATATAAATAATTATGAGTTTTCTTTGTTCGGAATTAATTATACTGGTACTGAATCTAAAAAAATAAAATTTAATGGATCATTTGATTCTACGGATTTATCTAAATTTGCAGCTACTGGATTTGGATTGGTATGGGATGGAATAGAATGTAATAGTTGTAGTGGGGGCTTTGGAAATTATTTGAAGTATAATAATCCACATAAAATTTCTTTATACATTGCTAGTGGAATTCCCGTTATTGTATGGAAGAAATCTGCTTTAGCTTCTTTTGTCAAGGAAAATAAAATTGGTTTTTCTGTTAATAGTTTGGAAGAATTAGATGATATTTTTGATAAAATGAATGAGAAAGATTATAAAGAATATTTAAAAAATGTAAAGAAAATTCAAAATCAAGTTACCAAGGGACATTTTTTAGATAAAGCATTAAAGAAGTGTGAGGAATAATAATGAAGAATTATGATTATTTAGTTGTTGGTGCTGGATTGTTTGGTGCAACGTTTGCTAATCTAGCGCATAGTCATGGGAAAAAGGTTTTAGTAATTGATAAAAGGAATCATATTGCTGGTAATGTTTATACTGAAAATATTGAAGGTATAAATGTACATAAATATGGAGCACATATTTTTCATACAGATTATAAGGATGTTTGGGACTACGTTAATTCTTTTGTTGAATTTAATCGTTATACTAATTCGCCAATTGCTAGGATTAATAATGAGGTATATAATTTGCCATTTAACATGAATACTTTTAGTAAAATTTGGGACGATGTATTTACACCATCTGATGCAATGAGACATATTAATGAGGAAAAAAATGAAATAAAAGGAGAACCGAAGAATTTAGAAGAACAGGCTATCTCTTTAGTAGGTAGGACTATATATGAAAAATTGATAAAAGGTTATACTGAAAAACAATGGAATTGTAATTGTAAAGATTTACCAGCTTTTATTATTAAAAGATTACCTGTAAGATTAGTTTATGATAACAATTATTTTAATGATAGATATCAAGGAATTCCAATTGGTGGTTATACTAAATTAGTTGAAAATATGCTTGAAGGAATAGAAGTTAAATTAAATACAAATTTTTTTGATGATGTTGAATATTATAAAAGTATTGCAAATAAAGTAGTATATACTGGACCTATTGATGAATATTTTAATTATTCACTTGGAAAGTTAGGCTGGAGAAGTTTAAAATTTGATATTAAAGTTTTGGATAAAGATAATTTTCAAGGAAATGCTGTTGTTAACTATACTGGGCATGAGGTTAAATATACAAGGGTGATTGAACATAAGCATTTTGAAAATGTAAAATCTGATAAAACTGTTCTTACATATGAATATCCTTCTGATTACGAAGAAGGCATGGAAAAGTACTATGCAATTAATGATAATAAGAATAATGTTTTAGCTGAGAAATATAGAAAACTAGCAGATGCTGAAAATACTGTTATATTTGGTGGTAGACTTGCTGAATATAAATATTATGATATGGATGATGTTATAAAATCTGCGTTTGAGTGTGTAAAAAAGGAACTTGGTATTGATGAGTTATAATAATATCCACACATTTGTTGTTTTGGCTTATAAAGAAAGTGAACACTTAGAAGAATGCATTAAATCAGCTATAAATCAAAGCATTAAAACCAATGTTTTAATTGCAACAACTACAGATAATAACTTTATTAGAAAATTAGCTAAGAAATATAAATTAGAAGTTATTGTTGGAAAACATACCAATATAGGTGGCGATTTTGATTTTGCACTAAATAGTGGCAATACTAAGTTAGTGACAGTGGCTCATCAAGATGATTTATACGATTACAGATATGCAGAAACTGTTATAAGTGAATATAATAAACATAATAAAGCAAGTATAATATTCACTGATTATTATGAAATTAGAGGTAAAGATAAAGTATATAAAAATACTAATTTAAAGATAAAAAGGATTTTGTTAATGCCTCTTCGATTAAAAAAATTATCTGGTTTTAAATTTATTAAAAGATTGTCATTAAGATTTGGAAACAGTGTTTGTTGTCCTGCTGTTACTTTTGTTAAAGATAATTGTCCTAATGAAATATTTAAGTCTGATTATACTTGTAATGTTGATTGGTACGCTTGGGAAAAACTTAGCAGGTTAAAAGGCAATTTTATATTTAATAATAAATGTCTAATGGGACATAGAATATCTACTGAATCAACAACAACTGATATTATTAATAAAGGTATCAGAACTGAAGAAGATTATGATATATTATGTAAATTTTGGCCAAATTTTATTGCAAAGCTAATAAACAAATTTTATAAAAATGCAGAAAAATCAAACAATATAAATGAAAAGTAATTGAAATACATTACTTTTTTTGATATCATGTTTGTGAGAGTGATAGTATGAAACATGTATTTATATTAGGTTCTCGTGGTTACCATGAAAAATATGGTGGTTGGGAGACATTTGTTACTAATTTAGTTGATAACTATAATGATTCTAATACTTTATTTTATATCAGTAAGATTACTGATAAAGATGAAGATATTATTACTGTAAATGATAATATTAAAGTTATACCTATTAGGATTAAGAATACAGGTAGTTTTAATATGTTTTTGTATTCAGTAAAGTCTATTGATGCTGTGATTAAGTATATTAAAGAAAATAATATTGAGTCTAGTTATGTATATATATTAGGATTGAAAGCATTAAATTATTTATCTTTAAAAAGAAAAAAATTAAAAAAAATAGGATGTACTATGATTGTTAATCCTGATGGATTAGAATTTAAACGAAGCAAGTGGGGGAAGATTGCAAAAATGTTTTTCTTACTTAGTGAAAGATTTATGTTAAAGTCTAGTGATATAATTGTTTGTGATAGTCTTGGTATTAAAGATTATGTAGATGAAAAATATCCTAAATTAAGTAATAGAACTACATATATTGCATATGGATCAAATACTTTTGATTTTAAAAGTATTACAGAATCAGATATTCTTAAAGAATATGATTTAAAAAGAGATAATTATTGCTTAATGGTAGGAAGATGTGTTCCTGAAAATAATTATGAATTAGTTATTAAAGAATTCATGAAAAGTAATATTAAAAAAGATTTAGTTATTATATCTAACTTAAATAGCGGTAATTATTATAATGAGTTAGTTAATAAGACTAACTGTAATAGTGATTCAAGAATTAGGTTCATAAATGGTGTTTATGATCAAAATAAATTAGCAGTAATTAGAAAGAATGCTTATTTATATATACATGGACATAGTGTAGGAGGAACTAATCCTAGTTTAATAGAGGCATTAAGTCTTACTGATTTAAATATTTTGTATGATGTAAACTTTAATAGATATGCAGGAGGTAATAGCTGTCTATATTTTAAAGATGATAATTCTTTAACTGAATTGCTTAATAATAAAAAGCTGATAGATAGTGTTAGAAAAGAAAAAGGTAAATTGGCAAAAGATATTGTAAAAAACAATTTTACCTGGGATATTATAGTAGATAAATATAAGGAGATTTTTAAATAATATGAAAATTACAGTTGTAGGTACAGGTTACGTTGGGTTGGTTACTGGTGTTACATTGGCAGAGATTGGTCATTATGTAAATTGTGTTGATATTGATAATAATAAGATTGATATGTTAAAACGGGGTTTAAGTCCAATTTATGAAAAAGATATGGATTATTATTTGAAGAAAAATAAAGATAGATTAAATTTTACAACCGACTATAGTGTTTATAATGATTGTGAAATTCTTTTTATAGGTGTTGGAACACCGGAAAATGAGGATGGGTCTGCTAATCTATCTTATGTAAAAAGAGTATGTGAAGATATAGTTAAATATGGCAGCAAAGATTTAATTGTAGTTATAAAATCTACTGTTCCAATTGGTACTAATGATGAAATTGATTCTTATTTTAAGTCAACTGGTTTAAGATCAAAAATTTATGTTGTCAGTAATCCTGAATTTTTATCTCAAGGTACTGCAATTAATGATGTTTTTAATTCTAAAAGAATAATAATTGGTAGTAATGATGATTATGCAATTCAAAAAATGAAAAAACTTTATGAGCCATTTATTGAATCGGGAATTCCTTTTTTAGTAATGGATAGAAAAAGCTCGGAAATGGTAAAATATGCAAGTAACAGTTTTTTGGCAACAAAAATTTCGTTTATTAATGAAATTTCTAATTTATGTGAAGTATTAGGTGCGGATGTGAATTCTGTTGCACTTGGAATGGGATATGATGATCGCATAGGAAACAAATTTTTAAAACCTGGCATTGGTTATGGTGGAAGTTGTTTTCCAAAAGATACGAAGGCTTTAGTGGATTTAGCAAACAAAAACAATTATAATTTGGAAATTGTATCATCGACAATTAGTGTTAATGAAAAACAAAAAAGAAAGTGTTTTGATATACTAAAAGGATTGATAAATGATTTAAACAACAAAGATATAGCAATTCTAGGCGTAACATTTAAGCCAGGCACTGATGATTTACGGGATTCTCCGTCGTTAAAAAATATTGATTTGTTATTAGACGAAAGTGCAAATGTTAGAGTGTATGATCCAGTTGGATTAGAAAATTTAAAAAAAATGTATGGTGATACTATAAAATACTTTAATAGTATAAGTGAAACTATTAAAAACTGTGAAGCTGTTTTAATAATGACAGAGTGGGATGAAATTAAGTATTATAATTACTCTTGCTATAAAAAGTTGATGAGTAATCCTATAGTTATTGATGGTAGAAATTGTTATAATAAAAAAGAAATGAAAGATAATGGAATAGATTATTACTGTATTGGGGGATAGAATGAGTAAAATATGTGTTTATACTTGTATAACTGGAGATTATGATGATTTAAAGGAAATTAAAAATGTTGAGAAAAATATTGATTATTTTTGTTTTACAAATAATCATAATATTAAATCTAAAACATGGAATGTTATTTATATTGATAATGAAGGTGTTGATAATCATAGGCTTGCACGTAAGATTAAAATACTAGGACATCCTATAATATGGGAATATGATATTAGTGTATGGCAGGATGCTTCAGTTACATTTAATAAGAAAGTTAATAGCTTTATTTCAACGTTTTTTGATAACGAAAAAGATAATCTATGTGTTCCAAAGCATTATTGTAGAAAAACTGTTAAGGAAGAAGCTAATGAATGTATTAGATTAAAAAAAGATTCTAAAGATTTAATAAAAAAACAAATGTTGTTTTATAAAGAGAATGGGTTCAAGGATGATTTAGGATTATTTGAAACTACTGTATTTATAAGAAATAATAAAAGTAAGTTATTGAATGATACATTAAAAGTATGGTATGAAATGATTGAGAAATATAGTAAAAGGGATCAACTAAGTTTAACATATGCTGCTTTTAAAACTGGGCTTATTATTACTCCAATTGATATTGTTGTATGGAATAATAAATGGTTTGATGCATTACCTCATAACTCATATGGCCAAACGTATAATGTTTTTTATTCAAGCAAAGATAATGGCGTATATGACATATTAGATGTGTATTATTATAAAAAAGATAAGGATGATTTTATAATAGATTTTAAAAACAAAAAAAGTAGTTTTAAAATATGCTTTGCTGATGTAAAAAGTATGTTATGCACTGTTGTTAAAAGTAATTGCGAGTTATCTAATATAAATTCACTTAATGTTAATAATACGTTTTTTAATGTTGATAGTTTTGTTTGTTTGGAAGGTAATAAAAAGACTAATGGAAATGTTAAAATTACTATTCGCTTGGAAAAAGCAAGTGTCAGCGTTCAAAACATAATACTTGAACTTAATGAAGAACTATTAAAAAAGAAAAATTATATATATAATTTAAAAAATCAAAATAATGACTTGAGAAATGAAATAAAAAATATTGAAAATAGTAGTAGTTGGAAAATAACTAAGCCTTTACGAACTATAAAGAAAATAATTAGAAAGTAGTGAAACATGAATAATAAAAAACAAAGTTTTATATATCGTAAATTTATATCAAAGATAGAGAAGTTAACATATTTAATTAAGAAAAGTGTTTACTTTGCTTGGCATAGACATCATTTCTTAATTCCACCTAAAGCTATGAAAAAGTATATTAAATCATTTTTTGTTGTACTTAAAAGAGGTGGGGGTACTTCTAATTTATTTACAAATCAAAAAGCATATAATAGTTGGTTTGATTCGCAAAAAAAGATTACTGAATATAAGAAATTTAAATATAATCCACTTATTTCTGTAATTATTCCTACTTATAATGTTAGTAAAGAACTTCTTAGTGAATGTATTGATTCAGTATTAAATCAAAGTTATTCAAACTTTGAAATATGCATTGCAGATGACAACTCTACATTTGGTGAGACTATTGAAACATTAAAAGAGTATGAAAAAAATGATAAAGTTAAAGTAGTATATCGCAAGGAAAATGGAATGATATCTAAAGCGAGTAATAGTGCACTTTCCATTGCTAAAGGTGAATTTATAGTTTTACTTGATAATGATGATCTGATAGAAAAAGATGCTTTATATTATATAGTTGAAGTATTAAATAAAGATAAGTCTATAGATATGATTTATACTGATGAAGATAAACTTGATTTTAATGGTAGAAAAATGGAACCACATTTTAAACCTGATTATTCACCAGATACATTGATGAGTGTTAACTATATATGTCATCTATGTTGCATGCGTAAAAGCATTGTAGATAAACTAGGTGGATTTAGAAGCGAGTTTGATGGGTCACAAGATTATGATTTATTCTTAAGATTTACAGAAGTTACAGATAAAATATATCATATTAGAAAAGTATTATATCATTGGAGACAAACTAAAACATCTACTGCAGGATATATGGGAAATAAAAGTTATGCTTATATTGCAGGTAAAAAAGCATTGGAAGATGCTTTGAAAAGAAGAAATATCAAAGGAA
>CADCIZ010000007.1 GCA_902801685.1 uncultured Erysipelotrichaceae bacterium | reverse complement strand
CGCGAGCTGGGTTCAGAACGTCGTGAGACAGTTCGGTCCCTATCCGTCGTGGGCGTAGGAAAATTGAGGAGAGCTGTTCCTAGTACGAGAGGACCGGAACGGACATACCTCTGGTGTATCTGTTGTCACGCCAGTGGCAGTGCAGAGTAGCTATGTATGGAATGGATAACCGCTGAAAGCATCTAAGCGGGAAGCCAACTTCAAGATGAGTTTTCCCTTTCTTTATGAATTAAGATCCCTTGAAGACTACAAGGTTGATAGGCTAGAGGTGGAAGCATGGCAACATGTTGAGCTGACTAGTACTAATAGATCGAGGATTTAATCCTATTTATTAATTCTTAATTTGTGAATATTACACATTATCATGTTTTCAGAGAATTATTTCTCTATTAATTTTATTGGTGACGATAGCAAAGTGGATACACCTGTTCCCATCCCGAACACAGAAGTTAAGCACTTTAACGGCGAAGATAGTTTATGCGAAAATAGCAAGTTGCCAATAATTTTTTTTTGCATTTTTTTACATGCAAATATATTGAAATTACATATAAAAAAATATATAATTAATTTGGTGATTAGAAATGGATGAATTTAAAGTTATTTCACATAGTGAATTAGATACTATGGAGTTAGCTCAAAATATTGAGTCAGAGAAGGAAGTTTCCTAATATGGTAATATGTTTAGATGGAGAACTTGGTAGTGGTAAAACTGTGTTTACTAAAGCTTTTGCGCAAGCAATGGAAGTAACTGATGCTATTACGTCTCCTACTTTTACAATTATTAAGGAGTATAATGGAGATATGCCGTTATATCACATGGATGTGTATAGATTAGATGGTAATACTGATGGAGTAGGTATTGAAGAATTTTTTAATGCTGGTGGAGTTGTAATAATAGAATGGGCTTCAACTATTAAAGATATATTACCAAGTGATAGATTAGATATTAAGATTAAATCTCTTGGTGAGAATAAACGTTCTATTCATCTTATTCCACATGGAAAAAAATATGAAGAATTATGTGAAGCAGTAGTTTAGGTGGTTTTATGAAATATTTATTTATTGATACATCTAATAGTTTTATCAATATATATATTGTTAAGGATAAAGAAGTATTAAACAAAAAACATTATCAGACTTTAAAAGATATGGCTAATAGTATTATGCCTCTTATAAGAGAATCTTTTAATGAGGTCGATTTTAAAGTTAATGATATTGATAAAATATTTGTGACTGTAGGTCCTGGATCTTTTACTGGTGTTAGAGTAGGGATTACGGTTGCAAAAACTATATCTTGGAGTTTAAATATACCAGTATATCCAATATCTACATTAGAGTATCTTGCATGTGTGGATACAAAATATAATAAGATTATTTCTATAATAGATGCAAGAAGAGAAAATGTTTTTACTGGATATTATGATAGTAATTTAAATAAAATTAAAAATGAAGAACTTGTTAGTATAGATTCAATAAAAAAAAATGAAGATACTATTCTTGTAAGTTATGATGGCGTATATGATTCTGCAGTTATAGATACTAATATTATTAAATTAATTAATAAACATTTAAACGATAAATCAGTTAATCCACATGAACTTGTTCCTAATTATTTAAAGAAAACTGAAGCAGAGGAAAAAATAAATGATTAGATTTTCTAAGAAAGAAGATACTGTATATTTAAATAAATTATTAATTGAAACTAAATCAAGTTATAATAAAAGTAATCAAAATCCTTTTTGTAAGTGTATAGTTTCTGATGATATAAATATTAAAGGTGCTTTATTTTTTGAAGAAATATATGAAAAAGTTGATATAGATTATATAATTGTTAGTAATAATTATAGAAGACAAGGAATAGCAAGTAAACTATTAGAATATCTAATTGATTATTGTAAAAAAAAGAATATCTCAAATATTACCTTAGAGGTAAATGAGAATAATATTCCTGCAATTAATTTGTATAAAAAATATGAGTTTGAAATAGTTGCCACTAGGAAAAACTATTACAAAGAAGAAGATGGATTACTTATGATAAGGAAGTTTGATAGTAATGAATGATACTTATATATTAGGGATTGAAACAAGTTGTGATGAAACAAGTGTTTCAATAGTAAAAAATGGTGTAAGTGAAATTGCAACAGTTGTTTTATCACAAATGGATACCCATGCTAAATTTGGTGGTGTAGTTCCTGAGATTGCAAGTAGGATGCATATTGAATCTATTACGCAAGTATTAGAAGAATGTTTAAATAAAGCATCAATGACTATGGATGATATAGATGCAATAGCAGTTACCTATGCACCTGGGTTAATCGGATGTTTACTTGTAGGTGTTACATTTGCATCAACTTTATCATATATCTATAATAAACCTTTAGTTCCTGTTCATCATATTATTGGACATATATATGCCAATAATCTAAAAAATAGATTAGAGTTTCCCTTAATATCGTTAGTTGTATCTGGAGGACATACTGAACTTGTTTATATGGATAAAGATTATTCATTTAAAAAAATAGGTGGAACACTTGATGATGCAGTAGGTGAAGCATATGATAAGGTAGCTCGTGTAATTGGTGTTTCATATCCTGGTGGACCTAAAGTTGATTATTTAGCTCATATTGGTAAAGATACATATGAACTTCCTATACCGCTTGATGATGATACATATAACTTTAGTTTTAGTGGTATCAAGAGTGCGGTTATTAATCTTGTTCATAATGAAGAACAAAGAGGTAATGAGATTAGAAAAGAAGATCTAGCTAGTTCATTCCAAAATAGAGTAATAGAGATTCTTGTTAAGAAAACAATGAAAGCAGTTAAAGAATATAATGTTAATAACATAATAATTGCTGGAGGGGTTTCTGCTAATCTTGGTCTTAGAGAAAGACTTACAAAAGAATGTGATAATAATAATATTAACTTATTAATACCTGATATTAAATATTGTACAGATAATGCTGCAATGATTGCGTCAGCAGGATACTATGCATATAAATTAGGTATAATAACTGATATAGATTTAAAAGCTAGGCCAAACTTTAGCATGTACTAATTTGACTATAGTGTATGGTTATGTTAAAATAAAAATGTCTTAAGGAGGATGTTATGGCAGAGAATAGTAAAGTAGATGTTTATTCCGTATATGTAAAAAAGTTTTTTAGAGCAATCCCTAAAAATTCTGTATTAATAACAAGGGATCCTAATTTTAATGGCAATTATGTAAAAGTTAAAAAAGGAGGATTTGCTTTCGTTAGACCATGGGCAGAGTCTAAATTTATTTATGTAGGTATTCAAAATCGAGATTATGAAAAAATGGAATTTGATGATAAGGATAGTCAGCCTGTTTATATAGATTTTGTATTATCTATTCGTATTGTTGACCCTGAAAAATATGAGTATTCTACTGAAAATGTAGAAGATGCACTAAAGGCTAGAATTCAGTCGCTAATTGGTACAGCTGTAAAAAAAGCAACTTGGGAAGAATTGGCTGGGAAAGATATTAAATTGCCAAAAAATAATGATATCAAGATGGATCCTCGTTTTCAATTAGCAGGTGGAGTTTATTATTATAGAGATAGTGCATATAAAAATGATAAAGGTGAGTGGAAAGCGACACCAGTATCTGATTTTGATATAGAGTTGTTTAATATTAGAAGAGAAATTGATGATTTTGCTTTTAAAAATGGAATCGAAGTTGTAGGCCTTTATAAGAAAGAGGTTCAACAGTCGAAAGAGATGCAAGAGTTTTATAATAAAAAATTACAAGCTAGATTAGAAATGGAAGCAAGACTTATTGAAGCACAAAACCAGAAAGAAATAGCTGAAGTAAAAGCACAAACAAGACAAATTGAGGCTCAAGCAGAAGCTGATGCTAGAGCAAAAAATATTAATAGTATTATTGCAGGAATGAAGGGAATGCCTGCTGATAAAATTAGTAATGCAGTAAATAGTTATATATTAACTAATGGTGCGAATGGTGCAAATATATATGCTGCAATTAATGGTTCAGATGTTGTTCAGTCTGGAATTATTGGTGGTGTAACAGCTGCAAACGAGCAGAAACAAAAAACTAAATAAAAACTATTGACAAACAATTAAAAATTGTATATAATCATAAGCGTAATGAAAAAGGAAAGCGATGTATCCACATCCACCCGATTGCATAAGTAATGGGTAAAAAGCCAAATACGTAAATGGTTTTTAAGGTGGATACTATGTATCTACTTTTTTCATGGTGTAAGATTATTGGAGGTGTTTGTTATCGCAAACAGAGAAAGAGATTTGTTTATAAATGAACAAATTAGAGCAAGAGAAGTTATGGTTATTGGTCCTAATGGAGAACAGTTGGGGGTTAAATCACTTAAGGATGCATTGACATTGTCTTCTTATGCAGGTTTTGATTTAGTACTTATTAACCCTAAAGGTAATCCGCCAGTATGTAAGGTAATGGATTATAATAAGTTTAAATATGAAAATAAAAAGAAGGCTAAAGAAAACATAAAAAAACAAAGAAGTGCAAATTTAGATATTAAAGAGTATCGTTTATCTGTTGCAATCGATATTCATGATTTTAATACTAGAGTTAAGAATTCTAGTAAGTATCTAGAAAAAGGTCATAGAGTTAAAGCGTCTATTAGATTTAGAGGTAGAGAGATGGCTCATACTGAACTAGGACGTGATGTGCTTTATAAATTTGCAGATGCATTAAAAGATGTTGCTGATATTGAGCAAAAGCCAATATTAGATGGCCGTAACATGACAATGATGCTTATGCCAAAGAAAGAGAAATAGGAGGAAAAATATGCCAAAGATTAAAAAACATAGTGGAACTGCAAAAGTAGTTGGAAAAAACGGAAAAATAGGTCATCCTGGAACTAGACATAATACAGGAAAGAAAAATGCTGCTTCAAATAGAAGTGGTAGAAAAGCATCTTACTTAAGTAAGGGAGACGCTAAAAGATTAAAAAATGTACATTATTAATAAGGAGGAAATAAAATGAGAGTTAAAGGAAGTAATATCCATAAAAATAGAAGAGTTAAAGTTTTAAAACAAGCTAAAGGTTATTTTGGAAGTAAACATAAATTATACAAAACAGCTAAAGAACAAGTAATGCATTCATTAAAATATGCATATAGAGATAGAAGACAAAACAAACGTGAAATGCGTAAATTATGGATTACAAGAATCAATGCTGCTTGCAGAATGAATGGTATTAGTTACTCTAAATTCATAAATGGTTTAAATAAAGCTGGAGTTGAAATTAATAGAAAGATGTTAAGTGAAATCGCTATTAATGATGAGGCTGCATTTGCTAATTTGGTAGAACTTGCAAAAACTGGTAAGGCTCCAAAAGTTACAAAAACTGAAACTAAAACTACTGCCAGAAAAGTAGAAGAAAAGAGTTCTGCTAAGGTTGAAAAGAAAGAAAAAGTTGATTATTCTAAAATGACTGTTGCTGAATTAAAAAGTTTAGCCAAAGAAAAAAATATCTCAGGATATACTACAATGAAGAAGGCAGAATTAGTTGCTGCTTTAGAAAAATAATAACTATTAGTTATACTTGACAAGAAATTTATAATTTCTTGTTTTTTTTGACGAAAAAAGAAGGAAATATAAAAGTTTTGTCGAATAATATATATAGAAGGAGGTTTACATGAGCAAAAAAATTATGTTAAAAAGAATAAAAGGTAAAAAGGTTAGTGTGTATACTAGAGAACTTGAACCTGGAGAGGTCGTACCGATGCTTGTAGATAGGTCTTTTAAGAAGGTATTTGCTGATGAAAATCATCTAGAAAGATTAGATATGCTTCTATCAACAGTTCTTAATAAAGACGTTAAAGTAATTAGAATTATTAATAATGAATTAATTGGCCTTGCAAGAAAGATTAAGAAAAGAGCAGTTGATTTAGTATGTGAGATTGAAGGTGAAGGTTTATGTAATATTGAGATTAATTCATCTTTCATTTGGTCTAAAGAAAGAAACTTCAAGTACTTATGTAGACTTATAGGACAGCAAGATTATCTTGAAAATTCTAAAGTTGATAATAAAGGTCATGAACCAATTGATAAAGATGAATGTGAAGAAATAGAATTAAGTGATGTTGATTATGATGAAGATAATATAATTTATATAGAAGATGTTTTTGGAGGAGCTATAGAAGATACTGATAATGTTATTCAAATCAATTTCAATACTGTTGATACAAACAAGAAACATTTATCAAAGATGGGGGTATTTGATGAAGAAGATATAACTTATAGATATACAGAACAGTTAAAAATCATCAATATTAATGTAGATTATTATACTAAACTATGTTATACTAAAGATGCAAATGAGTTATCTAAGTTTGATCGTGTAGTGGGATCGCTTGGTATAGATAATATCGATGAATTGTATAAGATAGCAGGAAATGATAACGTATTAAAGGAGATTGGTGATACTGTGAAGAGATATAGTAATGATGATAATTTAGTTTACATGTATGATGCAGAGAAAGCTATGAAGATGGCATATGTATATGATTTGCGTCATGAAGTAAAAAAGGCAACTGAAGAAATTACAGAACAGGTAACAGAACAGGTAACAAAGCAAGTAACAAAAGATGTAACAGAACAAGTAACGAAGGATGTGACAAAGAAAGTAACCAAAGAAGTAACTGAAAAAAATAAGAAAGATATAGCAAAAAAATTAAAAGATGCATTAGTTGATATTTCTATTATTTCTAATACAACAGGTTTATCTAAAGAAGAAATTGATAAATTGTAAAAAAACTCTATTGCACATTTCTACAATTTGTGATATATTTTAATAGTAGTAAGTATATAGAGGTGTTATATGGATGCAATTATTATTATAACTATTATTGCAGTTATTGCTTTTTATTTTAGAAGAGTAGATAAAGTTGTTATTGGTGTTGCAATTGTAGATATATTTTTAAGAATATTTCGTTATTTAGTAGTTAATATTGAAATAAAAGGAATATCAGAGCATATTGAAAAATACTTACCAAGTAGTATTCCAGATATTATAGGAAATTATACATCAGATGTATTATATGATATACTAATTTGGGTATATGTAATAGTCATGGCAGTTTTCCTAGGATATACTATTAGATATTTTATTAAGAAAAAATAATGCAGTAGGACATATGTAGTAATACATGTGTCTTTAATTTAGTTGTAAAATAAATTTATTTATGGTACACTAAAAGTAACTAGTTAGGGTGATTGATAATGTATGAGTATATAAAAGGTAAGATTACAGAAATTGAGGCTAATTATATTGTTATAGATAATAACGGTATTGGATATATAGTATATGTAGCTAGTCCTTATTCCTATAAAGAAGAAGAAACTAAAGTATATATCTATCAATATGTAAAAGAAGATGAACTTAGTTTATATGGATTTAAAACAAAAGAAGAAAAAGATTTATTCTTAAAATTAATAGGAGTAAAAGGATTAGGTTGTAAGATGGCACTACCTATGTTTGCAACCAACTCTAATACAAATATAATAGATGCCATAGAAAAAGAAGATGTTACATACTTAAAGAAATTTCCTAAAATAGGGGATAAAGTAGCTAGACAAATAATATTAGATTTAAAAGGAAAACTTGTATCTAATAATACTAATACCGTTAATAATACAGAGTTAATAGAAGCATTAAAAGCACTTGGTTATAAAGTAAACGATATAAATAAAATACTTTCTAAAATAGATAGTAGTAAGACTTTAGAAAATCAGATTAAAGATGCACTTAAACTACTTTTAAAATAAGGAGATGATACTTTGGATAATAGATTACTTACACCAGATAGCATGGATGAAGATTCACTTGATAATACAATTAGACCACAAACATTAGATGAATATATTGGACAAAGTGAGAATAAAGAAAACTTATCTATATTTATTAAGGCTGCAAAAATGAGAGGTGAACCATTAGATCATGTATTACTATATGGCCCACCAGGACTTGGTAAAACTACACTTGCAGGAATTATAGCTAATGAACTTGGAGTTAATTTAAAAACAACAAGTGGACCAGCTATTGAAAAAAGTGGAGACCTTGCGGCAGTACTTTCTAGTCTAGAAGAAGGAGATGTCCTATTTATCGATGAAATACATCGTATTCCTAGGTTTATAGAAGAAATACTTTATTCTGCGATGGAAGATTATACATTAGATATTATAGTGGGTGCAGATTCATCATCAAGAAGTATAAAGATAGATCTTCCACCATTTACTCTAGTAGGGGCAACTACACGTGCAGGAGATTTAACAAGTCCACTAAGAGATAGATTTGGTATTACTTGTAAACTTAATTATTATAATCAAGAAGAATTAAAGAATATTGCACTTCGTACAAGTAAAGTACTAGATTGTAATATTGACTTAGATGCTGCAGAAGAACTAGCCATGAGGAGTCGTGGTACTCCTAGAATATGTAATAGATTATTTAGAAGAGTACGCGATTATGCACTAGTAATGGGAGATGGAAAGATAGATTTAAACATTGCTAGAATCGCACTAGATAAACTTAGAGTAGATAGATTAGGATTAGATGATACAGACTATCATTTACTCAAATCTATCATAGATAAGTTTAATGGTGGACCTGTAGGTATTGAAGCTATCGCATCTAGTATAGGAGAAGAACAATCTACAATAGAAGATGTATATGAACCATACTTATTACAGATTGGTTTAATTAAAAGAACAAGTAGAGGTAGAGTAGTAACTAATAAAGCATATGAACATTTAGGATTAGAAGTAAAAAATAGTTAGGAGAATATTATGAATAATAAAAGACAAGCAATAGAATTAATTGAAAAGAAGTTAGCTGGTAAAACATTTTTATCATATAAGGAGATAGCAGCAGTAACAGGTTATCATCCTAAATACTTACTACACTTAAAAAAAGAAGTAAAAGAAGGTACTATATCACTTAAACACGGTAACTCTTTTAAAAAGCCATATAATGCATTAACAGAAGAAGAGAGAAACTACATAGTTAACCTATATAAAAGAAGCCATGTTAGTATAAAGAAATTCTGTGAATTCTATGGTAAAAGAAGTTATTCTTGTATATATAACACATTAAAAAAGGCTGGCGTTATTAAACAAAACGTTTAGTCTTTTTGTTGCTTTTTATTAAAATATGTATATGTAAAATTTTAAAAGAATTAGAAAACTTAGTTAAAAAGCATGTGCATTATGAGAATAAAGGTATAGAAAAATGGAGTTTAATTATAACTCCATAATCATAATAATTTGTGACTTTTATTTTTGAGTTTACCCTAACATTTTTAGACAATATTAAGTTGAGTTTTTCTAGATATACCACATTTTTTTAAAATCTTAACAATATTACTTGCAATTTCATCTTGACTATTATATACTACATTCATACGACAACCTGCTTTCTTTTATTTTTGTTTTATTATTTATATTTTAGCAGATAAATGTCGTATAAGCAATGAAAAGAGTCGAGGGTATAAATCCTCAACTTTGCTCTATATGAAAAACTGTCCGGTTATAAGTTGGAATAGGTGAACTACGAAGGTAGGGCTATATTCGAGGTGCAATAATTTGTGGGTCTAATTATTGGAATAGGCAGCACTTATAGTGTCTGCCGTTTGTGTTGAACGACGGCACCCTAGATGCGGGAGTGAAACTATATATGTAAGAATACATGTACTACCACTAAGTAATTATTATCATTTGGTGGGAGTTGTTTTGTAAAAGGTATAATAAAAGGAGCTGTTGTTAGCTCTTTTCATTGTATTCTTTTAGTAACCATTCATTTCTATTCTTTAACCATTTTCTTACGTATGCTAGTCTTTGTTTATAATCTTCTTTTTTACATGCTATATCTTTTTTCCATTTGCAATTATTCCTTATTAGACTATCTTTATACATTATATAGTTTTTAGTTATTTCTGATTTTGTATGATTATTATCTGTGTATAGTTTTTTTATTTCTTTTTTTAGTTCGTTATATCTTTTTATTACTCTATTTTTAAATTCTTTATTATTTAGAAGTTTTCTAAATATATTTTTATCACAGTATAGTCCTTCTGTTGAATTACCAGATTTAGTATTGTATTCGCTATCTAGTGTAAGTCCCATAGATTGATCAAAGTCCCATATTGGTCCTGCATATAAAATACTATCTTTAAAGTACATATATAATGAACTTAGATTACAGTCTACATCTTTAAAGTATTCTTCTATGATGTATGTATCTATAAATGAGTTTATATCTATATATTTAGATATTTCTTTATAGTTATTTCTTTGTAATACTTTTTCTATATTATTTAGTAGTTTATCTAGTTTACTTAGTTTATTCTTTGTTATATTTTTAGGGGATCTAATAATAAATCGCCATTTATTTATTTTAGTAGTAATACTTGTTTTATCTAGATTATTATTTGATATATCATATTCTAATAAATAATCATTATTCTTATCTATATTTACTTTATTATTTGCTACTTTTATTTTATCACATAAAAGGTAATTACCTATATATTCATTGTTAATATATAAATCTACATACATAGATTTAACTGTATATTTAATACTTGTTTTATTTGCAAAGTCATATACTAATTTATTTCTCATAAGTGAATTATCAAATGTATTTGCAAGTAATACATATTTCTTAGATTCTGTTAGATTAAATAGTTTTATCTTTTTATTAAATTTAATGGTATATGGATGTTTATCTTCATATTTAGTAATGTGTCCTCTTAGTTTTATTTTTGTATTATTATATTGCTTATTATTAATAGTTATAGTAGAGTTAATATAGTTATCATTTATTTCTTCTTTAGTATTAATATATATACTAGGTACTTTAATAGGTTTTATTGTTTTATCTTGTTTAGTAATAAAGAGTGTAGTTATTATAGATATAATAAGTATTATAAATAGTGGTATTATTAGTTTTATTTTTTTCATGATCTCACCTAGTAATAGTATAGTAATTATTTTAATAAATGTAAAGTGTGGTGATTAAAGAGATTGTTATGAATGTGTTAGAAAAGTAAGGCTCATATAAAAGTGGGTGCAAAAAGGTGTAAATTGTTCTCATAAGTGGGTGCAAAAAAGTGTAAAGTGTGATATGATAATTATGGAGGCATAGATATGAAAAGAAAAATTTATGATGATTTGCTAAAATGGAAGGGTAATAAAAACTTTAAACCACTTATTGTACTTGGTGTAAGACAATGTGGTAAGACATATATAATTGATGAGTTTTGTAAAAATGAATTTAAGAATTATAAGAAGATAAATCTTTTTGAAGATACTGATGTAATTGAACTATATAAATCGAATAAAAATTCTAAGCAAAAATATAATGATTTGAAATTACTAATAGATTTTGATTTTGAGAAAGAAGATTCAATATTGTTTATTGATGAGATTCAACAGTGTGAAGAACTAATTTCTGAATTAAAATATTTCAATGAGAATCATAGTAATGTTAGAATTATATGTGCAGGAAGTTTACTTGGTGTAAAACTTGCAAGACTTAAAAAACCTTTTCCAGTAGGAAAGGTTAATAGATTATACTTATATCCTATGGATTTTGAAGAGTTTTTAATGGCACAGGGTGAAGATATGTTAATTGATTATATAAAAGAATGCTTTATAAATAATAAATCAATGGGAGTAATACATAATAAAGCGCTAGAGTTATATAAAAGCTATTTGTTATCTGGTGGAATGCCTGATAGTGTAAAAAAATTGATAGAATGTAATAGCGATTATTATAATTATGATTTAAGTATTTTAAATGATATCATAGAGGACTATAAAAATGATATGAATAATCATGTTAATAATTCTAATGAAACATTAAAAATTAGAAAAATATATTCATCATTATCTGCGCAGTTACAAAATTTATCAAAAAAATTTCAATACTCTGTAGTTGATTCGAGCGCTAAATCAAGGGAATATTCTCTACCTCTAAATTGGCTAGAAGAAAGTAATATGATTCAAATCTGTAAGTGCGTAAAATTACCTGAAAAGCCACTTCTTGGTTTTGTGGATAATGATACATTTAAAGTATATTATTCTGATGTTGGAATATTTAATAGAATAGTCAATAATGATGCAAAATCAATTGTTTTAGATGATATGAAGATATATAAAGGTATTATTACTGAAAACTATGTAGCTAATCAATTAAAAGCAAATGGTATAGATTTATTATATTGGAAAGGTGCGAGAAATTCAGAGATAGATTTTCTATTAAGTACAGATGATGGTGTTATTCCAATAGAGGTAAAAGCAGATGATAATACTCAATCTAAAAGTTTAAAGGTTTATAATGAGTTATATAGTCCAAAATATATGATAAGATTAAGTACTAAGGATTTTGGATACAATCCAGATACTAAGATTAAATCTGTTCCATTATATGCTGCATTTCTAATTAGAGAATTAACTAAGTAACTTAAGAAGATGATGTGTTAGATGTAATTGAGGATGTAAGAAATGGTCAATGGTTGATAAAATAATTAATTAATCTTTTGTTGCATTTCTAGATGCATTTAATGAATGTGCCGTTTAAAAAAAGTGGCAGAAGTGGCAAAAAAATACAATGGTGATGATATGAATAGTGTTATAAGTAGATATGAAGTTAAGTATTGTATTAGTTTTGATACTTATCATAAATTAATGAATAGTATTAATGAATATTTAGTTCGTGATAAGTATTATTATGAGACTATATATAATTTATATTTTGATAATGATTATTTTGAATTAATTAATAATTCAATTGATAAACCTATTTATAAAGAGAAGATAAGACTGCGTAGTTATAGTAAGGTTAATAATGATACTAAGGTGTTTTTAGAGATTAAGAAAAAGTATAATAATAACAGTAATAAAAGAAGAGTAGTAATTAGTTATAAGGATTATTTAAATTATATTAAAAGTGGTATTATTCCTAAGTGTGATAAACAGATAATAAGTGAGATAGATTATTGTTTTAAGAAGTATAGTTTAAAACCTATGATAAAGATTGTATATGATAGATATGCTTATAAATTAAAAATTGATGATGAGTTTAGAATTACTTTTGATACTAATATAAGATATAATTTAGATGAATTAGATTTTAATAGTGATAATGATATTATGTTTATGAATGATGGTTATATAATGGAGATAAAGACTTATAATGGGATACCTATATGGTTAAAGGATGTATTAGATAGTTTAAATATTTATCCTATGTCATATTCTAAAGTAGGAGAGATTCTGAAGGAGTGTGTATTAGATGTTTGATAGTGTAATTAATGGTGGATTAGATTTAAAGAGTGCGATAATATGTATAATAACAGCTATAGTGTTAGGCTTAATAATATCGATAGTACATATGAAGAGTTCTAGATATAGTAAGAATTATGTAGTTACACTCGCTATTCTTCCAATATTAGTAAGTACTGTTATGATTATGGTAAATGGTAATTTAGGTACTGGTATAGCTATAGCTGGTGCGTTTAGTTTAGTTAGATTTAGAAGTATGCCAGGTAATTCTAAAGAGATTATAAGTGTGTTTTTTGCAATGACAATAGGTATTGCGATAGGTGCAGGATATGTTGTGTTTGCAACCATTATAACTATTGTAGTATCTTTAATGATTATAGTGTTTTATTTAACTAATTTTGGTGAGGATAAGAATAGATATAAAACATTAGATATAGTTGTGCCAGAGTCTTTAGATTATGATTGTGTATTTGAAGAAATACTAAATAAATATACTAATAAGTATGAATTAGTAAGAATTAAGACAACTAATTTAGGTAGTTTATATGAATTAAGGTATGATATTACTTTAAAAGATGGTGTTAAAGAAAAAGAGTTTATTGATTGTATTAGAGTTCGTAATGGTAATTTAAAGGTATGTATTCATAGGGCTAAGGATGAAGATGTTTTGTAAAAGATTAACGGTTTTAATCTTTTTTTTGTCGTAAAAAGAAGGAATTTGAAAAGTTTTGTTGAATAATATAAGTAGGAGGGAAAATATGTCAAAAGAGAATAGTACTAATTTTTACACATTAAAAGCAGATCCAGTTTTTAAAAATGTCTTCTATAGGGATAATAATCTTCTAAAAAGATTCTTAAGCGATATTCTATCAATTTTTTATGATGATGTTCATATTGACAAAGTTAAAGTACTCAATACTGAACTGACTAAAGATAGACTTTATATAAAAAATAAAGTTGTAGATATCTTAGTAGATATTGGAAGTAAAGTATTAAATATTGAGGTTAATGTTATATATGACGATTATAGAACATATAGAAATTTCTTTTATCTCGCATCATCTACAATCGAAAGCATGAAGAAAGATAAAAAGTTTGTAGATGTAAAAGAACACGTTCAATTTAACTTTAACTTTCAAAAAGGAAAGAAGAAAGGTTATAAAATATCACAATATGGTGATTTATCTACCGGAGAGGTTACTATACCATTTATGAAAACGATTGATATTGATGTTGATTATTATAAGTATAAATGGTATAATTCAGGTAAATCCAAGGAATATTATGAACAGTTTAAAAGCATCATAATGTTTGGATTTGATGAAGAAGAACTTAAAACTCTGGAGGATAGTGATTGTTATATGAAAAAGATTAAAGATGATGTTATTAAGCTAAATGGAGATCCTAATTTTTATCAAGCAATGACAGATGATGAAGATAGAGAAATGATAGAAAATAGTATATTTATTAGTGGAAAACAAGAAGGGATTAAAGAAGGACTTAAACAAGGAATTGAACAAGGTACCCGCCAAGGTTCTAAAGAAAAGGAAATTGATATTGTTAAGAATATGAAGGCTGCTAACTATAAAATAGAAGATATTGTAAAAATAACTGGATTAAGTGTAGATGAGATAGATGGAATATCTTAGGACTTAAATTTTTTATCACAAATACACCTTTATCATACAATATGATAGAGGTGTATTTATGCATTTATCTGATTTAAAAATTAATGATATTGGAATTATAAAAAAGATAAATTCTTTTGATAGTGAGGTAAGAAGATTATATGATTTAGGTTTTGTTGTTGGATCACAAGTTAGTCCAATACTAATAAGTCCTAGTAAGCTTATTAAAGCATATTTAATTAAAGATTCTATAATTGCCATAAGAAATTCTGATGCATCTAAAATAGAGGTGGAATATGCATAAGAAAATAGCTTTAATAGGTAATCCTAATGTAGGTAAGAGTACTTTATTCAATGAACTTACAAATATGCACCAGCACACAGGGAATTGGTCTGGTAAGACTGTAGGAGTGGCTATAGGTAAACATAAGAATTTAACTATCTATGACTTGCCTGGCACTTATTCATTAATACCTCATTCAAAGGAAGAAGAAATAACATCTGATTTTGTAATAGATAATAATTATGATATTGCGCTAATTATATGCGATGCAACTATGTTAGAAAGAAATTTAAATCTTGTTATTCAAACACTGGAGGTTACTGATAATGTAGTATTATGTTTAAATATGATAGATGAGTTAAAAAAGAAGGGTATAAATATTGATATAGATAAATTATCTAATATACTTGGTATTTCAGTAGTAGGAATTAGTGCGAAAAAAAAGATTGGAATAGATAAATTAATAGATGTAATTAATAACTTTAAAAGTAATAAAACTATAAAGATAGAATATGAAAAAGAAATAGAAGATAGTATTAAAAGTATAGATAGTATAAATAGGTTTGATGCAGTAAGAAAGATAATTAATGGCGATAATAAATTAGTATGTAATTATTTAAATGATATAGGAATTATTCCAGTAGATAGTGTAATGAAGTCTATATATAATAAGTGTAGTGAGATTACTAATAGTGTAGTTAAGAAGGATAAGAATTATAGTTATAAAAGAAAACTAGATAAGATACTCACTAATAAGATTACAGGTATACCTATTATGCTATTAATGTTAATAGGAATATTATATATATCTATAGTAGGAGCAAATTATCCATCAAGTATTTTATTTAACTTCTTTGCTTGGTTTAAAAATATAATTTCTAATATATTAGTTGCTGTTCATATACCAAGTGTGATTAGAGATTTATTAATTAATGGAGTATATCAGGTATTAACTTGGGTAATTGCAGTAATGCTTCCACCTATGGCTATATTCTTTCCTTTATTTACTTTACTTGAAGATTTAGGAATACTTCCTAGAATAGCCTTTAACCTAGATGGTTATTTTGAGCACGCTAATGCCTGCGGGAAACAAGCACTTACTATGTGTATGGGGTTTGGATGTAATGCAGTAGGAGTAACTAATGCAAGAATAATAGATTCTAAAAGGGAAAGGTTAATTGCAATACTTACTAATTCATTTATTCCATGTAATGGTAGATTTCCAGCACTTATATCAATAATAAGTATGTTCTTTATTATTGAAAGTACGTTTTTTAATTCCTTACTTAATGTTTTAATACTTACATTACTAATACTTCTTAGTATTTTTATAACTCTAATAGTAAGTAAGATTTTATCTAAGACTATATTAAAAGGATTACCATCTTTCTTTACTATAGAACTTCCTCCATATAGAAAACCTAGTGTAATAAAAGTAATTATTAGATCAATATTTGATAGAACTTTATTTGTCTTAGGTCGAGCGCTCATAATCGCCCTTCCTGCCGGAATAGTTATATGGTTGCTTGCTAATGTTAGTATTGGAGAGTCATCTATGATAAATATATTAAGTGATTTTTTAAATCCGTTTGGAATAATGATAGGATTAGATGGAATAATCTTACTTGCGTTTATTCTTGGATTTCCAGCTAATGAAATAGTAGTACCTATTATGATGATGACATACTTATCTAATAGTCATTTAGTTGATATATCTAGTTTGGATACTATGAAAAATATTTTAGTAAGTAATGGTTGGACTATAAAAACAGCTATATGTACTTTAATATTTATATTATTCCATTTTCCATGTTCAACAACACTTCTAACTATAAAAAAAGAAACTGGTAGTGTTAAATGGACTATTCTCTCATTTATTATACCTTTAGTAGTTGGTGTTGTGTTATGTCTTATAGTAAATGGCGTATTTATTTTGTTTGTATAAGCTTGGAAAACCAAGTTTTTTAGTGGTTGTTTTTTCTTATTTTTTCTGCTAAAATTGTATATAGAATAAGCAGTAAGGAGTTGGTTTATGAAAGATAGTAAAAGAAGATTATTAATTACTGGTATTATTATATCAATACTAATTATTATTGCGTCTATTACCACATCGATAATAGTAATTATAAATAGAAGTGGTGTATCTAGAACTATAATGATTTATATGGTAGGCTCTAATTTAGAATCTACTGGTGGTCTTGCTAGTGCAGATTTAAACTCTATTGATAAAAATATTGATAGTAATACTCGCGTAATGCTTATCGCAGGTGGTTCTAAAAAGTGGAGTAATAATTATATTAGTACTGATGAAACATCTATTTATGAACTTACTGGTGCAGGTTTTACTAAAGTAAAGAATCAACCTAAACTGAACATGGGTAGTAGCGAAACACTAAGTAGTTTTCTAAATTATGTATATGATTATTCTAAGACCGATGCGTATGATTTAATATTTTGGAATCATGGCGGTGCGATTGATGGTAGTGAATATGATGAGTTAAGTAATGATGATAATCTATCACTAAGTGAGATGAACAATGCTTTAAGCAATAGTCCATTTAATAATAAAAAGTTAGAATTAGTTATATTTAGAACTTGTTTGAATGGAACAATAGAGATAAATTCAATATTCTCTAAGTATGCTAAATATTTAGTTGCTTCTGAAGAAGAAACGTTAGGTGCTAGTTATACTAGCGTACTTAACTTTATTAATAATATTAATTCTAAAGATAGTTCTAAGATTGTAGGAAGAAAGTTTATTGATGCTTATAAAAAACAAATAAATGATATTAAGAGTAATACTTTTGAAACTGATAGTGATACAATATACTCAACTTATTCTTTAGTAAATCTATCTAATATAGATAATCTTAATAAGAGTGTTAATGAGTTTTTTAATGATATTGATGTTACGACTAATTTTAATAAAATATCGAAAGTTAGAGCTAATCTATATCAATATGCTAAAGAAGAACCATCTTATGACATGGTTGATTTATATAACTTAGTTAATAATTTAAAAGATTTATCACCAACTAAGGCAGATAAAGTACTTAAGAATCTTGATAATACAATTATTTATAATTATGCAACTGATGCTAATTCTAGAGGTATTAGTATATATTTTCCATATAACGGAAAGAAGATTATAAAGGATAGGTTTATAGATCTATATAATGATATTGATGGATTTAATGATTATAAGAACTTTATTACTAAGTTTTATAGTATTCAATCTGGAGATTATAAATCATATACTTATACATCTAATGTAGTTAATTCAAAAGAATCAACTACTAAAAATACTTATGCAGACTTTGAATTAGAGTTAACTGATGAACAAGTAGAAACTTTTGCCAAAGCAACATATGTTGTTTATAAAGATTTAGGCACAGGATATTATAAACCAGTATATAGTTGTATTTCAACTACACTAGATGGTAATGTGTTAAAAGCATCCATTAAAGATAGACAATTACAAGTCGTAGGAAGCAATGCTGAAGTATATGATTTAACAGCATTTGAGAAAGAAAATACTGATAAATATATTAAATATACAACTAATGTTGTATTACAATCTTTTGGTGATAAGATAAGTGATTTTAAAAATGATAACGCAGTTATGACTTTATATTATGATAAAAATACTGATAAAACTAATATTGCAAATGTAGTTTATAATAATAATGATGATAAAACTAATGCAATTGCAATTAACTTAAATGATTATAATAATGTGGTATTTTCTGTATCTAGCGGATGGAAGATACTTGATGATACTGGTAATTATACAGGACCTATTATAGAAAACGGTAAAGTAGTAGGTGATGGTATTATTACAGGTTTTGAAGAAAAACCAGGTAAATTTAAGTTTGAATTATCTAAGTTTGATGATAATTCTAATTATTACTGTGTGTTTGCACTTACTGATACACATAATAATGTATCTTATTCAAAATTGATAAAACTAAGATAAAGAGAGGTAAAAATATGAATAATGAAAACAATAATCTGAATAATAGTTTAAATAATGATATGAACAATATAGGGGTTGATAATTTCTTTGATCCTAATATAAACAATAATGGTGTTGATAATAATCAAGTGGGTAATAGTGTTATACCTAATAATAGTATGGGAGTAAGCGATATTTCTAATACACAATCTGTTAATAACAATGGCATTAATAATAATGTTGGTGTTACACAGAATGTTGTACCAAATAATACTAATATAACACAACCTAATAATTTTAATACTATGCAAAATAGTATGCCTAATATAAGTAATACAAATAATATTAATACGCAAAGTAATACAATTGATAATAATATAGATATAAATATGAATAGTAATATATCAAATAGTATTCCAATTAATTTTTCTGAAACTAATGGAGTTAGTCAGCAAAGTATTCCATATAATCAAAATAATATGATTAATAATACAACTATGATTAATACTACGCCTAATAATTTTGTTAACAATAATGTTAATATAAATAATGATCCTATAAATATGTCAAGTAATATACCTGATACTAATAGTAATATTAATTCAAACATGAATAATGCTATACCAAATGGTATAAATAATAATTCATTTATAAATAATTCTATTCTGCCAGATAATAATATTAATAATACAAATAGTATTAATAATATACAACCTCAGTCACAATTAAATACTATAAATGAGGTTAATCGAAATATGGGTGTAAACAGTCAACCTATACCTAATTCTGTAAAGAAAAAGAGCAATAAGGGATTAATAATTGTATTTATTATAGTAATTGTAATTGCGCTTGCATCTGCAGTAGTTACTTATTTTGTTATCCTTAATAAGGATTCTAAAACAGAAAATGATTATGAAACTAATAGTGATATTACTAATAACACAAATAATACAACTGCAACTACAACTAGTACAGATAATTCTAATACTATAGAGCAAGATGGATTTGTTTTTAATAAAAAATCTGGATATGAATATGATAATGATTCTGGGAACTTATATATATATGGCAGTAATTCTGCATTTCAAGTATCAATTCTTCCATATACATTTGATACTATATTTAATAAATCAAATGAAATTGAAGATTCAATGGATAGTTATGGTTATACATTTAATAATAAGAAAACTACTGCATATGATGGTAAAAATGTCTTGTCATATGAAATATCTTATGAAGGTAATAATGTGTTATATGTTGTTTATGCCGCGCCAGATGCTAATTATTCTGTTCAACTAGTGGCAGTTAGTAAAGATAATACATTCAATTATAATTTAATTACGGAATCGTTTAATTTAACAAATGATATAAAGAAATCAGGAACAACAACTTATGCAAAAACAGATAGTAGTATTACTTTTTCAAGTATTGGAGATAAACTATTTAGTGATATAAATGATTAATAATATAATCTATCATAGAATTGAGGTTTTTTATGAATATTTTAATTAGTGTACTTGCATCCATTATTCCTGTATTAATAATTCTTGCAGTTATATATAATATGAGTGAGGTAAAAAAACAGCCACTTTGGTTGCTTGCTATATTGTTTCTAGGAGGTATATTATCTTGGGTAATGGTTAGATATATATCAAGATTTCTTGGTAATGATATCTATAAATCACAAATAGAGATTAATGAAGCACTAGGTAATAAAGGATTTTTCTTAGTTAGTTTTGGTATAATTGCAATAATAGAAGAAATGTCTAAATATATAGTAATTACTATAATGTGTTTTAAAAACAAGTATTTTAAAAATCCATATGATGCAATTATGTATGCAGTATGTATTTCATTAGGCTTTGCTTTTGTTGAAAATATAATGTATATAAATAATTATGGAATGGGAGTTGCAATATCTCGTGCGATATTCTCTATTCCTGCCCATGCATCATTTGGTATTATTATGGGCTATTATTTAGGTGTATCTAAATTATGCCGTGATAAAGGTGAGGCTAATGCATCTGCTTTAACTAGATATTCAGCATTCTTTATACCGCTTATTTTCCATGGATTCTATGACTTCTTGCTTAACTTTAATACTGAATCAATTTATATTATCTTTTTAATTTATGTAATTATTATGTATGCATTTGTAATACTCTTATTATTTAGATTAAATAGGGTAGATGATAAGTGGTTAAGACATCAGAAAAATGATAGTATTCCAGTATATGAAGTAAAAAAGAAAGCTCATAAAAATATGTATTATGATGTTCTTTATAATGATGATACTAATGCTAGCAATAAAAATATAGATACTAATATTACTAATCAGAGTGTAAAAACAAATTGGCGACAAGCAGAATCAAATGATACTTTTTATGAAAATGACAAAGTTGAAATGAATATGTTTAGAGAAGAGTCTAATAATAAATAGTTATAATCAAGAAATTTTAAAGTTTCTTGATTTTTAATCACTACAAAAAAGGAAAATATACTAGTTTTGTTGTATAATATTAATAGGAAGGAAAAGGTGAAATATGCTTGAATTAAAAAATGTTACTAAAATTTATAAAACAAAAGAATTAACTCAAAAAGCTCTTAATAAAGTTAGTATTAAGTTTAGAGATAATGAATTTGTATCTATATTAGGGGCTTCTGGTAGTGGTAAAACTACTATGTTAAACATTATTGGTGGACTTGATAGATACACAACAGGAGATTTAATTATTAATGGTATTAGTACAAAAAAGTATAAAGATAGTAATTGGGATACATATCGTAATCATAAAGTAGGATTTGTATTTCAAAGTTATAATCTAATATCGCATCAAACAGCTCTATCGAATGTAGAACTTGCATTAACTTTAAGTGGAGTAGGTAAAAAAGAAAGAAGAAAAAGAGCACTTGATGCTTTAAAAAAAGTGGGACTTAAAGAGCACGCGCATAAGAAACCTAGTGAGATGTCAGGAGGTCAGATGCAACGTGTTGCGATTGCAAGAGCCTTAGTAAATGATCCAGATATATTACTTGCTGATGAACCTACTGGTGCGTTAGATAGTAAAACTAGTGTACAGATTATGGTTTTGTTAAAAGAGATTGCCGCTGATAGATTAGTTATCATGGTAACTCATAATCCAGAACTTGCACGAGATTATTCAACTAGAATAGTTAAGCTAAAAGATGGTGAGATTATAGATGACTCCAATAAATATGATGGTGAAGAAGAGTCAGCTAATTCAACTATTGGTAAGAAAACATCGATGTCATTTCTAACAGCTATGAGTCTTAGTTTAAATAATTTAATGACTAAAAAAGCAAGAACATTTTTAACTGCTTTTGCGGGTTCTATTGGTATTATTGGCATTGCTTTAATACTTAGTTTATCTAATGGTGTATCAAATTATATAAATGATAAGGAAGAAGAAGCATTATCTAATTATCCACTTACTGTTGAGAAGAATTCTATGGATATGACTAGTATGATGCTGAATATGATGAAGACTAAAAGTAAGCATTATAAAGATGATAAAATACGTTCTAATAATGTCTTAAACGACTTACTTACATCTTTTAAAGTAAAGGTTAATAACTTAAAGGACTTTAAGACTTATATTGATAATAATAAAAATATAAGTAAGTATGCAAATGATATCCAGTATGGATATGATTTAGATATAAATTTATTTACAACTGATGTTGATGGTAATACTTTAAAGGTAAATCCAACCAATATTTATGAAAACTTAGGAGTAATTAGTAGGTTTATGCAATTTTCTGATAATAACAATGTCTTTGTAGAATTATTTGATAATGATAAGATGTTACTTGATAATTATGATTTAGTTGCTGGAAATCTTCCTAAGAATTATAATGAAGTAGTTGTGATGATTGATTCTAATAACGAGATTAGTGATTATACTTTATATGCATTAGGGTTAAAAAGCAAAAGTGAATTAGAAGATATGGTTAAGAAAAGTGAAAATGGCGAAGATGCTAAATCAAAAATAGAAGAATATAATTATGATGATTTATTAGGATTAAATTATAAACTAGTATTTAATAGTGATTATTATGTGCTTGAAAATGGTATATGGATTGATAAATCTAATAATGATGATTATGTAAATGAGTTGGTAAATAGTGGTGAAACTATTAGAGTGGTAGGTATAATAAAATCGCATGAAGATACTGCTTTAACTACTACGGGAGCTATTGGTTATACTAAAGATTTAACTAATTATGTAATTGATAAAATTAATGATAGTGAAATAGTAAAAAGTCAAAGAGAAAATCCTGGTATAAATGTATTTACCGGTAGAAGTTTTGATGATATAAATATTAGTATTGATCCTAGTATTTATACATTAAGCGATGTAGATATTAAATCTTATATAGAGAATATTATGGATACTAAATGTACATACCAAGATAATTTAAAGAAATTAGGCTCAGTTGATACTGATGATCCAGATAAAATAAATATTTATCCTAAAGATTTTAAATCTAAAGATAAAATTGTTGATATTATTAAAAAGTATAATAGTAAAAAAAGTGAAGCAGATAAAATAACTTATACTGATACAGTTGGTATGATGATGAAAAGTGTAACATCTATTGTAAATGTTATTAGTTATGTATTAATTGCTTTTGTAGGTATTTCTCTTGTTGTATCTAGTATAATGATAGGTATTATTACTTATATATCAGTACTTGAAAGAAGGAAAGAAATAGGAATATTAAGAGCAATTGGTGCACGTAAAAAAGATATATCTCGTGTATTTAATGCAGAAGCGATAATTGAAGGTCTTGCAGCAGGAATACTAGGTATTATAATTACTCTACTATTATCGTTACTTGGTAATGTTATAGTATCGCATGCGTTAAATATAAATAATATCATGCATTTACCTCTATCTGCCGCACTAGTATTAATATTAATAAGTGTATTCTTAACATTTATTGCAGGATTAGTTCCGTCGAAGATAGCAAGTAAGAAAGATCCAGTAATAGCTTTAAGAGAAGAATAGTATAATATATGAATATTTTAAAAGACATATTTTAAAAAACATATTTCAAAAGATATGTTTTTTTGATATAATTGAAAAAGTTAAAGGAGAAGATTTATGCAACTAATAATAGGAAGCCATGTATCTTTTAATAAAGATAAACAAATGTTACTAAGTGTTACAGAAGCACTAAGCTATAAAGCTAATACTTTTATGTTTTATACAGGTGCTCCACAAAACACTAAAAGAGTAGAATTAGATGATAAGTTAATAGAAGAAGCAAAAATGTTAATGATATCTAATAATATAGATATTAATGATGTAGTAGTACATGCTCCGTATATTATTAATCCAGCAAATAGTAAAAATAGAGATTTTAATATAAGCTTCTTAAAACAAGAGGTATCTAGAGTAGGAAAACTGGGGGTTACTAAACTTGTTTTACATCCAGGAAGTCATGTTGGACTTGGAGTAGATGTTGGTATTAACAATATTGTAGATGTACTTAAAAACTCTATAGATGATAATACAAATGTAGATATATGTCTAGAAACTATGGCAGGTAAAGGTAGTGAGATAGGTAGGTCTTTTGAAGAGATAAAAAGTATTATTGATAAAGTAGGAAGTAATCATATAAAAGTATGCTTAGATACCTGTCACATTAATGATGCTGGGTACGATCTTAGTGATTTCGACAAAATATTAGAAGAATTTGATAGTATAATAGGTTTAGATAAACTAGCAGTAGTTCATATCAATGATTCTAAAAATTGCTTAGGTTCTCATAAAGATAGACATGAAAATATAGGATTAGGATATATTGGTTTTAATAAATTAATGCAAGTTATATATCATGAAAAATTAAAAGATGTTCCTAAAATATTAGAAACACCATATGTTGGAGAAGATACTAAGTATCCACCTTACCTTTTTGAAATAGAAATGATTAGAAATAAGAAGTTTAATGATAACTTAATAAGAGATATTATCGATTATTATAAAAAATAGGCATATTTCTTTTTATATTCAAAAAATAAATCAATAATTTTATCATAGTTATCAGTTGATACTTTAGTTTTTAATTGTTCAAATACTATATCATGATTACCATATAAAAGATTACTATAATCATTTTTAATAGTATCATAGATAATATCTAATTCTGTATTAGATAAAGTAATATTATTATTAAGCGCGAATGCATTAATATCTTCTTTTTTTAAATTATTTATATAATTTTTTAGTAATTTGTCTTTCATATATTCACCATTATATTATATGATTAAAATAATATAAGATGAATAGATTAATAGTGGGTGATAGAATGTTTAAAAAAATAAAATTAAATAGTATTAATAACTTTATCTCAATTATAAATTTTGATTATGCCAATACTTTATATGAAAAAATTAAAGAAATCTAAAATAAATAAAAGCAAATATAAAGTAAAGAAAAAAAATAATAATACAAAGAGCAAAAAACTTAATAAAGTTGTAGATAGAAGAAAGGATAAAATTGGCATAATAATTGAGAGAAGATATAAAATAATAATTGTATTAATACTTTTATTAATGATAGGATTAATTGCGAAAATAGTATACATGCAAGTAATTAAGTATGATGATTATAAAGTAGAATTAAAAAGACTTACTAAAAAAATAGTTGACGGACCTAGTACTCCAAGAGGTAGAATATATGATAGAAATGGTAAAATAATAGTAGATAACGAGGCAGTAAAAACTATATATTATAAAAAACAGAACATGGTAACTGCTAAAGAAGAGATAGCTCTTGCTTATAAACTAGGTAATTATATAGATGTAGATTATTCTAAATTAACTGATGATGCAATTAGAACATTTTGGGTTAAGACTAATTTAAAGAAAGCTAGAGCTAAAATAAAAGATAAAGAGTGGAAAAAAGTTAAGGAAAGAAAGATGACTAGTGATGAGATATATACACTAGAGAAAAAAAGAATAACTGATGAAGAGTTAGAAGCATTAACTGATGATGATAGAGAGGCTGCATATATATATTACTTAATGAATAAAGGATATTCTTATGCTGAGAAAACTATTAAAAATGAAGGCGTTACTGATGAAGAGTTTGCGAGGGTTGCAGAAGCATTAGATGACTTACCAGGAATTGACACTAAACTTGATTGGCAAAGAAGTTATCCTTATGGAAATACTTTAAAAGCAATAATGGGTAAGGTATCGACTAGTGAAAATGGTATTCCATCTGAACTTAAAAAGGATTATTTAAAGAAAGGCTACGCTTTAACTGATAGAGTAGGTACTAGTTATTTAGAGTATCAATATGAAGATTACTTAAAAGGAAATAAGTCTACTTATGAAATTATGAGTGATGGAACTTATAAAGAGATAAAAAAAGGTACTCGAGGTAATGATTTAGTATTATCTATAGATATAGATTTACAAATACAAATTGAAAATATTATTGCAGAAGAATTATTAGCTGCCAAGACTGAACCAAATACCGAATATTTCTCTAAAACATTTGTAATTATAACAGAACCTAATACAGGTGAGATTTTAGCCATGGTAGGTAAAAGAGTAGTTACAAAAGAAGATGGTAGTTTAGATGTAGTAGATTATACTCCAGGAGTTATTACATCATCTGTTACCCCTGGATCAGTTGTTAAAGGTGCCTCTCATATAGTTGGTTATAATACTGGGGCTTTAAAAATAGGTGAGGTAAGAAATGATGAATGTATTAAAATAGCAGCTACCCCACTTAAATGTTCATTTCATACTTATGGTATGATAGATGATGTTGCTGCTTTAAAGTATTCATCAAATACATATCAGTTCCAAACTGCTATTAAAGTAGGTAAAGGAAACTATGTATACGATGGTCCACTTAAGATAGATACAACTGCTTTTGATACTTACAGAAATACCTTTAAAGAATTTGGTTTAGGTACTAAGACTGGAATAGACTTACCAAACGAGGCTTTAGGATATAAAGGAGAAAATACTTTATCAGGATACTTACTAGACTTTTCTATTGGACAATATGATACTTATACACCAATTGAATTATCACAATATATATCTACAATTGCTATGAATGGTAAAAGAATTAGACCTCATTTACTTAAAGAAGTATATGATGGAACTACTAAAGATGCATTAAGTAAAAAGATTTATACATTTGATACTGATGTATTAAATACAGTTGATACTAAGCAAGAATTTTTAGATAGAGTTCATGAGGGATTTAAACAAGTAGTAGATGCCGGAGGTACTGGTAGTGGTTATGTAGAGCATTCTAGAAATGCGGCTGGTAAAACTGGTACGGCAGAAAGTTTTATTGATTCAGATGGCGATGGTAAGATAGATACAGAAACAATCTCTGCATCATTTGCGGGATATGCACCTAGTGATGTACCTAAAGTAACATTTACTATTATTTCTCCAGATGTAGCTGGTCCTAATACCGATTATAACGGAATGTCTAAGGTAAATATGCGAATAACTAAAAAAGTTACGGAAAAATACTTTGAATTTTATCAATAATCTGTTATAATATAGTAGCGTTTTTAAAGAAGGAGGCAATTTATATGGCAAAAAAAGGAGAAGCAAGACAAAGAATAACTTTAAAATGTACTGAATGTAAAGAACAAAACTATCGTACAGAAAAGAATAAAAGAAATACTGCAGATAAGTTAGAATTAAATAAATTCTGTCCAAAATGTAGAAAATCAACTCTTCATAAAGAAGAAAAATAGAAGGAGTAGTTTATGATAAATGTAAATGATATAAAAAATGGTATGACTATTCTATTTGAGGGTAATATCTATACAGTATTAGAGTTTTCTCATGTTAAACCTGGTAAGGGAGCTGCATTTGTTCAAGCGAAACTTAAAAATTTAAGAACAGGATCTATTATTGAAAAAAGATTTAATTCTGGAGTTAAGTTAGAAAAAGCCATGATTGAAAAAGTAGGAATGCAATTCTTATACGCAAATGGTGATAATTATAACTTCATGAATATGGAAACATATGAACAAATGGATTTAACTAAAGAACAATTAGGAGATAATGTATCATACCTAAAAGAAGGATTAGACGTATTACTTTCATTCTATGAAGGAGAATTACTTGGTATTATCATGCCAGAAAAAGTTGAACTTGAAGTAATAGAAACAGAACCTGCAGTAAAAGGTAATACTGCAACTAATGCAACTAAAGATGCAAAACTTGAAACAGGACTTACTGTAAGAGTTCCATTATTCATTGAACAAGGTGAAAAAATAGTAGTATATACTGCTGATGGAAAATATGCATCAAGAGCAAATTAACAAGAATTAATTTTCTTGTTTTTATTTTGAAATATACTAGATTTTTTATGTATAATGTGATAACATTTTATTGTAGGAGAGATGTGTTATGAATATGTTTCGTGATAAAAGATTTATTGTACCGAGTATTGTTTCTTTGACAATGATTTTTATATTTATTTTTTTAGGATTTAATAATAATATTATTTTTAATTTGCTTAAAGGTAATTCTGTTACTAGTAATGTTTATTATTATTGTAAGGATCCGTCATATACACTTGAAGGTAATAAATGTACTAATATTATATATGCTAATAAATTGTTGGTTGGTGATGCTAATTTAGATGGTGTTTTCAATGTGTCTGATGTTACTTATGTACAATTATACATGAGTAATAAAACACAGTTTAATGAGAATCAACTTTTGGTTAGTGATATTAATAAGGATAAAGTAGTTAATGAAACTGATTTAGCGCTTCTCCAGAGGGCTATTTCTGGAACTAGAGTTAGTACTTCAAGTATTAATGATAGTTCTAAGTATAATATTGGTATTGATAAGATTTGTCCTACTGGATATAACAGTGTATCTAATAGATGTGAAAAGTCTGATGTAGTAGATGCAATTAAATTCTATTATATTGCTGGGGATGTAAATTCTGATAAAAAGATAGATAATAATGATTTACAAATTATTAGTGGATATATCGATGGTCAGATTACTTTAGATAGTTTACAGTTAGTAGTTGCGGATATTAATAAAGATGGAGTTGTTAATATTAGTGATTATAATATGATTAATTCTATGGTTAATACAAAAGAGAGATCTAGTGTAGGTACTAATGTTGATTATTTTACGATAAAATATGATGCTAATGGTGGAGTAGGTAGTATGAAAGACCAAGTAATTACTTATGGTACAAGCACACCGCTTAATGAAAATAAGTTTACAAGAAATGGATATACATTTAAAGGATGGAAAATACTAAATAATACTAGAACTAAGAATAATGGTAAAGAGATGTGGGCATGTTATAAAAATGCTGATAAATCTGAAAAAGGATATGCCGATAAAACTACATGTGAAAAATATGGATACCAATTATATGAAGATAATATAATGGTTGCAGAAACAGCAAATCCAGGAGAAGTAATTACAATGTATGCTGAGTGGGAAAAAGTTTTAGTTACTGTTAATTATTTTACGATAAAATATAATGCAAGTGGTGGAGTAGGTACTATGAAAGACCAAACAATTACTTATGGTACAAGTACAAAACTAAGTGAAAATAATTTTACAAGAAAAGGTTATACATTTAAAGGATGGAAAATACTAAATAATACTAGAACTAGTAGTGCTGGTGTAGAAACTTGGGCTTGCTATAAAAACGCTGATAAATCTGATAAAGGATATACCGACAAAACAACATGTGAAAAATATGGTTATCAAATCTATAAGGATATGGCAACAGTTGCAGAAACAGCAAATCCAGGGGAAATAATTACAATGTATGCTGAGTGGGAGAAGGTTGCTGCAAATAATAAATCGTTTGTAATTCATTATGATGCAAGTGGTGGTACTGGTACTATGTCAGATCAGGTGATTACTTATGGCAAAAAAACTAAGTTAAGTCATAATAAATTTACTAATAATGGTAAATTATTAAAAGGATGGAGAATAAAAAATAATTCAACAAATAAATGGGCATGTTACAAAAATAAGTCTCAAAGTAGTAAAGGTTATGCTGATAAAGCAACGTGCGAAAAATATGGATATCAAATCTACAAAGATATGACAACGGTAGCAGAAACAGCAAATCCAGGAGAAGAAATTACAATGTATGCTGAGTGGGTTGATTTAAAAAATGTCTTTTCTGTTAATGCTGAAAAAGTATTCGCAACCCTAGAATTACCTACAACTGGTTTATACAGACAAAAAGTAATTCAAGATATTTATGTAAATGATAGTGATGTATACGTATCACAAGATAATTTTGGAAAGAGTCCTTATTCTAATATTGATTCTACACCTTCTGAACTCATAATAACTAAAATATCACGTACTGATTTATCAATGCAAGAGATATTCAGAGAGAAAAAATGTGGACACGGTTTCTTTACAATTCCTTCTGGTGTATTAATGACAACTTGTGATGTTGATACAGCATATGAAAAAGATGCTCATGGACATAAAGCATATAAAATTACATCTAAAGGTAAAAGAGATTTCTTGTTTGATGCCTTTAAATTAAAAAGAGAATCATTTAAAATAGATTTTAACCATAATATTTATATGGCAAGAATTAACGATGGAACTCAAAGATTTAGATTATATAATTATAATAAAAACAATATGACTGTTGGAAGTTATATACGTGGTATTGATATTAAAGATACACCATATGATATGCAGGGATATGCACTTGATGGTAAGTATATTTATATTTATTATGGTGAAGGAATTGATTCTGGAAGTAATAGTTTAAGATACTCTGTTGCTTATATTGATACTTATGATTCTACGAGTGGAAAACTAATTAAACATAATAAAATATTTGAATCTAAAGATTTGTATCTTGAGGCAGAAGGATTAGATTACTTAGGTGATTATATTTATATTGGTATTGCATCTACTAATGTATCTGATAGTGCATATGGGGATTATAAATATGCTAATGTATATAGAATCAAAAAGAGTGATTTAAGATAATTAAAAAGAATGATTATTGAATTAATAAATCATTCTTTTTTAAATTATTTTTTTTAGCTCTTTTAGTCCAAGAACTATTGGCAAACATACAATATAGTTTATTAGTTAGTAAATCCATAGTAGTTATTATATCCTTACTGGTTTTATTATCTTTTATGCATATACTAAATTTCTTTAACTTACTAATTGCGATACTAGTAATATAACTATAGCTTTTCTTACCAACAATTTCACCTGCGCCAATAAGTATTGAACCACTATAATTAATATTAACTTTATTAGCCCAATTCTTAATAATATTTAGAGCAGTTATATTATGTGTTCCTTCTCTAAAACCACAGTTAATTATTACATATAATTTCTTATTAGATAAATCTATTTTATTATCATATATATAGTCTAATAGTTTTAAAGTAAGTGAGTTTGGACTATCAACATAAAGTGGAAAAGCAAGAATTATTATATTAGATTTAATAACACTATTAATAATATCTTCAAATTTACTATACATTAAATCATATGTTGTATAATCATCTAAGTAGTTACTAATATAATCTAGGAAGTATCTAGAATTACTTAGATGATTTTTTTGTGAACCATTAATCAGTGTATACATTATCTATCTCCTTTACCTCATAATCACTGGCATTTAGATTAATACTATTAGCCTTAACTAGATTGTTTAGACATACTTTATCATCATCAGTAATATCTCCATAAAAATAAGTAGTTAATTTTAATTTATTTTTATATCTACTTGCATGATGGATATGTTTATTACGGATAGTAAAATAAGGTAGAACGTATCCAATACACCTTTCTAATACTCTTTTAACACTCTCACTGTAGCACCCGTATCTACATTTGCTAATTATAATAAGTTCATCTGAGTTCTTTAAAGATTCTGTAATATTAGAGTATTCATCTTTGTAAATACACTTCTTAGGATGCTTAATCCAACAACTAAAGCAACCGATACAACTGTTCTTGCACTCGTTTGCATTAATTATTGTATCATTATCATAAATACTAAATAATTCTTTATCTAAAAATTCTAAATCATGTATTATTGTTTTCATACTAAAATATATGATGATAATAATAAAATATACTAGTATTTTTTAAATATTAATAGTATAATTTAAGTGGAGTTGATAATGTGGTTTGGATTTGGTTAAGTATTGTTATATTTTTAATATTTATTGAGGTTACAACAGTTGGTCTTACAACAGTATGGTTTGTTGTAAGCGGAATTATATCTATGATATTATCGTTATTTATTGATAGTGTAGAAATAGAATTTGCGGTATTTGTCTTAGGTGGAGTATTCTTACTAATTACAACTAGACCTTACTTATTAAAGAAACTTAAAGTAGGTGAATCTAAAACTAATTTAGATAGAATTATAGGTATGAAAGGTATAGTTAGTGAGGATATAAGTTATTTATCACCAGGAGAAGTTAAGGTTGATGGTAAAAGATGGACAGCAATATCAGATATTGATATTAAAAAAGGTAGTACAGTTGAAGTGCTAGAGATTATTGGCGTAAAAATTAAAGTAAAGGAGATTGATTAATATGATGTTTTTATTTATTATTTTAATATTAGTTGCGCTTGTTATTATTCCAAATATTAGGGTAGTACCACAAGCAAAAGCTTATGTAATTGAGCGTTTAGGTTCTTATTATACAACTTGGCAAAATGGTTTACATGTTAAGATACCTTTTATTGATAGAGTATCAAGACAAGTAACTTTAAAAGAAATTGTAAAGGATTTTGATCCACAACCAGTTATTACTAAAGATAATGTAACTATGCAAATAGATACAGTTGTTTATTTTCAAATTACCGATCCTAAGTTATATACTTATGGAGTAGATCAACCAATATCAGCTATTGAAAACTTAACTGCTACAACTCTACGTAATATCATTGGAGAACTAGAGTTAGACCAAACTTTAACTAGTCGTGATATCATTAATTCTAAGATGCGTTCTATCCTTGATGAAGCAACTGATTCTTGGGGAATTAAGGTAAATAGAGTTGAACTTAAAAATATTTTTCCTCCAAGAGAGATTCAGGAAGCTATGGAAAAACAGATGCGTGCAGAACGTGAGAGAAGAGAGTCTATTCTAAAAGCAGAAGGAGAAAAAAGAAGTAGTATATTGATTGCAGAAGGAGAAAAAGAAAGCGCAATCTTGCGTGCGGAAGCTGAAAAGCAATCACAGATTAAAAAAGCAGAAGGAGAGGCTGAGGCTATTCTTAAGATTAAACAAGCAGAAGCAGAAGGTATTGAATTAATTAAGAAAGCTGGAGCAGATGAAAAGGTAATTGCTTTAAAGAGTTTAGAAGCATTATCTACTTTGGCTGATGGAAATTCTACTAAAATAATTGTTCCATCAGATCTATCTAATATTGCAACACTAGGTACTACTGTTAAAGAAATGTTAAAGAATGACAAATAATGAATTATATTAAAAAAATATTAAAAGTAGTATTCTTTCCAGTATTATTTCTTACTGGAGAGTTTTTTATAAATTATATTTTTGTTGCAATCTTTAACAGTAGAAATTTAATAAAATATAGAGACCTTTTTCCAGATTTAAATGACATAGAAATAATAAATACGCATGAGTATAAAACTGCTCTTACTAATTATCTTAATAATAGAGCATTACTTATGGTAGTAGTAACATTTATTATATTTGGAATTATATTTAATAGTATTATTAGAAAGATGAAATTAGAAAAATCTAAAACCAATATGGATAGATATAATTTAATAAATATATTTGTTCTAGGTGTGTTTATTGCTATATTCTTTAATACATTTATTTATACATTAAATGGTGTAGTTCATATTACTGATAGTTATAAAGTAAGTAGTCTTCCACTAATGGTTACTATAATATCATCAGGAATAATTGGCCCAATACTAGAAGAATTGTTATTTAGAGGAATAGTATATAATAAACTGCTTGAGTTTAATAATCATAAAAAATCCTGTATTATTACAAGCGTTATGTTTTCAATAATACATTTTCCAAATCTTATAACTATGATATATACATTAATATTGTCATTTATAATGATATACTTATATGATAAATATAAAACATTAAATGCGCCAATTATCTTTCATATAGGAATTAATACTACAATGAATGTATTAATATATTTACTTGTTAAAAATAATATATTAGTTAATTCGTTATTAATACTAGTAAGTTTATTTGGAATAGTTGCGGTAATGAATTTATTTAGAAAAGATAAAATTGCTGATAGATAACTTTTTATGTGAAAAAATATATATTTAAGTAAGTTTAAAAAAAATAATTAAACTTGCTTTTTTTTTGCTTTGAAATGTGGTAACATTATATATGTAAGGTTAACGGAGATGATGAATTTGATTAAACATATTAAAGATGTTGATATAAATTATATAGAGTATGGAGAAGGAAATGATATAGTCTTGCTTCATGGATGGGGTCAAAACATACAAATGATGAAGCCTGTTGGTGATAAATTAAAGGGACATATCATTATCTTAGATTTACCAGGATATGGAGAGTCTAGTGAACCTAAAAGTGTTTGGACAATCTATGATTATGTTGAATGTGTACATGAATTTTTAAAAAGTATTGGTGTTAAAAATCCAATTATGATGGGACATTCATTTGGTGGAAAAATATCGCTTGCTTATGCTAGTAAGTATAAGGTTAAAAAGTTAGTACTTTTTGCCAGTCCATTTAAAAAAGGTATTGAAAAAATGCCCTTAAAAACAAAAGTATTAAAATCATTAAAAAAAGTACCGTTGTTAAATAAATTAGAAGGATATGCTAAAAAGCATATTGGTTCTACAGATTATAAGAATGCATCAGAAATGATGAGAAAAATACTTGTCGAAACAGTTAATCTAGATATACGTGAAGACGTTAAAAAGATTAAGTGTCCTACATTTATATTCTGGGGGACTAATGATGAGGCTGTACCAGTAGAGGATGCTAAAGAATTAGAATCATTAATCGAAGACTCTGGACTTGTTATTTATGAAGGATGTACGCATTATGCTTATTTAGAAATGTTACCTCAAGTAATAAAAGTAATTAGAATATTTTTAGAAGGAGAGTAATTATGTTATATTTTTTATTATCGTTAATACCTCTTATATATTTAACAATTATTAAAAGTAAAAAATCAATACATATGTTACAGCAAAACTATTATGATGAATCTAATAGATACTTATTATGGATTAATAATAATTTGAAAAAAGTATTTTTAAATCCAGATTTAGGTTTGTTTATAATAGGACTTGGTTTTGTATTAAATAATTATATTACTATGGCTTTATTTAGTTTACTTACAATTTTCACTATAATAGAGTTTAGAAGTATTAAAGAACAAGTAAAAAAACCACTAGTAATAACTGCTAGAGTAAAAAGAATAGCTATAACAGAGTCTATTTTATATTTAATAATATTACTTGTTATGATTTTACTATTTAAAGAAAATAATATAACTGTATACTATTTAATACTAAGTATTATTACTTATTTAAATTATTTTATGATATGGCTTGTTAATAAGATAAATATACCAGTTGAAAAATGTGTATATTTGCATTTTAAACATATGGCACAAAATAAATTGTTTTCTATGAATTTACCAGTAATAGGAATTACCGGAAGTTATGGTAAGACTAGTAGTAAAAATATATTAAATGATATATTGAATGTTAAATTTAATGCTTTTGCTACTCCGAAGAACTTTAATACTCCTTATGGACTTATCAGGTCAATTAATCAATATTTAGATAAATTTAATGATTTATTTATAGCTGAAATGGGTGCATTTAAAGTAGGGGAGATTGCAACTACTTGTAAGCTTGTTAAACCAAAGTATGGAATACTTACTACTATTGGAGAAGCGCACTTAGAAAGTTTTGGATCAAGAGAAAATATTCAAAAAGGTAAGTTTGAATTGATTGAATCTTTACCACATGATGGTATTGGTATATTAAATGGTGATGACCCTTATCAAAGAAATTATAAACTTAAAAACGATTGTAAAGTACTTTGGATAGGAATAGACTCGGATGATGTAGACTTAAAAGCTACTAATATTAAACTATCAGGAGAAGGAACTACATTTGATTGTATATTTAAAGGAGATAAGAAGAAATATACATTTCAAACTAAACTGTTAGGTAGACATAATGTTTACAATATACTTGCAGCTATTTTACTAGGCCATGAACTTGGTATGAGTATTGATGAGTTGAAAAGAGGAGTAGCGATCGTTAAAACTATTGAACATAGATTAGAACTTAAAACTTATGGTACTAACTATATAATAGATGATGCATATAACTCTAATCCAGTAGGTTCTAAGATGGCACTTGATGTCCTTGGCCTTATGGATGGTATTAAGATAGTAGTTACTCCAGGTATGATTGAACTTGGTGATAAACAATATGAAGCAAACTATAACTTTGGTACATATATTAGTGAGGTTGCGGATTATGTAATATTAGTCGGTAAAAATCAAACTAAACCCATATATGATGGATTAATAAAGTCAAAATACAAAAAAGAAAATATATATGTAATAAATGATGTAAAGGAAGCGTTTCCAATAATGAATAAGTTATCAACCAAGAAAACTTATATCTTACTTGAAAACGACTTACCAGATTTATTTAATGAATAGGAGGAATTTATGAAAATAAAATTAGGTGTAATTTTTGGAGGAGAGAGTGTTGAACACGAAGTAAGTGTTATTAGTGCGGTTCAAGCAATGGAATCTATTGATGAAGAAAGATATGACATTATTCCAATTTATATAAGTAAAGAACGTATTTGGTATACTGGTGCGATGTTAAGAGATATGGATGTATATAAGAATTTTGATGATTTAAAAAGGTATGCTAAAGAAGTTGTATTAACTAAAAAAGGAGATAAATATTATTTACAATCTACTAAAGGAATGTTTAGAAAAGATATAACTGATATTGATATTGCATTCCCAATAGTACACGGTAATAATGTAGAAGATGGTTCTATTCAAGGATATTTGGAAAGTACAGGTATCCCATATGTAGGAAGTCATGTATTAGGAGCAGCTTTAGGACAGGATAAAGTATTAATGAAACAAGTATTTGAGTCTAATGATATTCCTGTTGTACCTTATACTTGGTTCTATGACTATGAATATGAAGAAGATAATAAATCTATATTGGATAAAATAAATAAGTTAAAATATCCAGTAGTTGTTAAACCAGCTACTTTAGGTAGTAGTGTAGGCATTACTTATGTAAAAACTGATAGTGATATTAAAGATGCAATTAAAGAAGCTATTAAATATGATAATAAGATAGTAGTTGAAAAAGCTGTTTCTAACTTAGTTGAAGTTAATTGCAGTGTGCTTGGTAATTATAAACATCAAGATACTAGTGCCCTTGAAGAAGTGTTAAGTGATAATGAACTTTTAACTTATGCAGATAAGTATATAGGTGGTTCTAAAGGTAAACTTAAAGGAGCTATGAATTCATCTAAAGGCATGGCATCTACTAGTCGTATCATTCCTGCTCGAATTGATAAAAAGGTAGAAGAGAAAATCAAAGATATTTCAGTTCGTGCATTTAAAGCACTTAATTTAAGTGGAGTATGTAGAATAGATTTTTTAATCGATGGTAAAACTAATGATGTATATATTAATGAACCAAATACTATTCCAGGGTCACTTGCATTCTATCTTTGGGAACCAGTAGGTAAAGGATATAAAGAATTACTTAGTGATATGATTAATATTGCTATTAAAGATTATAAAGAAAAACATAAAAAAACATATTCTTTTGATACAAATATCTTAAGTAACTTTAATGGATTAAAAGGAGCAAAAGGCAAACTAAAAAGATAGTTTGTTTTTTGATAAATAGATTGGAGTATTTATGTTTACAAAAGAAGAAGAAAGTAAAATTGGTTTAATTATAACTCTGTGTAAAGATAATGATACATTAAGAAAAAATTTAGAAGATAAGTATAATAATAATCCTAGTCTATTAAGCCCATATGAGATATATGTATTAGAGGTTGTGTATAGATATGGTAATAATGGGTATTATGAAGGACTACTCAAATGTGGTAGTAACATACAATCTATTGAAATTGCTTATAAAACATTTATGAATAGTTGCAAAGAGATACCTAATTTTGAACTTAAAAAAGTAAAAGATTATTATAATAATCCTAGTAATCTAAATGAATTAGAGAAATTATGTATTAAATTAATACTTAAAAATCAAGAAAAAAAGAGAATATTAGAAAATAAAATGATGTATACATATGATGATTATGTTGAGATTAAATTAGATAGTGATTGCCATATTAGAGAAGCAATTATGCATATATTCTTTATAAAAGCATTTGCTACATTACTAGAAAATAGGATAGATAAGGATTCATATAATGAAATAATAAAAAGGCAAATAAAACCTGGTATGTTTGCAAGCTGTGATAAATACTTTTTGTCAAACATGCTAAGAGAAATTCCTGAGATTGGACAAGAAATAATAAAATCTACTGATAAATGCTTTGAAGATATTAAAAATGATGTTGAAAATGGTAATGGATTAAGTTTATTAAGCAATCAATTGGGAGAAGGCATAGAGGGCGTAAAGATTAATATATCATTTGCTGATGTTTATGGTAATTTAATTAAGAATAATACAAATAGTAAAAGCAAGTAATTTTGAATTGTTTTTAGTTTGTGTTAAAATATTGTTCGTTTGGGAGTGATAGAATGTCCGAATATAATAATTATATAGATAGTATTATTAAAAATTTAGATTCAGTTAATAATATAGATTTAAAAATTCAAATATTAAGATTAATAGAAGAAAGAAATCAATTATTAGAAATTGTAAAAAAAGATACATTGACTGGCGCATATAACAGAAGAATACTTAATAATATTAATAGTTTTAGTGTAGTTGTTTTATGTGATGTAGATGATTTTAAAGGTATTAATGATACTTATGGTCATGATGTAGGTGATAATGTTTTAAAAGTAGTTACTAAGATCTTAATGAATAATACTCGTTCAACTGATATCGTATGTAGATACGGAGGAGACGAGTTCTTAGTCGTTTTTAATAAATGCTCTAAAGATTTAGTAAAAAAAAGAATGGATATAGTAAGTAAAATAATAAAAGATTATTTTAAAAATTTAAATATTAATGTTTCATTTAGCGCGGGAATATCAAGTTATGAAGAGGGGAAAACTCTTGATGAAATTATTAAAGAAGCAGACATTGCTTTATATGAATCCAAGAATAATGGTAAAAATAGCATTAGTATATATGATAGTAATAATAAAGTATATAAAAAGAAATAGCAAATGAAAATTATTTTTAGAGAAAAAAATATGTTAACAATAGTATTAATGAAAAGTTAGGAATATTGATAATTAGTAAG